>NZ_SYUT01000042.1:0-160824 GCF_005146325.1 Vibrio genomosp. F6 | reverse complement strand
AGCTGTCGTGCGGCAGCAGCGACACCGACTTTCTCTGCTAACTTAAGCGCTTCGGCTTTAAATTCAGGAGCATGTTTGATTCGTGTTTTCTTAGTTGTCATTGTTCACCTCGTTAGTGATTGTACTCACTTAACTCAGTGTCCAAAACTTCTGGTGCGGATCACAGGCAGATCGACATGCTGCTTGGGCAATGTATATAGAGTTGGATACTAGGATCGCAACAAAGACTTTACAAAACGGTAAGACCGACAGTGCGTTGGAAAGCCTTGCCTCACTATTTTCCATTCATCGTTGTATCGCGAAAGAACATGGACCTAATTGTCGGAATTACTTTGCACTGGTCAATAACGTTCTAGAGGCCGAACTTAGGACCTTTACAAGCAAATGGCATGCAATATCACATGACATTGACGATGCACTTTTTCGTCCAGAGCTTGAGGCGGTGCAAGGAAAACTTACCGAACTCAAAGATAAACTGCACGAGATATCAGATTGAAAAAATCTGTCCACAAATGTTTCGGTTCATGCTGACCGGACGTTATCGCGGCTGGAACAGTTCTATTTGATCGCCAGATTCTATGTTGACCAACAACTTTGAGAAGGAGGTCAATATGAGAAAGTTAGCTTCGGGAAAATGCAGTGGCATTAAAAGACCATTCAAGCTGGAAGAGATTTGGCGAATTAGAGCTAGGCTAGAGCTTGAAAACGATTTAATGCAGCTGCACTATTAAACCTAGCTATTGATAGCAAGTTAAGGGCGAGTGATCTGCTAAAGCTGCATGTATATGATGTTTCCTCGCAAGGAGTGATCTATGAGAAGGTTCAATGCATTCAGCAAAAGACAGGTACTGATGTGCATTACGAAATTACTCCGAGAACACAACAGAGTATCAGTCGGTGGGTCTACTCAGCGCACCTAGAGGCAAATAGTTTTCTATTTCCAAGTTGTCGTCGTAAAGGCCAACCCATCAGCTACTCCTTTTATCGTACGATTATCAGAAACTGGGCCGCAAAGCTTGGTTTGAATGCAGATTATTACGGCACGCACTCTATGCGCCGTACTAAAGCTACTCTGATCTAGCTAGAACGAAAAATATAAGGGCGGTGCAAATCATACTTGGCCATTCGAAACTAGATAACACTATTCGATACCTAGGCGTTGAACTGGAAGACGCTCTGAGGCTCTCAGAGCAAACTGACTGCTAGAAGGACTGATACAGGTTTTTCATACCTCTGAGAAGCCTGTGTTCCTTTTTAAGTTATACCTAATTAATCCACCGTCTTGCCGAGCCGTGATTTGACATACTTTTTCTCATTCTAAAAGAGGATATGATATTGGTGGCACTTCAATGGCTATTTCAAATCAGCATAACTAATAATTTCAATTTCCAGTTGGTATCGGCAGTATATGATTACACAAATAAACCTTAGTAACGTAGCAAGTTATCAAAATGCAACAATTCTCAACACAGATAAAAAAGTAAACATCATTTATGGCTTAAATGGCACTGGTAAAAGTACATTCTCCAACTACTTTTATGCACCAGACACCCCTAAATACAAAGACTGTTCTAACACAAACGATGGATGTAAGGTTCTTGTTTATAATCAGAAGTTTATCCGAGATAACTTTTATTCCAAAGATTCTATTAATGGTATTTTTAGCCTATCCAAAGAGAACAAAGAAGCCAAGGAAAATGTAGAGCAGCTTGGGAAAGATATCGATCAACTGAGTGAAAAAAGCAAGGGCTACCAAGCGGACATTAACAAAGAAAGTGAAGCTTTGAAGAAAGCGACAGATACGGCAGAAAAAAAGGCCTGGGAAATAAAGACGAACTACTCTGGTGGTGATCGCGTTCTGAAATTTTGCCTTGATCGGTTAATGGGGAACAAAACAGTTCTGTTCAATCATCTTGTTTCTGTCCCTTTGCCAGCCGTTAAACCAATTAAAACGATTGAACAGCTTAAAGAGGAAGTTGCTGCAATTGATGGTGATAAAGCCACTACTTACACCGTCTTACCTAAGATTTCATTGTCAGAGCTTTTGCCAGAGGAATTAGAACTACTCAAAGAAATAGTGATTGGTAATGAAGATAGCCCAATCGCAAAACTGATTAATCAGTTGAAAAATTCTGATTGGGTTAGTCATGGTTTACAGTACCTTGATGAGATTGAAGATGAAACTTGTCCGTTTTGCCAGTCTAAGACGATAACGCCTGAGTTAATCGCACAGATCAAAGACTACTTTGATGAGACATATGAAGAAAGTAAGCAGAACATAAGCAAAATACTTACCAAATACCAAAAGATAGTTGATTCTCTTACTGATTTAGACACCTACAAGACATCGCCTTTTCTGCCGATTCCCTTGCCGAAATGACAGAGTCTCATGCGTCAATTGCTAGAATATTAAAGTCTAATTTACTCAAAGTTCAACAAAAAGAGCAAACACCAAGCCTGAAAGTAGAGTTTGAAGAGCTTTGCGACCATGTTACCTCATTTAATAAACATGTAGATGCAGTGAATGACAGCATTGGTATCCACAACCAAAAAATTGCGAATTCAGCGCAAGAATTGAAACGCATTAAAGACGAGTTTTGGAAAATTATTCGTTGGGAACACGATCAGACGATAAAGACTTATGAAGCAAGTAAAGCGGATTACAGCGAGAAAACGACCAAGTTAATAGAAGACAAGAAAGCTGTTGATGTAGAGATTACCACTCTCGAAGTTGAACGAACAGCGAAGCAAAAAGAAACAATTAACATTGAAGAATCTATTGAAAATATCAATAAGGGGCTGATTGATATTGGTATTACTGATTTTCATATTGAGAAGCACGAAGAAGACCTATATCGCCTTGTAAGGACTGGAACAGAGGGACCTATCTTCTTGTCGTTATCTGAGGGCGAAAAGATGATTATTAGCTTTTTGTACTTCCGAGAATTGTTTAAAGGTAAACAAACGGCTGATGAGGCACACGTTAAAAAGATTGCGGTAATTGACGATCCAGTTTCAAGCTTGTCTCATATCTTTGTTTACAATATCGGACAACTAATTAAAAACGATTTCTTCAATGGTGATGAGGCTGAGCAAGTTTTTGTTCTCACGCATAGTCTTTACTTTTTTTATGAACTTGTTGATTCAAATCACAAGCGAAGAAAAGAAAACCAATCTCTGTATCGGTTATCTAAAAATACGAAAGGTACAACGATTGAAACGATGAAGTATGAAGAAATACAGAATGACTATCAATCTTACTGGTCTGTTATTAATGACAAGGATCAACCAGCTGCTTTGATTGCAAACTGTATGAGGAACGTAGTTGAATACTTCTTCAACTTTGTGCAGAAATCAGACTTGAGTAACGTAATGCAAAAACACGAACTTCAAGACGTGAAGTATCAAGCTTTCATTCGATATATAAACCGAGAATCACACTCACTTGGTCAGAATATTATTGATTTTAAAGAGTTTGATTATGGGGCGTTTAGAGAAGGTTTGAGGTTACTATTCGAAATCACGGGTTATCCTGAACACCATCAAAAAATGTCTCAGATATAGATACGTTAAATAGTGATCTTAACAATTGAAAATAGACAGTGAATTAAGCGATTTTCAATACATAAAGTAATTTGCGAATTACTAATTTAGTAAAATCGCGATCACGGAACTGTCCAAACTTGTGCTAGACCGAACGGTCTGAAATTTGTGATCGGTCTGAAATTTGTAAACAGTTAGGAATTTGTCGTGCTCCAATTCACCGAGTGTTTTTTAATTCACAGTGAATACCTTTGGCACGAATGAGCCACAAAATTTAGACAAAGCTTGTTTCAAAGCCTTATTGGTTGGGCTTATGGATTAGCGACTCGCAATAAAAAATCAGACAAACCGAAGTTTGTCTGATTTTTAAATACACCAAGCTCAGATCTCACCCAAACTAGGCACTTTGTCTAAAATTAGAATACTTTGTCTAAAATTAGAATACTTTGTCTAAAATTAGAATACTTTGTCTAAAATTAGAATACTCTGGGACACTTGTTTTTTAATCTTCGTAGTTGTCGATACTTGGGCAGCTACAAATTAAGTTACGGTCGCCATATACGTTATCGACGCGATTCACGGTTGGCCAGTATTTCGCATCTTTCGCTGCATTTGATGGGAAGCAAGCCAGTTCACGTGAGTATGGGTGATCCCACTCTACAGACATTAGATCCGCTTGAGTATGAGGTGCATTCACCAGTGGGTTATTGTCTAGTGGCCACTCGCCATTTTTCACTGCTGCCATCTCTTCACGAATCGCAATCATCGCTTCACAGAAACGGTTTAGCTCTTCTAAATCTTCCGATTCAGTTGGCTCAACCATCAAAGTACCCGCAACAGGGAACGACATAGTTGGCGCGTGGAAACCGTAATCCATTAGACGTTTTGCAATGTCTTCTTCGCTAATGCCTGTCTCTTCTTTAAGTGGACGAATATCGATAATGCATTCGTGAGCAACACGGCCGTTTGTACCGCGGTAAAGAACAGGGTAGTGAGGACGTAAACGTTCCATCACGTAGTTAGCATTTAGAATGGCGACTTTCGTTGCGTCCGTTAGGCCCGGTTCACCCATCATTGCAATGTATGCCCAAGAGATAGGAAGAATAGAAGCACTGCCTAAATCGGCTGCGGATACGGCATAGTCGCTGCCTTCAACGCCATTTTCGATATGACCAGGAAGGAAAGGAGCTAGGTGAGATTTAACACCGATTGGACCCATACCTGGGCCGCCGCCACCATGTGGAATACAGAACGTTTTGTGTAAGTTAAGGTGCGAAACATCAGAGCCGATGAAGCCCGGGCTAGTTAGACCCACTTGAGCGTTCATGTTCGCGCCATCAAGGTAAACTTGGCCGCCAGCTTCGTGAACCATTTCACATACTTCTTTCACTTGTTCTTCGTACACACCGTGTGTAGAAGGGTAGGTGATCATGATGCTTGCTAGGTTGTCTCTGTGCTTTTCGATTTTAGCAGCCAAATCAGCCATGTCGATGTTGCCATCTTCATCACACTTAGTTACAACAACTTTCATTGAAACCATAGATGCCGTTGCAGGGTTCGTACCGTGTGCAGAGCTTGGGATCAAACATACATTACGATGACCTTCGCCACGGCTTGCGTGGTAACGTTGAATCGCGATTAAACCTGCGTATTCACCTGAAGCACCTGAGTTAGGTTGCAGTGAGAAATCATCATAGCCAGTGATTTCACATAGCTTCTCTTTAAGATCTTTTGCGAGTGCCGTGTAACCTGCTGCTTGCTCTAATGGAGCGAATGGGTGGATTGAACCGAACTCAGGCCATGTTACCGGAATCATTTCCGCAGCGGCATTAAGCTTCATCGTACAGCTGCCTAGTGGAATCATACCGTGAGTCAGCGAGAAGTCTTTGTTCTCAAGCTTTTTCAGGTAACGCATCATCTGTGTTTCACTATGGTGAGTGTTAAACACTGGGTGCGTTAGGTACTTAGATTCACGACGACAGCTTTGTGGAATCGCTGCAAATTCATTGTTTGAAATTTCAGTTGAAAGCGCATTGACGTCTTCATCTACACCGAAAATGGCAAACAAATCTTGGATATCAGCGGTTGTTGTTGTTTCATCGATACTTACGCCTAATTGATTCTCAAGTTTGCGTAGGTTGATATCTGCTTGTTGTGCTTTATTAAACAGTGAAGTCGTGTTGTCGCCACTGTTTGGCGTATTAGTGTTAATAGTGATGGTGTCGAAGAAGCTGTTGTGAGCCAGTTCGTATCCAGATTTTGTTAAACCTGCCGCTAGAATTGCTGTTAGGTGGTGAGTGCGGCGAGCGATAGTGCGTAAGCCTTCTGCGCCATGATAAACCGCATAGAATGAAGCCATGTTTGCCAGCAGAGCTTGAGCAGTACAGATGTTTGATGTCGCTTTCTCGCGGCGGATATGTTGCTCACGAGTTTGCATTGCCATACGCAGTGCTTGGTTGCCTTTTGTATCGATAGAAACACCGATAACACGACCTGGCATAGTACGTTTGTGTTTTTCACGAGTAGCCATGAATGCCGCGTGAGGGCCACCGTAACCCATAGGTACACCGAAGCGTTGAGCAGAACCGATAACGACATCCGCGCCCATTTCACCCGCAGGTTTTAGAAGAGCAGAAGCCAGAAGGTCTGTCGCAACCGTCACGACGATTTTGTTTGCTTGAGCGGCAGAGATGATGTCGGTTAAATCGCGAACTTCACCTGTTGTACCTGGGTATTGAACCAAGGCACCAAATACGTCTTGCTCTGCGAGTGTTTCAAGTGCGCCAACCATCACTTCAAAGCCGATGAACTCAGCACGAGTTTTTACAACTTCTAGTGTTTGTGGGTGAACATCGTCTGCTACGAAGAAGACTTTGCTCTTACTTTTGCCTGCACGTTTACATAGCGTCATCGCTTCGCCTGCGGCTGTTGCTTCATCAAGCAGAGAGGCGTTTGCGATGTCCATGCCTGTTAAATCCATTACCATTTGTTGGTAATTAAGCAGCGCTTCTAGGCGACCTTGAGATATTTCAGGTTGGTAAGGTGTGTACGCAGTGTACCAGCCTGGATTTTCCAGAACGTTACGCAGAATAACGTTAGGAGTAAATGTGTTGTAGTAACCTTGGCCAATGAAAGTGCGTTTGATTTGGTTTTGATTGGCAAACTGCTTCAATGTGACGAGCATGTCATATTCGCTTTGAGGCGCGGCAAGGGACATTGGTTTTTCTAGACGAATTTGAGCAGGAACTGTTTCATCGATAAGTGATTCAAGGCTTGTGGCGTTGATCATATCTAACATTTTTTGCTGATCTGATTTGTTCGGGCCGTTATGGCGGGCAACAAATTCGTTTTGAGTACCTAAGTCGGTAAGCAATTGGCTATGTGGCTGAGTCATGGCAATAATCTTCTCTTGGCTGGTCAAACAAATATTTCACACTCAATCTTTAGAAATGCGATTAAGAGAACGACTCTTAAACGTTCCTTGTATCTAAAGTATGCGTTCCTAAAATTAAGCTGCCCTCGAAAGAGCAGCTTTGATAGAGCGGTTACTCTTTAATATGTTGCGCTAATTAATCTTCTTCAATGCTAGCAAGGTACTCTTCCGCACCTTTTAGATTGTCTAGTTCAGATGCATCAGCAAGCTTCACTTTAACAATCCAACCCCCTTCATAAGACTCTTCGTTGATTAGCTCTGGGCTGTCTTCAAGTTCTTCGTTGATTTCAACAATTTCACCAGTAACAGGTGCGTAGATGTCCGACGCCGCTTTTACAGATTCAACAAGTGAAAAGCTTTCACCTGCTTCAACTTCGTCACCTTCTTCTGGCAGGTCTACGAATACTACGTCACCTAGCATTTCTTGAGCGTGCTCTGAAATACCAATAGTTACAGTACCGTCACCGTTGTCTTTTACCCATTCGTGGCTTTCTGCAAACTTCAGTGTGTTGTCCATTGCTAATCTCCAAAAAAGTTATGTTCGGATTTATATCCAGTTAGTCATTAAATTTAAATGTATTAACGGTATAGAGGGAATCGGTTACAGAGCTCTTTCACTTGTTTGCGAACGCGCTGTTCTACTTCTGCGTTACCTTCAGGGTGTTCTACAAGTCCATCCAGAACGTCACCAATCCACTCTCCGATGAGTTTGAATTCTTCACTGCCGAAACCACGGCTAGTGCCAGCTGGTGTACCCAATCGGATGCCAGATGTAATCATAGGTTTTTCTGTATCGAATGGAATTCCATTTTTGTTACATGTGATCCCTGCACGTTCTAAAGCTTCTTCTGTCTTGTTGCCTTTTAAGCCTTTAGGGCGAAGGTCAACCAGCATTAGGTGTGTGTCAGTTCCGCCAGTCACGATGTCACAACCGCGAGTTTGCAACACTTCAGCAAGAACTTTTGCGTTCTCGATCACTGAATCGATATATGTGCTGAACTCAGGACCAAGGGCTTCACCAAATGCGACGGCTTTCGATGCGATAACGTGCATCAGTGGGCCACCTTGAAGGCCAGGGAATACCGCTGAGTTGATTTTTTTGTTGATGTCTTCGTGGTTAGTCAGAATCATACCGCCACGAGGGCCACGCAGTGTTTTGTGTGTTGTTGTGGTTACAACGTGAGCGTGTGGTAGTGGGCTAGGGTGTGCGCCTGTTGCGATAAGGCCTGCAATGTGTGCCATATCGACCATCAAAATTGCGCCTACTTCATCGGCAATTTCACGGAATTTAGCAAAATCGATAACGCGTGGAATCGCAGAACCACCCGCAATGATCATCTTAGGTTGATGCTCTTTAGCCAGTTCAAGAACGGCATCGTAATCGATTTCTAATGTCTCTTTATCTACGCCGTATTGAACCGCGTTGAACCACTTACCAGAAAGAGCAGGGCGAGCACCATGAGTTAAGTGGCCGCCAGCATCCAGAGACATTCCTAAGATAGTGTCTCCAGGTGTGAGTAACGCAAGTTTTACTGCACCATTGGCTTGTGCGCCAGAGTGAGGTTGAACGTTTGCGTATTCACAATTAAAAAGTTTTTTCGCACGTTCGATAGCGATAGCTTCAACAGTATCTACATGTTCGCAACCACCGTAATAACGACGACCAGGATAACCTTCAGCATATTTGTTGGTTAAACATGTGCCTTGAGCTTGCATAACGGCTTTAGAAACAATGTTTTCTGAAGCGATTAATTCGATCTGTTCATTTTGGCGAGCATTTTCAGCTTGGATTCCCGCAAAAACAGCGTCGTCTGTAGCAGCAAGGTTCGTTGAGAAAAAACTTTCTAAGCTGTGATTCTGATAAGTGTTATTCATTGTAGATGACCTTCCAAATTAGCTGATGAACTTGAATTATTGTTGTTCGTTCATCTGGTCTTTCGTATGTGTCTGCATTGGTTGTAACGTAAAGTGTAGGGCCATTGCAGTGCGAATATAGTGTCCCAAATGGGTAAAAATCAGCTTGGTGTAAATGTTAATAAGTCAATTTATCCAAACTTGAAATAGCATCTCTTCATCTAACAAGTCGATAACATAACTTTCGTTGCGCCAATAATCAATCAAAAATTTCCTATAGGAAACAGAGTTTCTGTTTTTGCTACAGGGAGCACGCTTTATTTGCCTGTATGCCCTTTAATCAATAAAGAGCTTCGTGCAACAATGATAATTAGACAGGAAGCACTAAAATATAGAGGGAAATATGTCGGAAGATATCTATGACGAATACCCGTCCCTGACCTTGGCGAAGGAATCCCAAGATCAAAATATAGAACCATTAAAATTGGGACAACGAATTAAAGAGGTTCGTAGCAAGTTAGGTATAACATTAGAAGAGGCCAGTCAGCGTACAGGTTTAGCGCGTTCAACCTTGAGCAAAATTGAAAATGAACAGATTTCGCCTACGTTTCAGGCGATGCAAAAATTGGCTCTTGGTTTACAAATAGATATGCCTCAACTATTTGAACCACCAAGGAAAAAGGTGGCAACAGGGCGTCGCGATATTACCAAGTCAGGTTTAGGTAAATCACACCCTACGCCGACATATGAACATGAACTGCTTGCGACGCAACTTTCTAATAAAAAAATGATGCCGTTCAAGAGTCGTGTTCATGCCCGTTCGTTTGATGAATATGGGGACTGGGTTCGACACGATGGGGAAGAGTTCCTGCTTATTCTTTCTGGCAATGTGATGTTTTATTCTGAGTTTTATGAACCTGTCGAATTAAGTGAAGGGGACAGCGTTTATTACGACGCAAATATGGGGCATATGTTGATCTCTACGAGTGATGAAGATGCGCATATTTTGTGGGTAACAGCAAAGTAATTCGATAAAAGGTGAATTTTCTTATAGTGGATGCAACCGTTTGCTTTTGTCTGTATCTAGCTGAAATAGATACTGTTTTAATGCTTGGAAGTGATTTTATCTCGCTTTCAGGCTGAATTTTGAATGTAATAAAACTGTTAAATGTCACATTTTTAGCTGTTTTAATCTTGTTAAAGGTGTAAAAACAGCCATGCTTGTTTACTATAGTGAACATAGTTTACTTAAGAGAAACTTTTGATTGATGAGGCTGGCAAGCGTCAAACTCATTATTCATTTTTTCATCACTTGCTGATTAGGCTGCGCTCAAGAGAAGTTCGGCTTAGTTAAGATCACAAGCTACATACTCGAATTTGCTGGGTCTGGCTTAATGGAGAAATAAAATGACTCAAGAAAACGTTAATCAAGAAATGCTGAAAACCCCTTTACACGCTTTGCACGTAGAAGTTGGCGCGAAAATGGTGCCGTTTGCTGGCTATGATATGCCAGTGCAATACCCGCTTGGCGTGAAGAAAGAGCATTTACATTGTCGTGATGCTGCGGGTCTGTTTGATGTTTCTCATATGGGTCAACTTCGTCTCCATGGTGCGAACGCAGCAAAAGTTCTTGAGTCTTTGGTTCCAGTGGACATTATTGATTTGCCATCAGGTAAGCAGCGTTACGCGTTCTTTACTAATGAGCAAGGCGGTATTATGGATGATTTGATGGTGGCTAACCTTGGCGATCACCTATTCGTTGTTGTTAATGCCGCGTGCAAAGCACAAGATATCGACCACCTGATTGCTCACCTCCCAACGGATGTTGAGCTTGAAGTGATTGACGATCGTGCGCTACTTGCGCTGCAAGGGCCAAAAGCCGCAGAAGTGCTTGCTCGTTTTCAACCAGCTGTCGCTGATATGCTGTTCATGGATGTGCAAAAATTAGACATTGATGGCGTGGAATGCATCGTGAGCCGCAGTGGTTACACGGGTGAAGATGGCTATGAAATTTCGGTTCCTAATGATCATGCAGATGCTCTCGCTCGTAAATTAACAGCGGAAACTGAAGTTGAATGGATTGGTCTTGGTGCGCGTGATTCTCTACGTTTAGAGTGTGGTCTTTGCCTATACGGTCACGATTTAGATACGACTACCACACCTGTTGAAGCAAGCTTGCTTTGGGGTATTCAAAAGGTTCGTCGTACTGATGGCGAACGTGCTGGTGGTTTCCCTGGTGCCGATATTATTCTGGATCAGCTGATCACGAAAGATGTGAAGCGTAAGCGTGTTGGTCTGGTTGGTCAAACGAAAGCGCCTGTGCGTGAAGGCGCTGAACTATTTGATGCGGAAGGCAATCAAGTGGGTGTCGTAACCAGCGGAACGGCAGGGCCGAATGCGGGTAAACCTGTATCAATGGCTTATGTACGCACAGATTTAGCGGTGATTGGGACTGAAATTTTTGCTGACGTTCGTGGTAAAAAACTCCCAATGACAGTAGAAAAAATGCCATTCGTTCCACAACGTTACTACCGTGGCTAAAAGCTAAAAGCTAAAAGCTAAAAGCTAAAAGCTAAAAGCAAGGCATTCGCTTGTTAGAATTCGAAATGCTCTAAGCAACAAATAGAAAAGAACTCAGCGATGGCTGGGTTCTTTTGGTTTAGGGTAAACGTTTAGGCGCTACGCTATTTCAATCCGAGTCGCTTCATTAATCGATGCAGGTTCCCGGGGTTAAGTCCAAGCTGTTTGGCTGTCGCACTGAGGTTTTGTTCGTTTTCTAAATAGGCGTGCTGAATAAACTGAGTTTGAAACTGCTCTGTCGCGCGTTTTAGCTCTAAGTCTTGTAAATGCTCAAAGTTGTGCAGGTTAGTAAGATCGTTGTCAGAGTGAGATTGCTGCCCATTGGAACTACTGGCATTTAGGTGAGTGTCAATATCCAATAACCTGTCTGGTTCATTACTCATTTGGAAGTGATGGGGTTGCAGTGTGAGGTGAGCACTATTTGATTCTGCTCTTGCTAAAACCGCCGCGCGATTGATTGCATGTTCTAGCTCACGAACATTACCTAACCAGCGGCTTTGCAGCAAAAGCGCAAGTACTGGAGCGGAAAGGTTGATACTGGCAATATTCAGTTTATGTTGGCAGCGTTCTGCAAAAAAGCCAGCAAGTAAAATGACATCTTTATCGCGCTTGCGAAGTGGTGGAACGAATATTGGGAAAACGCTCAATCGGTGGTATAAATCGGCTCTGAACTGACCTGTTTTTACCTCTTCATGCATGATCCGGTTAGTCGCGGCAACAATGCGAACATCAACTTTGATGTGGCTGTCATCACCGACACGCTGTATATCCCCATATTGCAAAGCGCGATTAGCTTAAAAACGAAGTGGCGACCAGATGGTAAAGCGATGCGAATTTGCCGTGAACATGGACAACAAATTGCCAAACAGTGGGCATTACATGATTTAGCCGCCGTTCCATTGAATGCTGAAACCAAATCCAATTCAGGTTTAGCTGCCGCAGAGCTACCTGCATCTAATAAGACCGTCAATACAAGCGTTGAAAACACGGTTGAGCATATTGACCCGAAATCTAACGATGCACACGGTGATGACTGCCAATGCATGATTTGTACGGTGTGTAACTGGGTATATGACCCAGCCATTGGCGAAGTGAATCAGGGTGTTGAGCCAGGAACCGCGTGGGATGCCGTTCCAGATTACTTCCTTTGCCCTGAGTGTAATTTAGGCAAAGATGTCTTTGTTCCTCACCAACGTTCCGAGGTCGCATAATGACAGCTCCGATAACCATTATTGGCAGTGGTTTTGCTGCTTATCAACTGGTGAAGTCGATCCGTCGCCAAGATAATAGTGTCTCAATTCGCGTGATCACTGCCGATGATGGACATGATTATAATAAGCCGGATTTAAGCCATGTATTTTCTAAACAGCAGCAAGTTAGTGATGTCATCACATTGAAATCGGAAGCGTTCGCACAGCAGTATCATGTTGAGCTTCTAACCAATCATCAGGTGACATCTGTTGATGCTGAAGCGCAAACTGTGACTTCCAATGAGAAAAAATACAGTTATTCGTCGCTGGTTTTCGCGACGGGAGCAACACCATTTGTCCCTTCTTTTGCTGGAAGCATCAATAACCGAATTATGACGTTGAATAGCTTGAAGGAATTTGAGCGCTACCAAGCAGACATAACAACCTCTAAGCATATGCTGTTAATTGGTGGCGGCTTGATTGGAGTTGAATTAGCACTAGATTTGGCGAATTCAGGTAAAAAAGTGACTTTGGTCGAACCTAATACGACCTTAATGCAAAACCTGTTACCTGAGTATGTTGCGGACAAATTGACTCAAGCATTAAAGCGCAATCAAATTGTTGTTCATACAGAAGTCACGGTTACTGAACTTAATGAGCGTGAGGAAATAATCACAGCGCAACTAAATGATGGCAGTAAGGTTGAAGCTGACAGTGTGATGGTTTGTGCTGGCTTAACACCCAACGTTGCCTTGGCTGAAAAGAGTGGATTAGCTGTAAATCGCGGGATCTGTGTCAATACGCAGTTACAAACCTCAGCCGAACATTTATGCATTAGGTGATTGTGCTGAGCTTGATGGTCAGGTTAGGGCGTATTTACAGCCGACATTGATGAGTGCAACGGCGCTAGCGAAAACATTGCTTGGTAGTCCTAGTGCTGTGAATTTACCGTCGATGATGATTAAAGTGAAAACGCCGAGTTACCCCATTCAAGTTGCAGGTATTACCGATAGTAAACAAGTCACCCGCTGGAATATGGACATTGATGCTACGGGGATCATCGCAAAAGCCTTTGATGAAAAGGAAACGCTAATAGGTTTTGTTGTGACTGAACAGAAGGTAACACAAGCCTTTACCCTATTAAGAGCTTTATAAGATAAAAGACGGCATCATAACGAATGAGTTATGGTGCCACTTTCGCCCTCTATTTCAGCAGCCAATCCACCAACATTGACAGTGAATGATTCTGTCTGTTTTTTGGTTGAATGAGAAAATACCCATTTCCCGACAACACCGTTTGTGGATGAGGTGAAATGACTCTTCCCAGTAATAAATCTTGCTCCGCTAAAGTGATATCACCTACTGCTATTCCAAACCCTTGAACTGCTGCATTCATTGCTTGATCTAGCGTCGCAAAGTGTTGGTTCTGCTTACTCTGTAAATTAGTTTTGCCGACATGGTTCAACCAGATTGCCCAGTCACTTTGAGCGGCATTGGCGTGCAACCAAGTAAATTGAGTGAAATCTTCTGGGGTGAACGCCTTCTTCTGCTCAATCTCTGTCATGAGTTCAGGTCGGCAGATAGGCGTGAGTTTTTCTTCGAATAATAGATCACTCTGTAGTGCTTTCTGTCTAGGAGGCTGACCAAAAACAATCACAGCATCGAAAGGATCGAAATTCGGTTCGAACTGATGTTTGATCGTCGACGTTAATTCAACATCAATGTCCGGAAAGGCTTGTTGAAAGCTCATTAGTCTTGGAAGTAGCCATGACGTAATGCAGCTAGGAGCATTTAATTTAATGTGATCTGGGGAGGTCGATACTTGAGAGAGTGCACTTTTGAGCTGTGAGATGGCCTCTTCAATTAACGGAACCAACTCAACCCCCTTAGGTGTGAGGGATAATCCTCTTGCATGACGATAAAAAAGATCAATGCCTACATGCTGCTCCAAACTTTGAATCTGCCGACTGATTGCGCCTTGTGTTAAATTCATCTCCTTGGCGGCATGAGTCAAGTTAAGGTGATGAGCGGTCGCAAGAAAAGATTGCAGTGTTTTCGTCGAGGGAAGTGGTTTATTCATAAAGTAAGCCATTAAAAAAATGCATGGCTAGTATGTGTTTTTTTCGATTCAAATATCAATGTCTATTTGTTTGAATAGCGTGATGGAATCGTTAGTGTGCATTTTTAGTAAGTAATGGACCTTTTTATTGAGTGAAAAATCTCAATAAGTGATTAAATATTTATGTAGAGGGATTTGTATTGTCATCATTAGCATCTTGCTTAGTACCGGAGGCGGTAAAAAAATTAATACCTTATCAATCTGCTAGACGTATTGGTGGCGCTGGCCGTATTTGGCTAAATGCCAATGAACTTGAAATGCCAATACAGTATGGTTCGTCAGTGCAAGCTTACAATCGCTATCCTGATTTTCTTCCTCATGATATTGCTGCTGCCTACCAATCATATTGTCAGATAGATAGCCCGACAGTGGCTGTTCGAGGTGCGGATGAAGCCATTGATTTACTGATCCGAACTTTTTGTCAGCCCGGAAGAGACAGAGTTTTGATCTGCCCGCCGACTTACGCGATGTATGAGTTCTGTGCTGATGCATTAGCGATAGAGACGATTCAAGTTCCTCTACTTGATAGCTTCAATTTAAACGTAGAAGCCGTGATTGAGCAATCACATAACGCCAACCTTGTATTTTTGTGTTCACCGAATAATCCAACAGGTAACGTGATCCCGAAAGAAGAGATCATTCGAGTACTCGACGCGACTCAACAGCATGCGATTGTCGTGGTAGATGAGGCGTACATCGAGTTTGAAATGAAAACCAGCGTGGTTTCTCTTATCGAACAGTATCCAAATCTTGTGGTTATTCGAACGTTATCAAAAGCGTTTGGTCTTGCGGCGGTGCGCTGTGGGTTCATTCTCGCGGATAAAAGCGTCATGGAATATGTGGCAAAGCTTATCCCACCGTACCCTATGCCAGATTGTGTAGCCGAAATCGTCTTGCAAGCGTTATCTCAGGAGGGTTTAGAAACCATTGCAACCTCAACGAATGAATTGATTGATGTTAAAACGTGGTTTATTAAAGAACTCGAAAAGTTTGAATGCATAGAGAAGATCTACCCTTCTTCAACGAACTTTGTATTGCTTCGAGTATCAGAATCATTTGATTTATTTAACCTCTTGTTAAGCAATGGCATTGTGACCCGAAATCAAGGGCATGAACCCGCACTTAGGAACTGTATTCGTATCACTATAGGCACCAAAGAAAGCATGGCCGAAGTGCTCAAGGTACTACAAAATCACGTCAGTAATCAGTAATCAGTAATCAGTAGATAGAATAGTCATTATAAAAGGAATTTCTAATGAAGAAACTTGCTCTAGGTCTTACATGTGCAGCGGCAATACTCTGTTCAGCGGTTCAAGCAAAAGAGATACGCTTAGCATCAGACTTTACTTATCCACCTTTTAATTACAAAAACAGCGAAGGTACGCCAGTCGGATTTGATATCGAAATTGCTGATGCTTTGTGTTCAGAAGCAAAGCTTGAGTGTGTCTGGGTATCTCAAAGTTGGGATGCATTGATTCCAAGTTTATTGGCTCGTAAATCGGATGTGATTATGGCGTCGATGCGCATCACCGATGAACGTAAACGCAAAGTCTTGTTTACGGATAAATATTACCAAACCCCTGCTCGTTTTGTGGCCAGTTCGACGGAGTCGTTCTCAATTGATTCGCAAGGTTTGACAGGAAAAACCATCGGTGTTCAGCAAGGTACTATTCATGATCGCTATGTGACTGATAAATTTGATGATGTTGCAAAAATTAAGCGTTATACAGGACAAGATGAAGTGTATTTAGATCTTGCAAGTGGACGCTTGGATGCAACTTTTGGCAATTCCGATCAATTAGCTCTCGCTTTTTTAGAGAAAGAGCAGGGAAAAGGGTTTGAATTTAAAGGGAAAGCGGTCACTGATAAAGCTTATATCGGGGAAGGAACCGCTTTAGCGTTAAGGCTTAAAGATAAAGCGTTGGCTGAAAAATTTAACAACGCAATTATGAAGATTCGAGCCAATGGCACCTACGATAAAATTGCCAATAAATATTTCACATTTGATATTTATGGTGCTGACTTGTAAATCATCGTTTGCTGTATGGTAAGTGGTAAAGGAAACCAATCTCAGCGGGATTGGTTTTTTGCTTTTTATGGGGCTAATCTTTAACTGCGATTGAATTTTTGATAGAGATTAGTGTGAACTATAACCTATTGATTAATTAGACATTAACGAATTTTCGATAATTGGTTCATTTAAAAATACTTATGTTGCGCATAATATGTGCTCCGCCTCGAAAATCTTGATGATTTTGTAAAATCGATTCATATCATTTATGTAAAAAGGTATTATCGTTTCAGACAATAAGAAGGAATGATGAAATGAAACAATGGACACTTCTCGCTTTAGCGTGTTGTTCGGCAGTCAGTATGGCGGATGTAGAAGTACAACCATATATCGTTAACGGAACGTCTGCGTCGGTAGATACATTTCCATCAATGGCGAGTTTGTTCATTGATGCAACTGATTTTGGAGGCAATTACTCATCAGGGAGTTACTGTGGGGCCACAATATTATCTGACCGATATATTTTAACAGCTGCACACTGTATTTATGGTAGTGAATTAGCGCAACTCTTTACGGTTGTGGTGCCTCAGTTGCAAAACGAGAGCGACTTCCCATTAGGCTCTATTCAAAAATCGCGGGTTAGTGAAGTTTATTACCGTTCCGATTACGTCAATAGTACTAATGTTCTGCTACCAAATGATGTGGCGATACTTAAGTTAGAGTCATCTCTGAATATTGACACTGTCAATGATATTGCCAAGTTTGCGACGAATGAAAATTATCGTTCGTCATCAAGTGAGTTTGTCGCAGTAGGGCATGGCAATATAAGATCTGGCGTCGATGGCAATACAAACTTATTGAAAACCGATCTCGATTACGTGGTTAATGCTACCTGTGCTAATGTCTTCTACGCAGGTTCTTCACTGACAGAGAAGCAGATCTGTTTTGATGGCGATTTTAGTGCTTCGACTGGCCTTTCTAATGCAACTTGCCAAGGCGATTCTGGTGGGCCAGTGTATTGGAATGATGGAGGCACTTATAAACAAGTGGGTTTAACCAGCTTTGGACCAACGACTTGTGGCGATCCAACTGCAAATGTTACGTCAGTATTTACTGAAATCACCGATTATAAAGGTTGGATCGATAGTGTCGTTAGTGGCAATGAGACTCCAAAATTTGTCGCGACTGATACTCAGCGTCAAACCTTTGCTGATTCAGGTGGCCTTTCGACAGCAAGTTCAGGCTCTGGTGGCGGTGGTGGGAGCTTACCTCTATGGAGTGTGTTCGCACTTGGCTTCATTGGACTGTTTAGAAAACAACAACGATAAATATATCGACCTTAATCAAATTGGTCTGAAATAACATTTAAAGCCTGCTGCATTATTGCCGCAGGCTTTTTTGTTGCTTGTGAGTTTGAGTTTTAAAAACTTTAAAGCTAGGAAGACATTGATACAGCCTTATTCATAGCTGGCTTATTTATAGATCGAGAGATAAAAAAACACCTCCACAATTCGGGAGGTGTTAATGCCTACGGGGGAGGGCATAATGAATTCTGAAGTTTACTCTTTATGCTGCGGAGATAGACTTCTCTTTACTGTCAGCTCTGCTTTTTAGGAATGCGTAACCAAACCCTGTTACGGCTGTACCTGCTGCAATGGCCACTAAATACATCAGAACTGGTGAAATAGCACCTGGGATGAGTAGGACGAACAACCCGCCATGTGGAGCCATTAATTGTGCGCCAAATAACATAGACAGAGCACCTGTTAACGCACCGCCAGCCATGCATGCAGGAATGACGCGCATTGGGTCTTTGGCTGCAAATGGAATCGCACCTTCAGAGATGAAACATAAACCAAGCACGAAAGAGGCTTTTCCTGCTTCACGTTCACCGGCTTCAAATTTCTCTTTTACAAGGAATGTCGCAAGGCCCATACCTAATGCTGGAACCATACCTGCCGCCATAATCGCTGCCATTGGTGCATAAGTTTGTGAAGCCAATAAGCCAACACCAAACGTATAAGCCGCTTTATTGACTGGACCACCAAGGTCGAAACACATCATGGCACCAAGAATAATGCCGAGTAAAACCGCGTTTGATGTTCCCATGTTATTGAGGAAGTCCGTCATAGCAGACATGATGCTTGATACTGGGCCACCGACGATGTAAATCATCACAAGGCCAGTGAACAAACTTGCAATAAACGGAATGATAAGAATAGGTTTAAGCGCTTCCATTGATTGTGGAAGAGAGACTTTATCGGCTATGAACTTCGCTAAGTAACCCGCGATAAAACCGGCTGCGATGCCACCTAAGAAGCCCGCACCAGTTGAGCTTGCTAACATGCCACCAATTAAACCCGGAGCTAAACCTGGGCGATCTGCAATGGAGAACGCAATAAAACCAGCCAATACCGGAATCATCAGAGCAAAGGCTGAACCACCACCGATGGTCATAAGTGCAGCGGCCAATGTCCCTTCTTCTTTAAAGGCTTCGATACCAAAAATGAATGAAAGCGCGATAATCAAACCACCAGCTACCACAACAGGAAGCATGTGTGAAACACCAGTCATTAAGTGTTTGTATATCCCTTTCTTTTCATCATTTTGTGAACTATCAGATGATTTGCCGCTATGGGTGTAAGTGGTCGCTTCAGCCAATGCCTTTGTGATCTCTTGCTCGGTCTTTTTCAGAGCAAGCCCAGTACTTGTACGGTACAAAAGTTTACCGTTAAAGCGATCAAGAGGTACTTCAATATCGGCGGCGATAATCACTAGATCGGCGTCTGCAATATCTTGAGCAGTCAGTTGGTTTTTAGCGCCAACCGAACCACGGGTTTCGACTTTGACATGATGGCCTAAGCGTGTCCCTTCATTTTCTAATGCTTCTGCTGCCATGAATGTGTGGGCAACACCTGTTGGGCATGCTGTGATTGCGACAATTTTCTTTTGGTTGCTATTCAATGCAGTTTCAGATTCAACAGATGTAGATGTCGGCAGAGTAGTGGCTTCGGTTAATACTTCGGCTTGATTGACGGCATTTTGCAAAAAAGATTTTGGATCTGAAGTGCATTGAGAAATCTCAGCTTGATAAACTTTCTTACCAACAAAGCGAGAGGTATCTACAGGTGTGTTAGCCGCGATAACCACAACATCAGCCGTGGCGATTTGGTTGTCGGTTAGCGCTTCTGTAGGCATAACAGTGGATTGACACTCGACTGTTGGGTTCCAGTTCAGTGCTTTAGCCGCCTGTTCTAATAAGCCAGCGGCAATAATGCTGTTTGCTACACCGCTCGGACAAGCGGTAATAATAGAAATATTCATAATGTTGACCTTTGTCTTATTGGCTCGCCGCGAGGCTAAGCGATTCAAGTTTGATTTGTTTCTGTGTATTGTCGAGCTCTTGTTGGCTCTTTATTCCCACGCCGACCTGCGAAACGGCTAGTGCAGATAAAGCGGTAGAAAAAATGAGTAATTCATCTTTGTTCATGGCTTGCATGTGGCCCCAGCAAAGTCCTGCAACGAGCGTATCGCCAGCGCCAACGGTACTTACAACCTTCATTTGGGGTGGGTAAGAACGTAGCCATTCACCTTGGTTCAACCACATCACGCCTTCCGCACCCATCGAAACCACAATGTTATCGATTCCTTTTTGTGCTAACTCTGACGCGGCCTGCTGACATTGAAGTGGTGTCTTTAGATCTCGCCCGACGAATTGAGAAAGCTCTTCATCGTTAGGTTTAATCAACCAAGGCTGTGCATTTAAACCCGCTGCGAGAGCATCACGGCTGCTATCAAATAGAACTTTTTTACCCATTTGGTGAAGCTGTTTAATCCAAGATGCGCAAAGTTCTGGTGAGATCCCATTGGGTAGACTGCCTGCAATCACAAAGTATTCGTGATCGTCGGCAAGGCCAAATAGTGTCTGTTCAAACTGTTTTATGTCGTTAGAAGTAACGGTGACGCCTGGGAAATTGATGTCGCTGACACCACCACTTTGTTCAACCAACTTAACGTTAATTCGAGTCGCTCCATTCACACGAATAAATTGATCCTTTGCACCGATGTCGTTAAACAGTTGGCAAAACAACTCTTCGTTATCTCTGCCTAGAAAGCCTGTGACGGTGACTTTTGCTCCAAGCTCACTTAATACTTTTGCTACATTTACGCCCTTGCCGGCTGCATGAAGCGAGCTTTGATTGACAAGGCTAACGGAGCCAAGATTGAAAGTGTTGAGGCTTCCCGTTAAATCGAGTGCTGGGTTAAGCGTGATCGTCACAACCTTGGTTTGCTTCTCTGGGGTTCGAGTTGAGTTTCCCTGAATTGAGTTTGTCATTTGTGGCCCCTTAACCTTCACCAAGACCAGCAGAAATCGCTTGGCCAATGGCTTCTATGGCTTGAGGCGCATCCGCACCTTCCGCAGTAAATTGAAGTTCATGGCCGTGTCGAACACCCATCGCAATGACTTTCATTAAGCTTTTTGCGTTGACAGGTTTTGAATCGCCATTGAGGTTGGCAACTTTGATAGTTGATTCAAACCGCTTCGCTTCAGCAACAAGCATGGCGCCCGGTCTAGCATGTAAACCATGGACATTTTTAATTTTGAATATGCCAGTGTTATCACTAGGGAGACTTGATGGTTCGTCTTCCGTTGATGTATCAACTTCGTTGTTGTTGAAGATGGTTAACAGTTGTGGTGTATCAGCATTGAGTAATGTCTCTTGCTGCTGATTGAACACCAGTTGTCCGATTGTGTTGAGGGCATTTTTGTGGGCATGATTACAAGCGGCGATGGCGATTAACCCTTTAACTGGCTCACCTTGGTAGTTGCAATCATTCGCGGTGGTGACAAATGAGATACCTGTGCGTTTTACGGCTTTATCACTGCTCACAAGCCATAAGCCTTTTCCTAAATGTGTCGGCTTTTTCGTGACAAGTTCCGCAACAAATTCAGATTCAGCACAACCAGTATTACTGAGTAAACCACCTGCTACCGCGCTCATTTGAATCATATCGCTTGCTGGAAAAAGGCGCTGAATCAACGACGCATCAAAATCGGCATTTAGCTGAGCTTGACCATTGAGGATGGCAATAATCTCATCTTTTGTATTCGCTAATCTTAGACATTCTTCGATACCCTCATCGGACAGCACTTTGGTCAGTTGCTTGAGAATTTCCAAGTGTTCGTCAGATTTGGCCGCGATACCGATAGCAACATAAACGGTGTTGTTGTCTCCCCATTGAACACCTTGAGGAAAATGGTGGACGGTAATGCCAGTTTGTTTGACTAAATCTCGGGTATCCGTTGTGCCGTGTGGAATTGCAATGCCGTTTCCGAGGAAGGTTGAATTTTGTTTTTCTCGATTGATCATACCGTCAATGTAGCCGTCTGCGACGAAACCTTTCGAGGTTAAATCAGCGGCAATCGCATCAATCGCCGTCAACTTATCAGGAGCAGATTGAAGAAGGGTGATGTCTTGGCTTGTTAATTTCAACATGTGGCCTCTTAGCGTTTCCGCTGTATTAGTTTTAGTTTCAACGATGTTCGCAACGTTAAACAGACGACTGATTGATGTTTGCTTAACTTTAGCTGAATCGTTTCAGCAAAAATTTTAAAAAAATTCAGCAAACGCTTTTTATCGAAATAAGCATAATGCTGTTAACCGTATGGATGATCTTACAAAGACTGTGTTTGAAAAATCATTTTGGCTTTTGCTGAATCCTTTCAGCTTTTATACTGAATCGATTCAGCGTATAATTCAACTTATCAAAAGATCGGATCTTAATTTATATGATCCGTCGCACAGAATAAGGG
This sequence comes from Vibrio genomosp. F6, assembly GCF_005146325.1. Taxonomy (NCBI): domain Bacteria; kingdom Pseudomonadati; phylum Pseudomonadota; class Gammaproteobacteria; order Vibrionales; family Vibrionaceae; genus Vibrio; species Vibrio genomosp. F6. The sequence goes on along the minus strand of NZ_SYUT01000042.1, from coordinate 138,279 downwards.
TTATCCATATGACACTGGATGAAATATCAAAGCTGGCAGGTGTATCGAAAACGACAGCAAGTTATGTGATTAATGGGAAAGCTCAAAAGTACCGGATCAGTGAAAAAACACAGAAGAAAGTCATGGCCGTTGTCGAGGAGCATAACTATCGCCCTGATCATGCCGCATCGTCTCTGCGTGCGGGTAATAGCCGTTCTTTTGGTTTGATTATTCCGGATCTGGAGAACACCAGTTACGCTCGTTTAGCCAAACTATTGGAGCAAAATTCGCGTAAAGCGGGCTACCAAATTTTGATTGGTTGCTCAGATGATGAGCCTGAAACGGAAATGAAAGTGGCAGAAGCTTTGGTTAGTCGTCGAATCGATGCGCTATTTGTGGCCAGTGCGATACCTGACGCCAACGCGTTTTATCTCAAACTGCAAAACTCAGGTACGCCCGTCATTGCGATTGACCGTCCATTAGATGACGAACACTTTTGCTGTGTGATCAGTGAAGATTTCGGTGCTGCGTTTGAATTAACACACTCGCTGTTAACCGATGAAGTAGAAACCGTTGGGTTGATTGGAGCTTTACCAGATTTGAATATCTCTCGTGAGCGTCAACAAGGTTTTGAGTCAGCATTGAAAGCTCAGTCAAAAGTAGCTCAAATTGGTTATGGAGAACACTTCAATCGTGAGGCTGGTAAGAGCGTGTTGAATGAGTGGGTGAAGAGAGGAGAAATTCCTGATGCGATTGTCGCGACATCTTATACCTTACTAGAAGGGATGCTCGATGTTTTGCTAGAACACCCAGATTTAATGAAAAAGATCAAACTTGCGACATTTGGTGATAATCGCTTATTGGATTTTCTACCGACCAAAATAAATTCTTTGCCTCAGCAGTTTGAAGTGATTGCAGACAGCGCTTTAGCCCTTGCTCTTAATGCATCTGCGAAACGTTACCAAGCAGGGGTAGAATTGGTGCCGCGAGAGATCATCGTCCGCCGATAATCATTCGCGCTAATAATCATTCGCGCCAATAATATAGTGCGAAAGTAGGTGTGTTAGTACAATAACCTCTAATCAAAGCTGGTGAATGGTTAGAGGTTTTGTTATCCGAAGTGATGTGAGCAATATGTGTCGATAAATTTTGGTTAGGCGTTCACATTTTTCACGCTTTTACGCTCAACCAAACTCGGATCCAATTGCACTATCTGTGGTTCGTCATCGGGGTTTTCTAGGCGATAGAGCAGGGCATCAACCGCTGATTGGCCTAATCGATATTTAGGCTGGTGGATAGTTGTGAGTGACGGAGTCATGTATTTTGCAAGGCGAATGTCATCATAGCCAATGATTGAAAGATCATTGGGAATGCGAACATTGGCCTCAGATGCGGCATTAATCAAGCCCATCGCCATCATATCATTACCAACGAATATGGCACTTGGCAGCGGCCCGTTTGCTTGTAAATGGTGAAAAGCATCAAAACCGCCATCGCATTCGAAGTTGGATTCTACTATCCAATCAGGGTTCACCTCTATTTCAGCTTCGGCCATTGCTTGCTGAAAACCTTGATAGCGTGACAATGCTTGGCTGCGAAAAAGTGGTCCAGTGATACACCCTATTTGACGGTGACCCTGCTTGATTAAATGCTGAGTGGCTAGATAGCCCCCTTGATGAGAATTATCTTGAATTTTGTCACTCGCAAATGATATCTCGCCCCAGTCCATCACCACCACTGGTAAATCAGGATAGCGGCTAAATACATCAATTTGTTGACCTTCAAGGGTTGAACACATCAGCATCAGCCCGTCAACACGCTTTTGCAGCAGCGTATCAATGGATGCTTTCATTCGTTCGTCATCACCTTCTGTATTGCATAAAATTAGGTTGTAGCCTTTTTCGTAACAGCGACGTTCAACGCCTTTTACGACTTCACCAAAAAATGGATTGGTGGAGGTTGTGACTAGCATGCCAACGGTTTTTGTACATTTTACTTTTAAACTACGCGCTAGGGCTGAAGGGGCGTAATTGAGTTCTTTGACGGCATTGTTGACGCGTTCAGCGATTTCGTCACTGACAAAGCGAGAGCGATTGACGACATGACTGACGGTAGAAGAAGATACCCCGGCCAGTTTTGCTACATCTTTCATTGTTGCCATGAATCGATCCTTGTAAATGTATGTCTAAAGCTCTGTTCAATGAGCGTAAAATAAGAGTTGCTCATTGAAGGGAGTAAACAGTGAAGCAGTGGTTATATTACCCTTGCGCTTTTAAGAAAATGTCTGTCTCTTCTCTATTGGGTATAGAGGTTTGTGCACCAAAGCGAGTGACAGAAATAGCCGCTGCAGCGTGTGCAAATTTGATCGCTGATTCTAAAGACATTTCTTCAATTAAACCAGTCACTAATGCACCATTAAAGGTATCTCCAGCAGCTGTGGTGTCTGTCGCTTTTACTTTGAATCCCGAGATCAATTCACCGCGTCCATTTTGACTTAACCAAACGCCTTTTGCGCCAAGTGTGATCATCACAATTTCAATGCCTTTTAAATGCAGCGCATTGGCGGCAAGCTGTGCTGATTCATTGTCGGTAACGGTAATGCCTGTTAGTACTTCAGCTTCCGTTTCGTTAGGCGTGATCACATCGATACACGATAACAGCTTGTCCGAAAGAGGCTGAGCAGGAGCGGGGTTGAGTATCACGTTTGTCTTGTTTTGTTTGGCAATCTCAATCGCATATTCAATGCCTTCAATTGGAGTCTCCAGTTGAGTCAGTAGATATTTAGCATTGCGAATGCTTTCTGAGTGTTGCGCAATTTGATCTACTGTGAGTTTATCGTTGGCTTCTGGAGATAAGCAGATGCTATTTTCGCCTGCCGCTGATACTTGAATCATCGCAATACCGGTTGGCGTATTATCAGCCACGATCACGCCATCAATGTTAATACCATCATTGGCAAATTCATTTCGAATCTTGATGCCAAATGAGTCATCTCCAACGCAGCTAATGAATCCGATATCTGCGTTTAAACGCGCTGCTGCGACGGCTTGATTTGCCCCTTTTCCACCTGGGATTACTTGGTAATTAGCACCAACAAGAGTTTCACCAGGACGAGGGAAAGATGGAACTTGAAGGACATGGTCGGCGTTAACACTACCTAAAACAACGAGTTTATTCATAATACGAACCTTGAGATATATCGTATGGAAAAGTTTATTGGTGTGCAGCCTAGCCAGCTAAGTGTCACACCAATCAACTCTGAAAAATGAGGGGACATTTCCCCTCACTATTTTCGATTAGCGAAAATGCTAATGGATGCGTTAATGATTATTTAGCGATAATTTTTAGAGGTACTGGGATGTACGCTTCTACTTTTTCGCCTTTTAGGATTTTATCTGCAATCTCAATACCTAAAGAACCAATCATGTCAGGCTGTTGAGCAACTGTTGCTGCTAGAATGCCGCGATTTACCGCTGCAATCCCGTCATCGGTGCCGTCAAAACCGACGATCATCACATCTTTACCCGACGCTTGAACCGCGCGAACCGCACCTAATGCCATTTCATCATTTTGAGCGAAAACGGCTTGAACATCTGGGTTTGCTGCAAGTAAGTTTTCCATCACGTTCAGACCTTTAGTGCGGTCAAAATCAGCTGGCTGGCTTGCAAGTAGCTCCATATGGCTACCTTTAACTGAGTTCATGAAACCTTCACCACGTTCACGAGCCGCAGAAGTACCAGCAATACCTTCTAATTGAATGACTTTCGCTTTTTCACCTACTTTTTCCATGATGAAGTGTCCCGCCATTTCACCACCGATAACATTATCAGAAGCGATGTGACTCACGACATCACCACGGCTTGCACCACGGTCAAGAGTCAATACAGGGATCTTAGAGCGGTTAGCCATACGAATCGCGTTAGATACGGCGTCTGAATCCGTTGGGTTAATCAGGATTGCCTTCACGCCACGAACCGTCAAATCTTCAATGTTTGAAAGCTCTTTACTTGGGTCATTTTGCGAATCCAGAACAATAAGGTTGTAGCCTAGCTCTTCTGCTTTTGCTTCAGCTCCATCTTTCATTGTTACGAAGAAAGGGTTGTTTAGCGTCGAAAGTACGATTGCCATAGTATCTTGAGCTTGTGCTGTTGCACTAACAGAAGCAGAAAGAACAGCGGCTGAAATTAGAGTAGCTAATTTATTCATCGTTAAAATCCTTGTAGTAGGGGTGATCTAGGTTAAACCCAGTTCGTTATCGTCGTTATGTTATCAAGAGTGTTGCCTGCTTTCTAACGAGTAACTTCAATCTTTCTCGTTAGAAAAGAACCATTTATTAATAATGTTATCTATATTGCTATTTGTTTTTGTTATCGACTAATACTGCCAGCAAAATAACCACCGCTTTCGCGATCATCTGGTAGTAAGAAGAGACGTCTAGTAAGTTCAGTGCATTGTTTAAGAAACCGATGATAAGAGCGCCAATGAGCGTACCCATGATCCGGCCTCTACCTCCGGCTAAACTTGTGCCACCGAGAACCACCGCGGCAATTGCATCTAGTTCGTAACCCATACCAGCGGTCGGTTGGGCGGATGACAAGCGTGAGGTCACGATCAACCCTGCTAATGCAGCAAGTAAACCACAGATGGCGTAAACACCAATTTTCACGCGATCAACATTGATACCAGAAAGGCGAGTGGCAGATTCGTTTCCACCTAGCGCGTAAACATAGCGACCAAAGCGAGTGTGATTAAGCAGATACCAGACAGAAGCAAACACAATCACCATCAGCCATACAGGGACAGGAATGCCAAGAGCGTAACCGGTACCAAACCATGCGAACGCATCGCCAGTATCAGTAAAACCCGTCGAGATAGGGCGGCCATCGGTGTAGACCATAGTGACACCGCGAAGCAGAGTCATGGTGACGAGTGTGGCAATGAAAGCTTGCACTTTACCTTTGGCAATAATGATTCCGCTGATTGCACCGAGTGCAGCGCCAGCTAACAATGCGGTAGGAACAGCAACAATAACGGGCACTTCCATTCCTATTAAGCTAGCCGCAAATGCACCACAAAGCGCAAGTACAGAGCCAACGCTTAAATCTATCCCAGCCGTTAAAATAACCAGTGTCATACCGACGGCAATAATAGCGTTAACGGATGTTTGTCTAAGAATATTGAGAATGTTGTCGAGAGTAAAAAAGTTAGGGTTCAAAAATGAAACCACGACAATCAGAAAAATAAGAGCGATAAGTGATTTCTGCTCAATGAGCCACTCTTTGCTAATCAGTGGTTTCTTCATGTTTTTTTCAGTATCTGAGTTTGTCTTGCTCATGGTTTTGCTACTCATGCTGCTTCCTCGTTAATCTTTTTACCGACTGCGCACGCCAGTAGTAATTCTTGGTTGGCATCTTTTGCTTCAAATTCGCCACTTATGTGCCCTTCATGCATAACCAAAATACGGTCACTCATGCCTAATACCTCAGGCATTTCAGATGAAACTAGAATGATGCTCATCCCTTCGGCTTTAAATTTGTTGATCAGTTGGTAAATCTCTTTTTTCGCACCGACATCAACACCACGAGTTGGCTCATCGAGAATCAATACGTTGGGACGAGTCATTAACCCTTTTGCAATTGCAACCTTTTGCTGGTTACCACCGGAAAGGTTGCCGATGATCTGATCGCGGCTTGGCGTTTTGATATTGAAAAGTTTTATGAAATCTTCAACAGCAATGGCTTCATCTTTATGTTGGATTTGCATTCCTTTGGTGAGCTTATCAAGCGCACAAATGGACATGTTCTCTTTGACGGAAAGACCAAGTACGAGCCCATCGCCTTTCCTATCTTCAGATATATAAGCAATGCCATTTGCTAACCCATCTTGAGGGCTTATGGGGTTGATGGTTTTGCCGTGCAGTCTAATTTCACCAGACTCATAGGGCAGTGCACCGTAAATGACTTTCATTAATTCTGTTCGACCTGCGCCCATCAAACCTGAAATACCGAGGATCTCACCGTGATCTAACGTGAAGCTGATATTATTAACACCGGAGCCACATAGGTTTTTAACTTCTAAACATACGGTGCCGTGTTCGGCATTAATACGTGGATATTGTTCGTCTAGCTTACGTCCAACCATCATTTCGATAAGCATATCTTCATCGGTTTCAGCAACGGTACGTTGACCAATGAATTTGCCATCACGTAAAACGGTGATGTCATCGCAAATCTCAAAAATCTCTTTCAAACGGTGTGAAATATAAACAATGCCGCACCCTTCTGCTCTTAGTTCATTAATGACCTTGAACAACGACTCTGTTTCGGTATCGGTCAGTGCATCGGTGGGTTCATCCATGATGATGACCTTAGACTCAAATGACAGCGCTTTAGCAATCTCGACCATTTGCTGCTCACCAAGGCTTAAATGACCTAATGGCGTTTTTGAGCTGTGCTTAACATTTAAGCGAGCCAGTAATTTGTCTGCCGCTTGGTACATCTCACTCCATAGAATACGCCCCATCGTTCCGGTGATTTCTCGACCAAGGAAGATGTTCTCTGCGATTGTCAGCTCAGGAATTAAGTTCAGCTCCTGGTGGATAATGCTGATACCAGCTTGTTGAGAGTCTCGCGGACCTTTAAATGATGCAGGTTGCCCTTGATATTGAATACTCCCTGCGTCCATCGCGTAGATGCCAGTTAGCGCTTTCATTAAGGTTGATTTACCAGCTCCATTCTCTCCCATCAGCGCCATTACTCGGCCGGGATAAACATTCAGGCTGGCTTTATCGAGAGCTTTAACTCCAGGGAATGCTTTTTCAATGGAATCTAGTTCTAAAATTGCTTGAGTCATTTTTGGTCCTCAACGTTAGCGAATTTCATTTTCTGGTGAATTAAGCCAAGCATTAAAAGGTCACACCGGCTTGAAAAATCACGTTGGCGTAGGGAGTGCATTCACCTGTTCTTATTACCGCTCGGCTCTCTGCTGTGCGGGCTTTGAACTCTTCGTGTGGTAGGTAAGCAATGGTGATGGTTTTTTTACAACGTAGTTCTTCTGCCTTAAGTTCTTCAATAAGCAAGCCGTGAAGATCTGGACTTACCTTGGAAAATTCTTCTGCGATGATAACGCCTTCAATTTGCGATTCGTCTAACGTGACTTTTACCGTGTCAATGAAGCTTGGAACGCCATGGGTGAGGGCGAGGTCAATACGTTGAACAAAATCCGGAATCGGTAATCCAGCATCGCAAATAGTGATTTCATCGGTGTGGCCAAGAGTCGCCACCAAAAAAGACATTTCAGAGTTGAGTAGGGTACTTTTTTTCATATTACGACCTTTAAAGTGTAGATGGTCCGAGTTAATGAGTTTGAGATAGCTCGAAAAATGCCCATCGATACGTTTCGATGGTGATAATAGCGTTGATTTTATAATTTGCACATCACGAAATGTGAATGTGTGATCTTTGTCATCGATACGTTTCGATGAGGCCCAAAAAGGTGATATTCATCACTGATGATTTTGTCAGTAGAGCGAGCGAATTTCATATTTCGTTAGATAAAAATCTCTAAAGAGTACGTTCAAAAGCTATACATCGGCGTTAGGTGACTTGAAATCGGTGAAGAGAGGGAGATATTCGCCATGTTAAAGCTAATAGACATAGAATCTAACGTGAGATGCCTGTTGCTCAAGCTTAGCCAAGAAAACACTCGAATATTCAATTAATGATCATTTTATAAAATATTAATTTGCAAGCGAATATTGTGACCCGTTGGGGAGTTTGTCAGAATAAAGTCAGTATTATATGAGTTATCTTTATCTACTGGGTGGAGATAATCGTACTTTAAGGATATATTCTGTTCTATCAATAAGATAGTTGGGGGGCTTATGATTAATAATGGTTTGAAACTTTGGGTTACCTTATCCGTCTCTCTCTTTTCTGGTCTCTCTTTGGCCTCTGAAACGATAATTCTTGCTTATTCAGATACACAATCTTACCCATTTCAGATGGGAAGCGGCCGAGATGTTGCTGACCCTCCGGGTTTATCAATAGATCTCATAAATAAAAGTATGAGCGAGTTGGGTATCAATGTGAGGTACGTCCGTCTACCTGGCAAAAGGGTGTTGCAGTACCTAAAAACGGGGAAAGTGGATGGCGCGTTTATTCTCTCTCACAATGCACAACGTGAAAAATATGCGAGCTATCCAATGGTGGAAGGTAAACTTGATAGCACGAAGCGAGTTGCAACGTTAGGCTATTATTTTTATAAATTAAAGAATAAGCCGCTTGATTGGGATGGCGAAAACCTGACACAAACAAATAAGCAAGTGGGGGCCCATTTAGGGTTTTCAATTGTAAGAGAATTAGAAAAAAGAAAAGTTAAGGTTTATGAAGTTAAAACCACGTCTCAATTATTTGGAATGCTTAAGTTACAACGTTTAGCAGCAATAGCGGTACAAGATTCAACAGCTTTAGATTTCTTAAACAGTAATGACTATCCAGATGTGGAGCAGGTTCAACCAGCCATCATCACGAAGGACTATTATTTAGTGTTTGGTCAGAAGTTTGCCGACAGTCACCCGAATTTAGTTAACCAGGTATGGGACACCATTGGCTCAAGTAGAGATAGTGTCCTATCTGAAAATCGACATAAGTATGTGGATTGAACCCATCGATTTTGGCTTTATCAAATAGTCGATGGTATTACATCCTAAACAATTCGACGCGCAGGTGTTCTTTATCTTCATAAGCCACGACGGATTGAAAGTGATCGCTCTGGTCGACAATGATTGAAAACATCTCTTTATGTTCTGAGCTTCCGATAAACAGAATCTGGGTCGATTTGCTCATCATTCCATGTTCATCAAAACTTGATGTTAAATCTTCATCTACGACACAAACTAAGACTTTTCCGTAACGTGCATTCAGATCGATATTATGAGCATGGGAGTATTGAATTTTAGTTCGAAGCTGAGTTTCAATTCTGCCAATTAGATCGACAAAACGGAACAAATCGGTCGAGCATGTTTGGACGAGATTATCTCTATTTTTGACTAGCACGGACTCAAGATTGCTGCCAGATTGTCTGCCAATTAATAGCCACTTTTTCGTGGTCTTTCTTACGGCTTTGTATCGATTCGACTTAGCGATGCGCTTAAGATATTGAACCAGCAGGTTATTGATTTCTGCTATGGAAAGGCGTTTGTCGAGTTTTTTGAATTCCAGATGTAATAAGGCGTGTGTCGTGATGTCTAATAGTAATTGGGATTGGTTCATTCGCGTATCGATTTGGTGCTGAAATTAACAAATATCATACACTTAATCGCGTAAAATAATAGTCGCGTATGATATCTTCTTTCTGAGTTTGTTACATTTTACTACTAAAATAATCGTCATACAAAAATAACCCGAGTGATTAGCTTGAATGCATTCAGGGTCGTTTTCTCTATGCATGTCGAATTTGAGCTGTGATTGAAACTAATGCATGATCGGTACTGAATTGATCGTGTTCAAAACTAGGGTTGATGATATGTTGATCCGTTACCTTATATTTCACCACCTCTAGAATATTAGATGAGTTATGACAGTCGAACTCATTAGATAACAGTATGTAATCCAATACCGATCCTTTTGCTCCGTGATAATGAGTTGGCGCTCTATCTTCTAATAAATCGACACCGTTCAATTGGCAGTAAATATCCCAGCTGTCTTTGAGTTGAAATGGTGCGAGCCACTCTAGGCTAAATCTGTCGCGTCTTAATTCACAGGAGAGTAAACCACTAAATTCTTCGTTAAATAGAGGCTTATTGAAGTCGCCCATTAATACGACTGCTTGATCGGTTTTTTCTCTTTGAGTAGTGATGTAGCGATGCAGTAAATTCGCTTCAAGGCCGCGTTGAAGAGTGGATAGCCATGAACCAAACTGTTCATCATGTAATGAGTTCAGCTGTTTTTTTTCATAAGCAATGGGTTCTGGCTCTGCTCTATTTTCTAACTCGATGGGTTCTTTTGGACGTTGAGATTTGAAATGCACCACATAACAATCTGTAATGCCTATATGAGGCAATTCAATGCTGGCATGTACTGGAATTCGATTAAATGAAAAATCAGTGCTCGTTTCAAATCGAGCGATGAACTCATTGTCCGATACTACAGGTTGGCACTTCACAATCGGAAAACGTGATGCAATGGCAACCACCGGAGAGTGGAATAGATAGCCATCTTCGGCTTTGGGTTCATCAACGGTACAAAAGTAGGGATAACCGAGTTGGTTAAGCTGTTTTTCTAGTGCGTTGGGGCTAAAGACTTCTTGAAAACCAATAACATCAGAATTTAACTGGCTGATTTTGTCGTGAAACCATTTCTGTTTTTTTTGCCACTCTTCTTGCGTCAAAATATTTTCAAAATCGTAGTAAGCATTGGGTGGCTCAACATAATTGAAAAGATTAATGGTGGTGAAGGTGATTGCATCAGGATTAGGCAAATTTCAGTTCTCAAAATCAGATTCTGGTTAGTTGTTTACAATAGTACTGAAATGCGCCGAAAATGGTATGGCTAACTGTTAATTAAATTGGACGGCTACGAAAAAGCCCCACGTTTATGGCGTGAGGCTTTGGTATCGTTTAATTACCCGTAGAGGTAAATTGGATGATTATAGCTCTGCTTTGATCCAAACCAGACGGTGGTCAGAAGAGATAGCTTTGCTGTTTCCGTTACCAACGCGTTCATCATTCACAAGAAGACGACCTGATTCGAAAGTAGCAGGCCAGTGTACTCCTGACTCAGTAATATTGAGATTGGCCGATGGGATAACGTGATCAAGGCGTAAACCACTTGTGCTTGTTACTTGATCAGGATTTGGAGTATCCCAGTTTGCTTCTTTACACTCACCAAGTGCAAGGCATTCAGGACCACCAAGACTAGCTGGAGCTAAAGGTCCAAATGTCGCTAGACGATTTACTTTATCGTGATCCATCAGTGCGTTGATAGCCGTTAGGTCACCATCACCTTTAAGTGGATCAGCGTTTAGGTCGCCCATAACGATAAAGTGAGCACCAGACTCAAGTCCACCCGTCACGCCTTTATCATCATAAATGTAGTTTGCATTACCACCTACGTAATCAACCCAGAAGTCAATTTCAGCACGGTTTAGCATCTTGTTGTTGGTTGTTAATTTGTCAAAAATAGGCGGTGTTGGATGCGAAAGAAGCAAATGAATTTTTTCTTCAGTACCATCTTCTTTAGTTATGATGATTGGTGCATCTACGTGGTTTTTAGATGACATTGGTTTTTCTGCCCATGCAGCATCAGTATACCATTTGTCACCACATGCCATACCAGCAGGAATTGCTGGGTCACCGTCACAATCAGTAATTGTAGGGTTAGTTTCTCCTGGCATATCTTTCCATTTGAAGCTTTGGAAAGTACGTATGTTATCTTTATCTATTTCATATTGAGACATCAATGCAAATGCATATTGACCGTGGTATTGACCAAAGCCCCATGAATCATTAGCGTAAGTGTATGATCCTTTGTCTGCATCTGTTGCTACTTTACCGTCTCTATTTAAATCGTAGCCACTTAGTTTACCTGTATTCGTCGCGAAGTTTGCGAAGTACTGGAATGAAATTGGCTTAAGTACAGTACCATCTTGGTCAATACTGTTTGAATTTTGAGGAACCGCTAGGTAGTTCAGACGGAAACCAGTTAGAGCATCATTGTTCGTGCCTGTACCATCATTATTGAACTCAGACATCATAATAACAGCAGGTCTTTCCGTTTGGATAATAGCGGCAACATTACGAATTTGGATTACTTTTAGTGCCGTCGCGTTATCTTCATCAGACAGAGTACCAGCTTTCCAGCCATCGACTAGAGCGGTTTGCTCGATAGTCGTTAGTTTCATTTCTGCCACAAGGTCTTCGTATGTATAGCGGTCAAAAGAAAGGTTAAACGCTGCAATACGACCTTCGCTATCAACGGGAGCCGGAGCTGGGGCTACAGGAGTCTCTGGTAAGTAGTTATTAACCGTTTCTTCATCATTACAACCAGCTAATAAAGCGACAGTGATTGCTAGCGCAGCAGTAGTTTTTAGTAGTTTCATTAGAATTCTCAAATTAGGGGGAGTGAAAACCATGTGAATAATACGGAACGCATGATTTTATAAATGAGAGTTTTGTCACTACTATTACTTTTTGTAATGTTACTTTTCACTAATAATGAGATTAAGATCTCTGTTGGTTATGCTTGAAATCACACTTTTCGGGTATGCTTCTGAAATTAAATATAATTATTGCGACGTGATTCTTAAGCCCTAAATATGATTTAGGGCTGTGTACTGATGTGGGAATGGAGGACTACTCTCTTTCTAAAATTCGCTGAAGGCGAGGGCGGCTGATTTTTAAAATCTCACAGGCTTTGCCTTTGTGCCCTGCTACGCTCTTTAATACTCGGTTAACATGCTGAAATTCGAGATCATGCAAGCTCAATGAATCGAGTTCCGTTTCCGTTTCGCTCTCTTGTTTTAATTGAGGTTCAGAGCGAATGTCATCAAAGAGATCGAGAGTAAGGATATCTCCGGGGCAAAGCGCGACCGCTTTGGTTAATGTGTTTTCAAGTTCCCGTACATTTCCTGGCCAACCATATTCACATAATGCAGCCATTGCGTTCCTAGCGACTTTAGACACTTTTGTTCCAAGTTCTTTATTGGCCCTTCCAAGTAGCGCAGGGATCAACTCTTCCAAATCCTCACGTCGTTCACGCAGAGGCGGTATATGAATGCGAACCACTTGCAGACGATAGAACAGATCTTCTCTAAACTGTTTTTCTTTTATCGCTGATTCGAAATCAATATTGGTTGCCGAGATAATTCGAGCGGTTGTCTTGTGCGAGGTTTTACCTCCGAGTGGGGTGTACTCTTTCTCTTGCAGTACTCTTAGTAGTTTCGCTTGTATGATGGGCGAGAGCTCACCAATCTCATCTAGGAACAGTGTGCCGCTATTGGCGAGTTCAAATTTGCCTGCTTGATCAGAAATCGCACCAGTAAATGCGCCTTTTTTATGACCAAACATTTCAGATTCAAGTAAATTTTCAACGAGTGCCGCACAGTTAAGTGCAACAAACGGTGTCTGTTTTGGGCGTCCGGCTTTATGAATAGCGCGTGCGACCATCTCTTTGCCTGTTCCTGATTCTCCGGTGATCATCACTGATGCATTCGTTAAGGCGACGCGGCCTATGGTCTTGTAGATCTCTTTCATCGCATGGGATGAACCGACAATAGAATGCCCGAGCGTTTTTGGAATAGTGACCGCATCTTGTTTATTGGAAGCGTGATATTCAAGTGCCGCAATGACGGCGTTATCAAGCTCATCAATATCGATTGGCTTATGGATATACTCATCGGCACCTTGCTGCATCGCTTGGATGGTACTGTCCATATCATGGAAAGCCGTAATCATAATGATGCGAGACTCAGGGCAAATAGCTTTGAAATCTGGGATGCCTTCAATACCTGATTTGCCTTCCATACGTATATCTAAAATGATGACATTCGGTTGAAACAATTTGGCGATCTCTACGCCATCATCGACGCAGTGAGCGACTTCTACAGCGTAAGTTTGGGATTGGTAATGAAGTTGTAACGTTCGGCTGATACCAGTGTCATCATCAACGATTAATAACTTATTCATGTGGTAACACTTCCTTTTTTGGGTTTTCCAACGTCGCTGTGATGACGGGGGCGGTCGGTATTCTAATTCTGGTTTGAGTGACCTTGGGGCTGATAGGCGCAATCGAGACCTGCCCTTGATGAGCATCAATAATACGCTTCACAATCGCTAAACCTAATCCGGTGCCTTTTGCCTTGGTGGTAAAAAAGGGCTCAAACACTTTGTCGACTAAACAAGGGTCAATGGATTGTCCGTTATTTTCAATATCAATGAGTAATTGGGTATTCGAATCTGTGATCATGATATTGGACGTGATTGCCACCTTGGCGCTCTCTTCACCGTTGGTTTGAGTGGCTTGCATCGCGTTGAGTAAAACGTTCTGTATTGCTTGGCGCAGTTTAACTGGATCGGCGTATATGGTGGGCAAATTGGGTTGCAAGTTAGCCATTAGTTCAATACCTGATTGGTTGGCGATTCTCTGTTGGCTTGCGATGATGGTTTCGATGAGTTTATTCAAATCGAGCCATTCTGGTTTAAATTGATCTGGGCGTGAATAAGCGAGCAACTCTTCAAGAATGGCTTCCATGTAGCGCACTTGTTCGAGTGAAATAGAAAACATTTCATTATCATTACTACGAGCTTGAATTTGAAGAACCATTTTAATTGAGCTCAGCGGGTTGCGAAGGTCGTGAGCGATGGTATTCACGACTCTCCCGACTTCGGCTAATTTTTCATGTTGAATGCGTTCCGCCGCTTGGCGTTCAATTTCTTTCGCTAGGCGTTTCTCTTCGGTAATATCTTGTTTTACAGCGACATAGTATAAGATTCTATTTTCGATATCTTTTACTGGCGATATTCTTGCTCGTTCCCAGAAGAAGTTGCCATTTTTCGTGACGTTATGGAATTCGCCATGCCACTCATTTCCTGATTTTAGCGTTTCCCACAAACTGTGGTATTCACTTTCTGGCATTTCTCCTGATTGCAAAAATTTCGGTGTTCGACCAATGACCTCTTCACGGGAATACCCAGTTAATTCGTTAAATACCGGGTTTACGTAGACAATTCGACCTTGTGTATCGGTAATCATGACTGAGTTCTGGCTGTTTTCTACAGCATGGCTGAGCTGTTGAAGTTGGTCTTGAGCCATCTTCTGCTTGGTTACATCCTCTCCTAGAAGCGTCAAACTCACCGAATTGTCATTGGACTCTGTGAACGTCGATGTCCAAGATACGAGGTGTATTTCACCAGACTTACTCAACACGACACTTTCGCTGTGAGGCTGGTGGGTTTGCTGTTTTATCGCCTCTTTGAGCGCGTCTTCTGCTTGGTGTTGTAACTCCTTTGGAATAAAGCGTTCAATCCAACGATGCCCAACCACTTCGGTTCGTTGATAACCGACTAAGTTCAAAAAGAAATCATTACAGAAGGTGATTACGCCATAGGGATTAATACTGACAGCGGCGAGTTGAATGTTCTCTAGGGTTTGACGGAATTGTTGTTCGTACCTTTGTTGTTGACGCAAGAAGCGCGTTTGTACTCGGTAGCGTGAGAAGATCAGAGCTCCGAGAGTAACCAGCATGAATAGGGTGAAGTATACCCATATGTATTTGGTGGTGAATGCGATTCGCGAAAGGTTAAATCGTGACGTTGGGAACACGGATACAATCGTCCATGTACCGTTGTTGGGGGCGAGCACTTGATTATAGGTGTAGTAATTCTCTTGATTTAACATCTGCCCTTCACCTTGTTTTTTGATCTGCTCTAACGTGGCTGAAGGGATGTTACGTTGGTCATTGATCAAGAACTTGGCTTCGCCTCTGTCGGTTGGATTAATGACGGCGACGCCTTCAGGGTTAAAGAGATACACGTGATTGATGAAACTTGGGGCGATGGCGAATAATTTGTCGATCAGTTGGCGTCCTTTGTAATTGAGGATAATTGATCCGGCAAGCTGCTCTTTGTTGGTAAATACAGGGGTGCCAACTCGGATCGTAGGATTGAGCGGTTGTTGAATTTCACCATCTTCAATATTGAGATCCATTGGAGATATATACACTTGCCCTTGTGGAAGCTGAGTTGAGTGCTGCCAATAATAGCGGTGCGCTTTGTTTTGGAGATCGCTTTTTTCGACAACGAATGTTTGACCATTGAGGTTGTTGACTCTTAACCGCTCCCACCCTTGGGTATCGAGAAAACGAATTTGATCGTAACTGCGGTTATTATCGCTGAGCTGAGTAAAATAATCAGTAAGGGCACTCATCGGCTGGTCATGAGTCGATAGAATTTGGCTTGTCACATAAGATAAATTTTTAGCATCTGCCGACATTCTAGTGAGGGTTTCCCCCAGCACTTCTTCGATGAGATCGACGATCACGCGCTCGTTATGCAACGCATATTGCTGATCATTTTCGACACTGAGTAGGTAATGCACACTCATTAGAATAGAAAGGGCAACATAAGCGGGGAGAAGCCACAGAAGCAGTTCAGCGAAAAATGCAGAACGTGTCGGTTTGTTATGATCAGAGTCCATTACTGAATGTAAAGCCTTAAACGTGGAAGGAGAGCGGGTTAAGCTAGTATAAGCAAGTAAAGACTCAATAGCTGAGGCGTAACCTCGACTCTACAAAAATAGTACACTAGCCATAGAAGTCATTGGCTGCGATCTCATTATCGGTAAGCACATCAACGGAAAGCTCATTAATAGAAAGTACATTAATGGAAAGTACATTAACGATAAGCCCATTAATCGCGAGGGCAATATATCTCGAAGGCGTTAAACCGCGAAATTATTGCCCATTAGTTGCGATCTGAATTAACTCAATAATGCTCCCATCAATTTCACCGCATTGGGGTGCCGATGATCGTTGAAAGATGCAAGCTGTTGCCCTAAAAATTCTAGGGTTGTAACTTTATGTTTAGACAAGACTTTTTCAGCGATTCTATTACACTCTTCATCATCTACCGCCAAAGTGATTAATGTTTCTAACTCGGTTGCAAGTTCAGCATCATCGTCTTTTTCTTCATTAAGTTTTGTATCATCAAATTTTGCATCAAGCCATGCTCCTAGTAGTTGCATCGATTTCTTACGTACGCCTCCAGCAGGGTCGCTTAACCCACGACGTAAAATTTGCAGTAAAGCCGGTTGATCAACTTTCTTAACCTTGAGTAATTGAACTTCTATCGCATTCAGGCTGCATAGGCGAACGTGTTCGTTTTCATCAATCGCACCAATAAACAGTAAAGGTAATGCTTTGTTGCTTGGCATTACCGCTAGGAAGTGAGCAGCAGCTTGTTTTGAAAGTGAATCGCCATGGTGCATCACATTACCCGCAGCGCCTAAACCATTATTAGCCAGCGGATTACGTGGTTCTGCTTTTTTGAGTAGGGTCAGCGCCTGAAATATTTCGCGTAACTCGTTACTTTCCGCACCAAGAATAGCCTCGGTAAGCAGCTCTGCTGACTGTGGATTTTTCGATTGCCCCAGAGCTCGAATAGACAATACTCGGTTGGATGTTTTTGGTCTTCTTGCGATTTTTTTACGGTTTAAATCGAGGTTTTCAGCACTTTCAAAATTGTCTTTCACAATATCGGCATAGCCTAGCAATTCATCGTCGAGTTGCTCGACCATATCAGTGATCTTTTGTTGGGTATCATCATCTTGGCTTACTGGTGCTAGCGTTGCTTCAATGTTCGCTTGTTGAATAGATCCGAGGGTAGACGTTGGTGCGTTGACGATCGATTCAGGCTCTTGGAACTGTTCACCATATGTGTTGAGTAGGGCGGCTAAATCGTCTTCATCTGCTTTATCAGCTTGCTCATTGTCTGGTTGATGTTGGACAGGGAGTGCTGTGCTATTCATCTCATTTTCAGAACTCGTGACGACGACATCAATCGTATTAGGATAGGCCATCGCTCCAAGTAATGTCATTTTGATTAAATGCTGAAAGCTATCGACGGGTGTTTTAGCGATGACATACAAACATGCTTCACGCAGGCTACTATCATAAAATGGTTGTTCAGCCTGTTTGTCTTTCAGGTTTTGGCTATCTTGTTTGGTTAGAATCCTTTGTAAGACGGGCAGTGATGTAAGATGGTGATTCGGTAACTTAATCAGTTGACGGGTGAGTCGAGTTTTTTGGTGGAGCTCGATTTTATTGTCTTCTATAACGTTAAGAACGACTTGAACTAAAGTGGCTTGCTGTTCGTCGGTTAGCTCAGGGATCGCAGAGTGATCGTGCTGTATTACATTGAGAATTTCATTCAGTAGCGAAGGATTGGTTTGATCCGCTAAGCTAATGATCCACTCCAAATCAATATCGGTTAACTGGATATTAAGTCCGCGTATTAACTTAAGCAGTTCGGGTTGGGCATCGGCCTGAGCTGTTTTGATGTAACTGATTAAGCGGCTTCCATCAATATTGTCCATTCCATTTAAGGTTTGAATACCAAGAATGGCACAGCGCTGCACACTGGCGTTCGAATCGCTCATGCACTTTACAACATCCCAAAAGTATTCAGTGGCGTTTCGCTCACATAGCGCATTTATCGCGATTTTTTGGATTTCGGTGTCTTGGGATCTGAGTTGTTTGTATAGAAATGCTTTTGCGATTTGTTGATCGCTATAAGTGAGTGCTTTGACTAACTTTCTGGTCGTCATAGGGGCGGACTTTTCTAGCTGTTCAATCACCCAGTTGATGTTGATTTTCGCGATGCCCTGATAAATCTTCGCGGCTAACTCAGGCTCTGGATCTTGCTCAAGAATGTCGAGAAATAGAGTGAAATGGCTCTCTTTAATGTGCTCCGATAAAGTATTAACAGCGCAGAGCTGAAGATCCCACCAATCATCCCAGTCGGAATCTAACCCCCAATCGTTGTTGTCTTGTCTTCCTAGTGCAAACTCATGAAAAAGGGCTTCAACGCTTGGGGTATTGATGTGCGGAGCCAAAGCCTTTAGCCCTGCAATTCTGGCATCGCCATCAGGATGGTGACGGGCGACATCTTCTAAACTTGGAATATCACCTGAACATAATGTCTCTAGTGTATTAGCACAGTCAATGACGACATCTGGATCTTCGTGGTACAGGCAGTCATTTAACGCTTGAGTCGCTTCTTGGATTCGTGCTCGATTCAATGCTTGGGCGCTGTAACAACGCTGTGCCTCATCACCAGTACGAAGTAGCTCGATAAGGCTATTGATCGCACTCTGTTCTGCATCACTGCGAAGCAAAGTCTCTCTATTGGCATCAATGTTTAAATCTTGCATGCACACTTCCTTTTATAGCGGATTTTGTTTCCTACTGATCGTAGGCATTCTTTTACTTCATTACTGGTTCAATTAGCAGGATCTATGCCTAGTTAGGTTTTAATATTATCTGCTTATAAATCAGAGGTATAGAAGGAAGGTGATAATTAATTGATAGAACCATACCTAAGAGTTAAACATATCGTTAACTTATATAATCCGCAATTAGATAAATCGTTAAATAAATCATAGGTTGAACTGGATCACACTGTAGTTAAGTTAATGATAAATAATGGAAAACAGATGGATTAAAACTTGGCTTAATTTATGCTGTAGAGAAGAAGTGAGTATAAAAACGAACTGTGTCCTCTATTCATACCGTCTTCAATAACACGGCTGTAGAGAACGCAGTAATAGCTTGGAAGCTAAGGAGCATAACAATGAAAAAAATGCTAATCCTTGCTGCAATTAGCGTCTCTTTCTCAGCTTTAGGTCAAACGGATGATCAGCAGTTTGGTCCGTTACCTGAAATGAAGATAAACGATGCAAAAGCAGAATTGGGAAAACGCCTATTTTTTGATACACGACTATCAGGTAATACGGCATTGTCTTGTGCATCGTGCCATCAACCTGAAAATGGATATTCCTACCCAGAAGCATTGGGCCCTGCCTATACCGGGAGTAAAGGCTTTAGGAACGTACCCACTCTTATTAATACCGTTTATAAGAAAGTGTGGTTCCATGATGGTCGTATTGGTACCAATCTTAATGATGTGACGCGTGAAAACATCACAGAAGACTGGTTAATGAATATGGATATGCGTTTGATGCAAGAGCGTCTTAAACAAGATCCAATCTACGTGAAAATGTTCAAAAATGCGGGATATGGCGAACCGTCAAATGGCTCGGTGCGTAAAGCTATTCCTGAGTACTTGAAAACGCTGATCTCCAACCAAACTCCTTTCGACAAAAATCAGTTATCTGAGCAAGCCAAGCAGGGTTTTGATCTGTTTAAAGGTGAAGCGGGCTGTTCATCTTGTCATAACGGACCACTCTTTACCGATGGTAAACCATACAATACCGGCGTTGCTGAAAACTTCGATATATTCCGTGACCCTATGCGCCACCAGACCTTTATCGCATTCAATATGTTCATGGGGAACGAGAACTACATGAATTTGAAGCGTGATGTAGGGGCTCATGTTCAAACACATAAAGCAGACGGCACTGACATGGGTAAATTCATGACACCGACACTGCGTGAACTCAAACAAACTGCCCCTTATATGCATAACGGAATGCTCGCGACGTTGCCAGAAGTGGTCGCATTTTATAATGCAGGAGGCGGTGAAGATTCAAATAAAGATGCAAGGCTAAAACCACTTAACTTAAGTGAACAACAACAGCAGTCACTCGTCGCATTCTTGGAGTCGTTATCCAGTGAGCCATTAACTACAGAGAAACATGTTTGGACGGCTTACGATTACGACTATGAACTTATTTCTGATTGGCACAATGCTAAAAACTAAGGAGGACGAGATGACAAATCATTCAATCAGCTTGTCTGCTGTGGCTGCAATGTTAGTGACGTTAACCGCGTTACCTGCTTGTGCACAACAAGAAGAGACAAGCAAAATTACCGCAGAAGAAGTGACAGCATCACTTCCTGATGTTGTTGTCAACGGTGTGGCTTATCCTGCACTGGCACCGCTTGGTGAAGTACCAACGCCTGCAGATAACCCGACGACAGAAGAGAAAGTCGCATTAGGCAAACAACTGTTCTTCGATGGCCGTTTAGGGGGGGATACTTCAACTCCTTGTTCAGCGTGTCATAACCCTGCGTTGGGTTGGGACTTTCCATCCGATCTCTCTTTAGGTTATCCAGGAACGGTTCACTGGAGAAACAGCCAGACAATCGTGAATTCAGCCTATTATCAGAAGTTGTTCTGGGCTGGCTCTTCTAAATCGTTAGAGGGACAAGCTAAAAGTGCGGCTAAAGGTGGCGTCGCGGGGAATGGTGAAGATGACATTATGGAAGCCCGTTTAGCGTTAGTGCCTGAATATGTTGAGCAGTTCAATACCATCTTTGGAGATAACTACCCTAAAGTGAGCAATGCGTGGAAAGCTATTGCTGCTTTTGAGAGAACGCTTGTCCAAAGAGATACGCCATTAGACAACTACCTATTGGGCGATAAAACCGCATTAACTGAACAGCAATTGAAAGGTAAAGCACTGTTTGAAGGCAAAGCGAAATGCATCTCTTGTCATAATGGTGCATTAGCTTCGGATCAGAAAAACTACAATGTCGGTGTTCCTACAAACTTGCGTTGGGAAAACGATCCTATGGCTCAGATAACCTTCCGTTATGAACTGTATGCAAAAGGTTCAAATGAGAAAATGTATCGCAATACTAAAGCTGATCCTGGGGTATATTTCCGTGGAAAACGTAAAGAGATGAAGGGAATGTTCCGCACACCTAGTTTGCGTTATACCAAGTTTACTGCCCCTTATATGCATAACGGTACGATCAACACCCTAGCTGATGTGGTCGATTTCTATGACCGTGGAGGCGTCGCTAAAGATGGCAGAACAACAGGCTTCCCTCAAACGAAAAGTCCTCTCATCACGCCTCTTGGTTTAACGGGCGAAGAGAAAACCGATCTGTTGGCATTCTTAGATGCATTTACCGGTGAGAAATTGATGATGGCTTACCCTGAAATTCCAAAATACCAACGACTAATCAGTGAAGAAGAGCTTGCGGAGGTGAAAAAATGATTTTCGATAAAGAAAAACGCCAAGCTAAGTCGAGCAATAAAGAGAGTGCGCAAGAGCATCAAAAATGCATGATGTCGCGCCGTGACTTCCTTATGTATACCGGTGCAACCGCTGGTGCTGCAAGTGTTATGTCGATTACTCTGTTTCCAGGAACCGCGCAAGCACAAAATACAAAAGCGAGAGTCGTGGGTTACCCTCGTAAACTGCTGGGCAAAATGAGCGAATTGAAAACCAATGAGCCTCTCTATTTCAATTACCCAGATGATGGCCCGAACTCGCAAGGTTTACTAGTGAAAATGGGCGTGCCTGCTGGTGGCGGTTTAGGTCCAAAGCAAGATGTGGTTGGATTTTCGCTGATGTGTACTCACCAAGGTGGGCCACTCAACGGTCAATACAAAGTGGTAGGGGAGCACCGTGTACTTGGTCAATGCCCATTCCATTTGTCTACATTTGATATGCGCCGTCATGGGATCATCGTTTCGGGCCAAGCTTATGAAAGTTTGCCGCAAGTACTGTTAGAGCTAGAAGGCGATGATATTTACGCTGTTGGCATCATGGGGCTGCTATTTGGGCGAACCGATAACATTATTGCGATGCAGGAGGCGTAATCATGACGACTAATTTTTATATACCCGAAGACCATGCACCGCTACCGCCGAAAAATGCAGAGAAAATAACGACAGCCTGCGATTACTGTATTGTTGCGTGTGGCTACAACGTTTACCGCTGGCCGTTAGAGCAAGCAAATGGCGGCATGAAAGCGAGTGAAAATGCGTTTGGCATTGATTTTCCAAGTGCGCCTTTACAAGCTTGGGTCGCACCTGCTCAACACAACGTGATTATGCATGATGGTAAGCCACATAATATCGTGGTGGTGCCTGACAAAGACAGTAAGGTGGTCAACAAAACTGGTGACTCTTCCATGCGTGGTGGGCTACTCGCGCAGAAACTGTATAATCCGTCAACCGGAACTCGTGACCGCTTAACTCAACCATTGGTTCGAATTGGAGGCAGTTTACAACCCGTTCCTTGGGATTTCGCACTGGACATTGCAGCCGAAGTCGGGCGTCATGTTATCGATACCCATGGTACCAATGCTTATGGCGTAAAAACGTATTCTTATCAGTATATTGAGAATACCTACGCCATCACAAAATATGCGCTGCGCCACGTCAATACCGCTAACTTCTCGTTCCATGATACGCCATCGGATGTCACCTCAACCCCTGGCTTTAGAGACGCGGGTTTTGATAACTTCGGTCCTAGTTATGATGATTGGGGCGCGGCTGATACCTTAATGATTTGTGGTACTGACCCGTACGAAACCAAAACCATTATTTTCACTCAGTTCATCATGCCTGCCGTTCAGCGCGGTATGAAAACCGTCATCCTTAACCCACGTGAAACCGCTGGTATTGCTTGGTTGAAGAAGCAGGGCGGGTTGCATATTGACCTTAACCCGGGCTCAGACAACTTAGTCGTCGGTGCGATTCTTCGTGTGATCATTGAGAACGGTTGGGAAGACAGCGAGTGGATTAATAAATGGGTGAACAATAAGTGGGAAACCAGTTCAGGCTTTGGACAAGGTACGCGTAACACGCCTTGGCAGTGGCGAACCACTTGGGGCAAATTCCAAACCGATGGCTTTGAAGGCTATAAGAAATGGAATTTAGAACAGAAAGAGTACGATCCTATCTACGCTGCGAAAATGGCAGGTATTGATGTCGACAAGATTTACAAAGCGGCAGAGATGCTAGCTAAGCCAGTGAATGGGGTTCGACCTAAAACCTCGATTGGGATCGAAAAAGGCTTTTACTGGTCAAATAATACCGGTAATACGAATGCGATCTCTACCCTTGCTACGGTTGTGGGTGCTGGTGGTCGTGAAGGTCAAGTGGTTGGCCGATTTGGTGGGCACCAACGTGGTGGTCAGTCGGGTGGTAAATTACCGAGAAATAAATCGCCTGAGAAAGTACCGGGCCGCCGCCGTAGAGCCATCGATACAGACCGTTATCTCTATTCTGGTCATACTCGTTTTGCCCATGTTATCGGTACGACATGGATCCAAGCGATGTGTGGTAGCCAAGGTCTTCAGAAGAAATTCTGGGAATTGACGACAGCGAACCCGCATCAGGTTTACTCATACGATAAGCAAGAGATCATCGACACGCTGAAAAAACGTGCCGACTCAGGCGGCATGGTGGTGATAAACCAAGATATCTACTTGCGAGATCCCATTGGCGCTAAATTTGCTGACATCGTTTTTCCTGCGGCAACGTGGGGCGAAGTGGACTTCATGCGAGCGAATGGTGAGCGTCGTTTACGTCTTTACCAAAAATTTGCCGATGCTCCGGGGCAAGCACAACCAGATTGGTGGATCATTTCTCAACTGGCTAATCGTATGGGTTATGACGGTTTCGACTGGCAGAATTCTAATGATGTGGCAGAAGAGGCATCGCGTTTCAGTCGTGGTAGTCGTAAAGATTTCAATATGATCAAAGTCGCCGCTCATGCTGAAGGAAAAACATTACATGAGAAGTTACGTGAATATGGAACCGAGGGGATCCAAGGACCTGTTTTTTATAATTACGATACGAAGAAATTGGTTGGAACAAAACGCCTGCATGATACAGAAATGACCTTAGATACGCTGGCTGAAAAAGGGTTAGCGAATGGGCCTCAAGGTGCGAACGTTCTGAAGAAACAGCTTACGGGCTTTAATAGCCAGACAGGTAAGGTGAATATTCAGAAACACCCATGGGATCTATTTAGTGACTTCTATGCATGGCTTCAACCGAAAGAGGATGAGTTGTGGTTCTCTAATGGACGTATCAATGAAATCTGGCAATCAGGGTTTGATGATGTAGAGCGTCGTGCTTACGTTATTCAGCGTTGGCCAGAAAACTGGGTCGAAATTAACCCAGAAGATGCGAAAGCTCGCGGCATTGAATCGGGCGACCAAGTGATGATGTATTCAGATCGTGTTGCGAACTTTAAAGATACCATTCTTGGCGTGCATGGAGATGATTTCCAGTTCAGTAAATTGATGGAAAATGGGCATATCAAGCTAGACAAGGCTGCGGTGACTGCTGTCGCTATTGTGACTCCGGCCGTGAAGAAAGGGGCGTTGTACGCAAATATGATCGATATGCGTCAACCTTCAAATTCATTAACCACAAGAGTGGTAGACCAAATCAGTGGTAACTATAACTACAAAATGGGCGTCGCGAAGATCAAGAAACTGGGTGAGTCTAAGTACAAATCTGAGTTTCGTTCTTTCTCATTTGCGCCTAGAAACATTGTTTAGGTAATGACGAGGTTTAGGTAGTGAAGAGATAACATCGGGAAAGAGTGTCATTGGTGGCCTTGTGGTGAGGCCACCTTTTTTGTGTCTAAACTACGGAGTTTTCTTTTCAGCTTTATCCAGCATTGCCTGCATCTTATCTTGCGCACGGCGGCTAACGCGTTTCTTCGCAGCTTCACGAGCTTGAACAATATTACCGCTAGGATCACCGACAACAATCAGAGCAACCATGCCGTATCGGTGGTGAACCTTACATTTAATACCATAAACGCCGGGCTTATCGAACGTCACTTCAGATACATCGGAGTAGGCGATAGTGATGGGTTTTACCCCTTCAGGGATCATGCCTTTTATGCTGTGCGCGGTATGAGAACCAACCGAACCTTCGAAGCGAACTTTTTCACCCACTTCAATTTCGACATAGTCAGGGATGAATTGATACATGGCATCAAAGTCAGTAGTTTCGATATCAAAAACTTGTTTGATTACTTGAGTTTCAGCAAGAGCAGATTGGGCAATAAATAGCGAAAGAGCCAGTAAAAATAGTGGTTTCATAAAAGAGTTTATAAGTGATTGATAATAAGAATTATACGTATTTATCATATTTGCACCACTACTTAGGCTCAATGCGGAGAGAGAATGAGCCTAAATGACCCATTCATCACATAAATAATTACTTAGTCAATTAACTCACAAAAAGCCAGATCCCGACACCCATCATTAAGCTACCTGAAATTCGGTTCATCACTCGTACATTTTCTGAATGACCAAGCACACGCTTTAACCCTTTTCCACCAGTGGCGTAGAGTGTCATGCACACAAATTCAGAAACTAAGATAATAGAGACAAGAATCGACAGTTGCGGTACTAGTGGCGCTTCATTGTTGATAAATGGCGGAAGCAGCGAGATCATAAATGCCCAGCCTTTTGGATTGGCGATAGCGGTGACAAACCCTTGAACCACCAGATCCCAATCTTTACCCACTTTAACATTTTGGGTATCAGCACTGATCGCGAGTTTCCCCTTAGAGCGCCACATTTGAATGCCCAAATAGAATAGGTAACTAGCCCCTAGGATCTTAAATCCAGTAAACAGCCAAGGGTAATTGAGCATCACCGCAGCAATACCGAGCACCGCAGCAATGGAGACTACGGCGACGCCTGCTAATTCGCCAATCATCATCCATAAGGTTCGCTTATAACCAACACTCATGCCCAAGCTAAGCGCAAGGGTCATACACATTCCCGGAGTAATGGAGACAAAGAAGAAGGTCGGGATGAATGCCAAAAGTAAGCTAGAACTCATTGAATTTCCTTAGCATGGGTCTGATGAAATCAAAGGCAATTTTCGTAACATTTTGCAACATACGGCATTTTTGGTTTAAAAACCATGTTTAGTCATTGATCTTATAAAATTGAAAAGAGTTCATGCTCGTAACATGACTTATATCTGCAAATATGGCTGCCTAAAAAACACTCAAATAGAAGCCGCGTTGCATGATAAAAACGCAATCAAGGCTTATGCGTAAAGGCTTTATGTGATTAAAGACTCAATAAGAGCCGAAGATATGGGCTAGCATTTTATTAATTATTACATAGCCTTATATTTTCTCTATACTTAAATTACGCATGAAATTTTTCGTTCTCATAAAAGACAAACAATAAAAGTGCGCAATGGATATCGTTAAGAGAGTAGGGAGAAATACATGGTAAAGTGGAATCGTTTTATTGTCGGCGCTGCTGTCAGCATTCTGAGTTCAACCGTTTTTGCAGCAAACATTATCGAAACCACACAACTTGTTGGCTTCGGAGTCGCAAAATATCCAGCGGAATTTAACCATTTCGAATACGTTAATCCCAACGCCCCTAAATATGGCCATGTCACATATGGTCAAGTTGGCACTTATGACAACTTCAACCGTTTTGCCTCGCGTGGTGTTGCGGCGGCAAAAAGTGGTGAATTGTACGATACCTTGATGTTTTCTCCTGCCGATGAAATCGACGCCTACTATCCACTGATCACCTCTAAAGTTCGCTACTCAGACGATTATACTTGGATGGAAATTGAGATTAACCCCAAAGCAAGATTTCATGATGGGCAGCCGATCACTGCTCACGATGTGGCGTTTACCTTCGATAAATTCATGAGTGAAGGTGTCCCGCAATATCGCTCTTACTATAAGCAGATAAAGTCGGTGGCGGCTAAATCGGATCTGGTGGTTCGCATTGAAATGGAAGAACCGAATCGAGAAAAGTTGTTCAGCTTTGCTCAAGGCACCCGTGTACTGCCTAAACACTTTTGGCAAGATAAAAAATTCAATGAACCGCTCATGGAACCTCCTGTAGGTAGTTCAGCGTATAAAATTACTGGCTACAAATTGGGCCAAAGCGTGACATATTCATTGGTGGATGACTATTGGGCGGCAAATCTTCCAGTCAATATTGGGCGTAATAACTTCAAGCAAATACAGTATGACTATTATCGTGATGACACGGTTATGCTAGAAGCGTTTAAAGCGGGGGAGTTCGATCTTCGCCAAGAGAATTCAGCTAAGTTTTGGGCGAACTCATATACAGGTGTGAATTTCGACAAAGGTTTTATAAAAAAAGAGGAGATCCAGCACCAGAAGCCGGAAAGTACTCAGGCATTTGTATTCAACACGCAACGAGAAATGTTTAAAGATCCTAAGGTGAGAGAAGCGTTAACTTACGCCATGGATTTTGAGTGGATGAATAAAAACATGTTCTACGGGCAGTATTCTCGCACTCGGAGCTTTTTCCAAAATACAGATTACGAAGCGAAAGGCTTACCGTCAGACGCTGAATTAAAGATCTTAAATCCATTAAAAGATGCGATTCCAGCGCAAGTGTTTACTCAAGAGTATCAGCCGCCAGTGACGAATGGTTCTGGTCGTATCCGTCCACAATTGCGTACTGCGTTTAAGTTACTTAAAGCGGCAGGGTGGGAACTGAAAAATAAAGTGATGACCAATAAGAAAACCGGAGAGCCACTGTCTTTTGAGTTTTTGATTTATAGCCCGACCACAGAACGTATCGCGACACCTGTTCAGAAAAATATGAAGCTGATGGGCATTGATATGCGAATCCGAACGGTGGATACCACTCAGTACATTAAACGTTTACGTGATCGTGATTTTGACATGGTGTCATCTACTTATTCAGCGAACCCATACCCAAGTTCAAACTTAATGATTATCTGGAACTCTCATTTTATTGATTCAACCTACAACACGGCAGGTGTGATGGATCCTGCTGTCGACGCCTTAACAGAACAAATTTCAAACAGTCAGGAAGATCCTGAAAAACTGCTATCGTTAGGCCGCGCGCTGGATAGAGTTTTGCAGTGGAATCACTACATTATCCCTCAATGGTTTGTTGGCGAGTACCGTGTGGCCAGTTGGGACAAGTTTGAACGCCCAGAAATACTGCCTGAATATGATTTAGGGATTGATACATGGTGGGTTTCCAAACAGAAAGCCGCGAAACTTCCTGAAAAACGTCAATAGAAAGAGAGTTTCATGGCAGCGTATATATTTCGAAGGCTACTGCTGGTAGTTCCTACATTGTGGGCCATTATCACCATCAACTTCTTCATCATTCAGATTGCGCCGGGTGGGCCTGTTGAGCAGGCTATCGCGCAGATGGAAGGGCATAACTCCGGAATCATGGAGCGTTTTAGCGGTGGCGGTAAAGAGGTGGATTTAGGCGCAGGAGATGAGGTGTCATCTTCTGGATATAAAGGTTCTCGCGGTTTAGACCCTGAAGTAGTTGAAGAGATAAAAAAACAGTTTGGTTTCGATAAACCGATTCATGTTCGCTACTTCGACATGCTGAAAAATTACGCTACCTTTAACTTTGGGCAAAGTTTGTTCAAAGGAGGAAACGTCATTGATTTGATTAAAGATCGGCTTCCAGTCTCTATCTCATTAGGGCTATGGAGCACTTTAATTATCTATTTAATCTCGATTCCATTAGGGATCATGAAAGCCATTCATCACGGATCTCGTTTTGATATCTGGTCCAGTGCCATGGTGATCATCGGTTATGCGATCCCCGGTTTTTTGTTCGCCATTATTTTGATCATCTTATTTGCCAGTGGTAACTATTTTAGTTGGTTCCCGTTGCGCGGCTTAGTGTCGAGTAATTTTGAACAGTTAAATTGGTATCAACAAATCATCGATTACTTTTGGCACTTAGCTTTGCCTATCTTTGCCATGGTAATTGGTGGTTTTGCCACATTGAGTATGCTCACTAAAAACTCATTTCTTGATGAGATCAACAAGCAATATGTAGTGACCGCTCGGGCAAAAGGTTTGGATGAGAGCAGTATTCTCTATAAGCACGTTTTCCGTAATGCGATGCTGATTATTATTGCCGGATTCCCAAGTGCATTCATCAGTATTTTCTTTACTGGTTCAATGCTTATTGAAGTGATGTTTTCACTTGAAGGTATTGGCTTGCTTGGCTTTGAATCGACCATACAGCGTGACTACCCAGTAGTTTTTAGCTCTTTGTACATAATGACTCTGCTTGGACTCCTATTGAGTATTATTTCTGATTTGACTTATACGTGGGTCGATCCGCGTATCGATTTCGAGGCTCGTTAGCATGAGTTTTCTAGCCGGAAAATACGGCCTATTACAACCTAAAAACCCTCTAACGCAGGCAAGAATTGCTCGATTTAAAGCCAACCGTCGCGGCTATTGGTCACTCTGGATTTTCTCTGCACTCTTCATTTTTAGCTTGTTTGCTGAATTGGTCGCAAATGATAAACCTCTGCTGGTGGAATATAACAGTGGTTGGTATTTACCGATTGTTAATCAGTATGCCGAAACCGAATTTGGTGGCGAGTTTGAAACAGAAGCCGACTATACCGATCCTTATGTGATTGAGCTGATAGAAGAAAATGGCACGATCATTTGGCCACTGATTCGATTTAGCTACGATACGATCAATTATGATATTGGCAGCGCGGTGCCTTCTGCGCCTGATGGGACAAACTGGCTGGGAACCGATGATAAAGGACGAGATGTTCTCGCGCGGATCATCTATGGTTTTCGTATATCAGTGCTGTTTGGATTTGTACTAACGATTGTTTCAAGTGTCATTGGCGTGGTGGTAGGGGCGACACAAGGCTATTACGGCGGATGGATTGACTTGATGGGGCAACGTTTCATTGAAGTATGGTCTGGCATGCCAACCCTGTTTTTGTTGATTATCTTATCAAGCTTTGTTGAGCCTAACTTTTGGTGGTTGCTCGGGATCATGGTGTTATTTAGTTGGATGAGCTTAGTGGGCATTGTTCGAGCGGAATTCTTGCGCTGTCGTAACTTCGATTACGTTCGCGCGGCATTGGCGATGGGAGTCGACGATAAGCGGATTATGCTACGCCATATGTTGCCTAACGCAATGGTGGCTTCTCTAACCATGATGCCTTTTATATTGTCTGGATCTGTCACCACGTTAACCTCTTTAGACTTCTTAGGTTTTGGTCTGCCTGCGGGCTCTCCATCGCTTGGCGAGTTATTAGCGCAAGGTAAATCGAATCTACAAGCACCATGGCTTGGGTTATCTGCATTTGCCATCTTATCTTTAATGCTCACGCTGTTGGTTTTCGTTGGTGAAGCCGTTCGCGATGCTTTTGATCCGCATCAGCAAGGATGATCAAAATGATGAATGACAATTCTAAAAAAACGGTGTTAACGATTAATAAGCTATCGGTTGGGTTTGGTAGAGACAACCGTATTGATCAAGTGACACACGACGTTTCGTTGAGCATAAAGCGAGGGGAGACGCTCGCGCTCGTAGGTGAGAGTGGTTCGGGTAAGTCGGTCACCGCAAACTCAGTATTAAAATTGCTTCCTAAAGGTTCGTCTCACTACTTATCGGGCAGTATTACTTTTGCTGGTACCGATATTCTGAGTTGCTCAGAGCGACAGTTGCGAGGAATTCGTGGCGGGCGCATCGGGATGATTTTCCAAGAGCCGATGGTGTCACTGAACCCACTACATAAGATTGGGAAGCAGTTAGTTGAAACATTAGCCATTCACCGTGGTATGCGCACAAAGAAAGCAGAAGAGTTGGCGATTTCTTGGTTAGATAAAGTGGGGATTCGTCACTCAGCGCAAAAAATAAATGCGTACCCGCATGAGTTATCGGGCGGAGAGCGTCAGCGCGTAATGATTGCGATGGCACTGATCAATGAACCTGAGCTATTAATTGCCGATGAACCGACCACTGCATTAGATGTTTCGGTGCAGGCTCAGATCTTAGATTTACTTAAAAACTTGCAACAAGAGTTGGGTATGGCAATGCTGTTTATCACCCACGATTTGAGTATTGTGCGCCGAATCGCTGACAGAGTGGCGGTAATGAAAGAGGGCGAAGTGGTTGAAATTGGAGAGTGCAAAACCGTCTTTACGGCCCCTTCTCACCCGTACACGCAGAAGCTGATTAACTCTGATCCACGAGGCTTGCCGGTTGATGTTGAAGTTGATGCACCATCTTTGCTTGATGTAAGCCAGCTACGAGTATGGTTCCCCATTACCGGAGGAATATTCAAACGAGTGGTTTCTCATATCAAAGCCGTGACGGATATGCACTTCGATTTGCGTAAAGGTCACTCTATCGGCTTGGTTGGAGAGAGTGGTTCAGGTAAATCAACAACAGGTATGGCTATCCTCAAGTTATTGAAAAGTGAAGGTTCAATATCGTTTCAAGGCAGTGAGCTGCAAGGGTTAGACAGAAAAGGGATGTTGCCATTTCGAAGTCGAATGCAGGTTGTTTTTCAAGACCCATTTTCGGCGCTAAACCCGAGAATGTCAGTGGCTCAAGTCATCGGAGAAGGGTTACGAGTTCACCAAGAACATGATGAAAAGACGCTGGATGCCATGATTTGCGAAGTGATGAAAGAGGTTGATTTAGATCCGAATACGCGACATCGCTATCCCAATGAATTTTCTGGAGGACAACGCCAGCGAATTGCCATTGCACGCGCTCTGATTTTGAAGCCGGAGTTTATTTTGCTTGATGAGCCAACCTCATCACTGGATCGAACGGTGCAAGCGCAAGTACTGGATCTTCTGAAAAATTTACAGCAGAAATATGGTTTGACCTATCTGTTTATTAGCCATGATCTTAATGTCGTTAAATCGTTGTGCCACTACACGATAGTGATGCGTAATGGGGAGATAATTGAGCAGGGTGACACGCAGTCTCTGTTTGCTTCGCCACAACACAGTTACACTCAAGAGTTGGTTAATCTGTCGAGTTTTTAAGCTTGATACTAAGAGTGAAAACGGCCATGAATCGGTGATTGCGGGCAGTTTCAATATTTTTCATTAGGTTTTAAGCGGCGTTTTAAGTTTGTTTGGCTTTACTGGAGCAAACCAGAGTGGATAAGTGGTCATTTCTTGCGTTTAGCATTACACTGCCTGCAAAGTTTTATGACAGAGGTCACCATGGACCAAGAACAGTACGAAGAAGAGTTTCACCAAGAAGGTGAAGAGATAGAAATTGAAGCAATTGGTATCGATGTTTCAAGCCAACCTATTGAATTATATAAAGTGTTTAAAATTGCCAATTTAGTTGGTGGTGGCGGCGAAGCGAAACATATTATTTCTGAAGGTTATGTTGCGGTTAATGGTGAACTTGAAACGCGCAAACGTCGTAAAATGTACGATGGTGACTTCTTTGAATTCAACCAAGAATATTATGTTGTGGTTTGTGATGCGCCAGTAATGGAAGAAGCGGACGAAAAAGCAGCAAAATTAGCGAAGAAGCAACAAGCTGAAAAAGAAGAAGTAGCGAAAAAAGCAGAGCGCGCCGCAAGAAAAGAGAAGAAGAAAGCGGAAAAAGCGGCTCAGCCGAAAGGAAAGAAAGCGAAGCAGAGCAAATCCGTGAAACAAGATAAATCGAACGTTGACCGTGATGCGAACAGCGGTCGTCACTCCATAGATTTCTTCTAAGACACTCAAGTAAAAATCTTAGGTCTAAAAGAAGGCTTTAACTTCTCGTCATAACGCAATGATGGAGAGTTAAAGCCTTTTGTTTTATTTACTGCACAATTCGTTGATTTAAGAGGCTTTATTACTGTGATTTGTCAAGGTTACTGCTAGAGTAACGACTCTTGATTACCGTGAGGGAAGTACAGTGCAGAAGCAGTTCATCGATGGCCAAATCTTATATCGTCAGCATCATTTTGATTTACCCCTTAATTACACACAACCTCAAGGAGAGCAGGTTAAAGTCTTCGCAAGAGAGGTGGTGAAGTTAAGTCATGAGAATAACCATGAACTGCCGTGGCTAGTTTATTTCCAAGGTGGCCCAGGTTTTCCTTCACCGCGCCCTAACGGTGAATCAGGTTGGTTGAAACGCGCACTTCAAGATTATCGCGTACTGCTGTTGGATCAGCGAGGAACGGGCAATAGTACGATTATTAGTCACCAAACTCTTGCGCACAAAACACCCGATCAACAAGCTGAGTATTTAACCCATTTCCGTGCTGATAATATTGTGCGTGACGCTGAAGCGATTCGTGAACAGCTAGGCGTTAAACAATGGGCGACCCTTGGCCAAAGTTTTGGTGGGTTCTGTACGCTGACCTATTTATCTCTATTTCCACAAAGTCTGCTACGTTGTTACGTTACAGGGGGGATCCCATCAATATCTCGTCATGCTGATGACGTATATCGTGCAACTTATCAGCGGGTACTTGATAAAAACCAAGCTTTCTTTGCTCAGTTCCCTGAAGCACAACCATTGTGTAAGAAAATCGCTAATTACCTGCTTGCGAACGATGTTAGGTTGCCAAATGGGCAGCCGTTTACTGTCGAACAGTTCCAGCTTATCGGAATTAATTTGGGGCGCAGTGGGGCTAACTTGCCTATGTATTACACGCTAGAGTCTGCGTTTGTTGAAGTCGATGGAAAACAAGAATTGAGTTATAGCTTTTTGAATCAAATGCAGCAAGAGCAAGGCTATTTAACTAACCCAATCTATGCGATTTTGCACGAATCCATCTACTGTCAGGGAGCTGCATCAAGTTGGTCAGCACATCGTGTGCGTGATGAGTTCATAGAGTTCAGCTATTCAGAAGATAAACCTTTCTGCTTTACAGGAGAAATGGTTTACCCATGGATGTTTGAACAACTGTCGACATTGACTCACTTGCAACCCGCAGCAGAGTTATTAGCGGCGAAGAAAGATTGGCTTCAACTTTATGATGCGGAAGTCTTGGCGAAAAATACAGTGCCAGTGGCTTGTGCCGTGTATGCCGATGATATGTATGTTGAGCTAGATTATAGCCGCGAAACTTTGGCGAAAATACCTAATGCGAAGGCTTGGATCACCAACGAATATGAACACAACGGTATTGGTGTCGATGGTGAACGCATATTTGATCGTTTAGTGGATATCGCCGACCGCATTGCCAATTTACCCAAGTAAAGCGCAATAGTGCGAAACACCGATGGTTAATTCAATTCCTTAGGGATATTAGTTAGCCATTGGTGCTGATCATTGAATCGATCGTTACCGCTGTAAGTAGCGCTGACTCTTTTTCTCTATTCGGCTAAAAAGAAGTGAAAGTGAGAAGCACAAAATAAAATACGCAAGCCCCACAATGAGCCAAATTTCGAAAATTAACCCCGATGAGTTGGCCATTTCAGTACCTACAAAGGTAAGCTCTTGAATCGAAATAAGTGCCACAATTGAACTGTCTTTGATCAGTGAAATAGTCTGCCCTGCAAGTGGAGGCGTGATGGTCGTAATCACTTGTGGTGCGATAACATCTCGGTACTTAGACCATCGTGATAACCCGAGTGTTTCTGCCGCTTCCCATTGCCCTTTTGGAACATTTTGTAAGCCCGCCCGAACAATTTCTCCGATGTAAGCCGATGAAAGTAAGCCGACACAAAGCACACCTGAAATTAGATTCTCCCACAAATAACTGGGGCCAAATAAGATGGCTTGCAGTGGGTTAATATGACCATCATGCTCTCTTAATAAGGCTTCTAATCCTAATAACGGAATGAGTTGGTTTGAGATAAAGAAATAGAAAATAAAGACAAAAACCAAGGGTGGAATATTTCTCACCAATTGAATGAATGCTGTTGCTGGTGCGTTAAATATGACAGATCTTGAGTGGCGAGCTAAACCTAAGAGCGTGCCGAATAGCAAGGCCAGCACCATACCCCAAATGGTAAGGCGAAGTGTGGAGAGTAACCCTTGGAAGAAATAGGGAAGGCTACCGTCTGCTCTTGAGGTAGTCAGTAGTTCAAAGGTTTCAGCCCAACGCCAATGATAATTAACACCTACAGATGAGCGGTAATATATCCATACGATAAATAAAGCTAAGATAGCCAGTAACATAGCGTCAAGTTTATTGATCTTCAAAAATGAAGTTCTATTGATATGACGTTGATGAGTTTTAGAAGAGCCCTGTAATTTTAGCTCATTCGAATTTGTCACTGCGCTACCTTATCTTTCATTGTCTTGGATAATTAAATAAGCGTAATTCGCTTGATGTTCTCTTTTAGAGACGCAAAATATTTATTTTCGCGGTTACTGCTTTTGAGCAATCTGGTTTTGCCAATCCAGCGTTGAGAACCAATATTCGTAGCGCTCGCTTAACCATCCATCTTCTGTTCGTGCTTGAATCCATTGGTTAAAGAACGCTTTTTTATCGTCTTCTCCTAGGCGTACCGCAAAGGCTTCATTACCTTTTGATAAGCGTTTAGTAAATGGCAGGAACAAGGTGTTAGAATGTTTAATTGTCTCGTGCTCAGGTTTTGGACTAGAGGCAATCACCGCATGCGCATTACCATTCAGCACTTCTTGGAATGCTTGAGCATCGTCATCAAATTGAAGTATTTTTGCTTTAGGGAAAGTTTCTCGTGCTACTTGAACCGTAAAAGCACCGCGACGAGCTGCGATTTTTACGCGGCGAGAGTTGAAATCATCGAAGTGACTAAAACCATCTGCAAGTTCTTTGTTTGCCGTAAGTTGAACACCGGAGTGGGAATAGGGGGTAGAGAAGAGCACACTTTTTTCACGCTCACTGGTGATCGACATGCCACCAATGATCACATCAAACTTTTTAGCTAGCAGTGCAGGTATGATCCCATCCCACGATGTCGGCACAAACTCTACTTTCCAGCCTGAATCTTTTGCAAGCCTTTTGGCTACGTCGATTTCAAACCCAATCAATTCACCTTGTTTATTACGCATTGCCCAAGGAACAAACGTCGACATACCGACACGCAGCGTTCCTCGTTGATTGATTTTATCAAGGTTAGGTGTTGTATCGGGAGTCCCGCTGTTTTGGGCGAGTGTGGGTAGGCTAATGGCCAATCCTAAAAGCGTTGTAATAGCAGTTTTAAATAGCTTCATGCTGAGAGTTCCTTTTTCTTGTCAATTACGAGCTACGCCAGTTTGCCCCGAGTCGATGCTCGAACCACGCTGAAATGCCAGATAGTGATAAAGTCAGTAAAAGATAGATTGCAGCAACAGTAAACCAAATTTCAAAGGGGAGTGCTGTTTCAGATACGATATTTCTTGCCTCGGTGGTGAGATCGAAAATAGCCATGACGCTGACGATAGACGAATTCTTGACCAGAGAAACTACTTCATTCGTCAGTGGCGGAAGTGTTTTTTGCAACATTTGCGGTAAGATAATATCCCTGTAGGTTGATAATTTTGATAAGCCGAGAGAGTGTGCGGCTTCAAATTGACCTTGAGGGATACTGTTTAATCCGGCCCTGAATACTTCTGCGGTATAAGCGCCTTGAAACAGAGCTAGAGCGAGAATGGCGGTAGAGAATCGGTCGAGCCCGATGACTGGTCCAAAGACAAAGTACAGCAAGTAGATTTGCACAAGCAGAGGAGTATTACGTATTAATTCAATGTAACTTTTTGCTAAACAGCGGCCTACAATGGAATCAGATAAACGTAATAGGGCAGCAGTCATGCCTATAACCAGTGTTGCGATTAAGCTAAGCCCTGATATTTTTAGTGTAACTAGCAAACCTTCTATTAATTCTGCTGGCCACCATTCGCCATCTTCAAAATAGAAAAGGTAATCAGGTATTCGCTGCCATTGCCATTGGTATCCCATTGCTTGTGCGCCAGAATCAAGTAACCACATCATACCGATAATGAGCAACGTGATTTGCAGTAAAGCCGAAAGTACGGGAGCTAAGATACGTTTAACCATCAGTTTTCCGTTACCGCTAATAGCTTAATATTTGAGTTAAGAAAGCTTGAGTTCTCGGATGCTGTGGTGAAGAGAAAAGCGCTTCCGGTGGTGCGGTCTCTAATATTTCACCTTGATCCATAAATACGACTTTGTCAGCAACTTGTCTTGCGAAACCCATTTCATGAGTTACACAGATCATTGTGATTCCCTCTTTTGCCAACTCAACCATCACGTCAAGGACTTCATTGATCATTTCAGGATCGAGAGCTGAAGTGGGTTCATCAAAAAGTAAGAGGTCTGGTTTCATGCATAATGAACGTGCGATGGCGACCCTTTGCTGTTGACCACCAGACAGCTGGGCAGGATATTTATCGGCTTGTTCAGCTATGTGCACACGGTTAAGAAAGCCCATAGCTAACTCTGTCGCATCTTGCTTGCTTAAATTTAGAGTTCGCATTGGTGCTAACGTGAGGTTTTCGAGAACAGTCAAGTGAGGAAAAAGATGGAAGTGTTGGAAAACCATGCCGATTTGACCGGGTTTAATCGCTTTAGAGCCAGCTGGATGAGATAAAACCATCAACTCACCAGAGTCATAAGACTCTAATTGATTGATGCAACGTATTAGTGTGGATTTTCCTGAGCCTGATGGGCCGCAAATGACGACAATTTCACCTTTCTTAACCTTGAAGTCTATCGACTTTAACGCTTGAAAATCGCCAAACCACTTATTAAGTTGAGTAAATTCAACCATATTTTCTGATTTTATTTGCATGGTCACTTATTTTGAGGCTTATAGGTTATACCTTAACAATATCATTAGGTATTTGCACTTGGAAATCTGTATATAGCCTGAAATAAGTTATTGATAGTGTTATTAAAGTGCTTCTATCAATGTCGACGTTAGATTGAGTAAATCAGATGAGAATTTCGAAAATAGAAAAATCGACGAGTGTTATCTCGTCGATTTAAGTAATAATCAATTTAAACTAAACGTTGTTTACACATTGCTCTGTTTAAAGATATTCGTATAGATGTGAATAACTACAGAACCGCTTCGTTTAGAATTTCACGTGTACGTTCTAACGTAATGGCTTGGTTTTCACCCAGTTGTAAGTAACCGTGAGATTCAAGTTGGCTAACAACCGCTTCAATTGCTGATGCTTTATCATCGCCGTGATCGGTTAATTTTGTTGGAACTTCTAGGCTATGGTAGAAAGCTTCAATCTCAACAATTGTACGCTCAGCTAGATCATCACTAGCTTCAAGACCAAAGACGTTTTTACCCATTTGCTCAAGATTTCCGCGTTTTGCTTCAATTTGATTGCGTAGCAACGCTGGTTGAACAATAGCCAGTGAACGTGCGTGATCGACTTTCCAAAGAGCAGTCAGTTCGTGGCCAATCATATGTGTTGCCCAGTCTTGAGGAACACCAGTTCCAATTAAACCATTTAGAGCTTGGTTTGCTGACCACATAAGGTTTGCACGCCACATGTCATTATCACGCTCAGCATACTGTTCGCCAAGCGTTTTTAATGAACGAAGTAGCGTTTCTGCGTAGCCATCTTGAACCATCGCACCTGTTGGGCGAGTAATGTATTGCTCACAAACGTGAACCCAAGCATCAACAATACCATTAACTAACTGACGCTCTGGTAGTGTTTTCATTACATCTGGGTCCATAACGGCAAATTTTGGTTGAACCGCCGGAGCCATGAATGCCAACTTGTCTTGAGTCGCTGCACGAGTAATTACTGCACCCATGTTTGATTCAGAACCTGTTGCAGGCAAAGTTAAAATTGCGCCAATAGGAGTCGCTTCAGTTACCTTATGTTTGCCTTCAAGAATGTCCCAGCCTTCACCAGCGTACTTCGCGGCAGCGGCAACATATTTAGAACCATCAATAACAGAACCACCACCAACAGCAAGGATGTAATCAATCGCTTGCTCTTTAACGATAGCAACGGCTTTATCTAGTGTTTCTTTTGCTGGGTTAGGTTCAACACCTGAAAATTCAACCCATGAGTGACCTTCTAAAGCTTCAGTTACTTGATCGTATACACCGTTCTTTTTGATTGAACCGCCGCCATAAATCACGAGAACTTTTTGGTCTTGTGGAATGGCAGATTTAACTGCTTCGATTTGACCTTGACCAAAATGGATAAGAGTAGGGTTTACATAAGAGAATTTCATTGCTGTGACCTCAAGTGTTTATTCGTGAGTTTGTTATAACTCAGGCTTATTCTTATGTCGTATTTATCCAACACGACTTTATACTGTGCATAATAGTACGGCATTGATGGCTAAAAAAGGCTAATTCATCCAATTTTGTTGCCTATTTCTATAATTGTCGTAATCTGTGTCTGTAGTTGACCAGAATATACGATAGGTACGGTATGAGTGAATTAGGTGCGTTAATGCAATCTTTTGTGGATCATAAAGGGTGGCATGATTTAGAAGGTATTCGTGAAACGGTGATCCCCGGAGTTCATTTTTATCGCAGCAGTTTAGGGAATCAACGTCAGCCTTTTATCTATCAATCTGGCATCATTGTAATGGGGCAAGGGCATAAGAATATTCATATAGGCAATCAACCTGTCTCCTATGGGCCTGATGACTACCTAGTTGTAGGCGTTCCTATGCCTTTAGAGTGTGAAGCTTTGCCACAAGATGAAGAACCACTGCTCGGGTTAACGATCAGCATTGATTCCAAGATCCTCAATCGTATCGTTCGAAGACTAGAAGAACTTGGTTTTCAGAATACGCGGCAGTGTAAGCAAGAGAACTGCGGCCTGAAATCGGTACGGATGGAAAACGACATGTTAGAGAGTTGCAAACGCATGATGCTCGCTTTACATAACGATCTTGAAGCCAAAGTTCTTGGTGAATCTTTGTTAGAAGAGATTGTTTATCGCGCACTCACAAGCTCTGAAGGTTACGTGTTGTTTGAGCTTGCACACCATGATGGGCATTACGCACGAGTTGCAAAGGCATTAAGTAAAGTCCATAAAGAGTATTCAGATTCATTGACGGTACAAGAACTAGCAGAGGAAGCGAATATGAGTATTTCTGCTTTTCATCAGGCTTTTCGTTCTGTCACCTTAGAATCGCCACTGCAGTATTTGAAAAAAGTAAGATTGAATAAAGCCCGAGAGTTGATCCAATTTGAAGGAAAGCGTGTCAATGAAGCTGCTAGGTTGGTTGGTTATAGTAGTTCATCACAATTTAGTAGAGAATTTAAACGTCACTTCAACTCGACTCCGAAAGGTGCATAAACAAAAATGCATAAACAAAGTATATTGCAGAATATGAGCTATAAATGAAAAGAGGAAAAAAAATCCATTAAATTTACTCTTTTAATGTTCTGGTTCTCTGCAATAATATCCAAAGCTTAATCGTAAAGCTGTTTTAGTTCCCTAGAAGTACTAGTCATGCTTCAACTCGAAACCACATCGAATCTGATGTGGTTTTTTATTGCAAAAAATCTTCGAAATATTTCTTATCGATGCAAAATAAGCCTCTGTTGTTGCACTGTTCACACTACATTTTGCGAGTGAATGTGTGAATCAGAATAAATCTCAGTGTTAAAAAATCTATCTAGCCTAAAGTTGCTTCACGCAGCGATTTAAGTCGTTGTCATCTTAAATATATCTTTTTAATACGTGGAACAATAAGTTAAGGGATAGGTATTATGCGTTTGAAAAACAAAGTAGCAAATACGGGTATGTTTGCACTTAGCACACTGACAGTTTCCTGCTTAATGGCTTTTAATAGCTACGCAGCCGTTGATTGTAATGCTATGGAAGTCTGGGATTCGGCAGAAGTATATACGGGCGGAGCAAAAGTTCAGCATCAAGGTAGTGCATATCAAGCAAATTACTGGAATCAAAATAATGATCCAACACAGTTTTCTGGTGATTATGCCCAGTGGAAGTTGCTTGATGCGTGTTCAGGGACTAGCCCTGTAGAGCCTAACCAGCTTCCAACAGCAAGTTTGACATCTCCAAGTATAAATGACGCGATCACCGCTGGTGATGTTGTTCAATTGGCTGCTGATGCAAGTGATGCAGATGGAAGTATCGCATTAGTCGAGTTTTCTGTGGATGACGTTATTGTAGGCGACAGCCGCTCTGCTCCTTATTTAGCTACGTGGGTCTCAACCGTTGGAGATCACTTATTTAGCGTCATTGCATATGACGATAAAGGTGGAGTGAGCAAAGAGAGCTCTGTGTTGATTACCGTTAATCCTGCCGCTTCAGATAATCTTCCACCTTCCGCTAGCCTTGCTCTTTCTGCTTCTCAAGTCGATCTTAATTCGACCGTCACTTTGACTGCTACGGCTGAAGATTCAGACGGAAGTGTTGATAAAGTAGATTTCTTTGTTGGAGGGCAGCTTGTGGGAACCTCCGCAAAAGCCCCATATGTTCTTAATTATACCGCTGTCAAAGTGGGTACATTAGCAGTATATGCAAGATCGACAGACAACGAAGGTGCAACGACTGACTCCGCCATCAGTGAGTTGGTAGTGAAAGGAGATGCTGTCGCTAACACTTGCCGCCCAGATGGTTTGTATCAAACAGAGGGCGTGAATGTTCCATATTGCACGATTTATGATGACGAAGGGCGTGAAATTATGGGCGCTGATCACCCACGTCGTGTGATTGGTTATTTCACCAGCTGGCGTTCGGGGGATGACCCACAAGCCGCATACCTTGTAAAAGATATTCCTTGGGAGCAGCTCACTCATATTAACTATGCGTTCGTGAGTATCGGCTCTGATGGCAAAGTGAATGTTGGGGACGTTAATGATCCAAATAATGCTGCTGTTGGCAAAGAGTGGGCTGGTGTTGAGATCGATCCAAATCTAGGTTTCAAAGGCCATTTTGGTGCGCTTGCGACTGCAAAACAGAAGCACGATGTGAAAACGCTTATCTCGATTGGAGGATGGGCTGAAACAGGAGGACATTTTGGCACCGATGGTAATAGAGTCGCAGATGGCGGATTCTATACTATGACGACGAATGCTGATGGTTCGATCAATAAACAAGGGATCGAGACATTCGCAACCTCTGCTGTTGAAATGATGAGAAAGTATCGCTTCGATGGTCTAGATATCGATTACGAGTACCCAACGTCTATGGCGGGAGCGGGTAATCCTGATGATAAGGCATTTATGGAGCCACGCCGACAGTATCTGTGGGCTTCTTATCAAGAGTTGATGAAGGTGCTGCGTGAAAAATTGGATGTCGCTTCTGCGCAAGATGACCATCATTATATGTTAACCATTGCCGCACCGTCTTCCGGCTATTTGTTGCGTGGGATGGAGACATTTGATGTCACTAAGTACCTCGATTACGTCAACATTATGTCTTATGACTTGCACGGTGCGTGGAATGATCATGTCGGTCACAATGCTGCTTTGTATGACACAGGCAAGGACTCTGAACTCGCACAGTGGAATGTCTACGGAACGGCAGCTTATGGTGGGATTGGCTATCTAAATACAGACTGGGCCTACCACTACTTTAGAGGTTCAATGCCTGCGGGACGAATCAATATTGGCGTTCCATATTACACTCGTGGCTGGCAGGACGTTACCGGTGGTGATAATGGTCTATGGGGCAGAGCGGCACTTCCTAATCAAGCTGAGTGTGCGGCAGGGACAGGAGAAGGTGAGAAAAACAATTGCGGTAATGGTGCAATTGGTATCGATAACA
Source organism: Vibrio genomosp. F6 (assembly GCF_005146325.1). NCBI lineage: Bacteria > Pseudomonadati > Pseudomonadota > Gammaproteobacteria > Vibrionales > Vibrionaceae > Vibrio > Vibrio genomosp. F6. The sequence continues at coordinate 95,385 of NZ_SYUT01000042.1, read as the reverse complement.
TGTGGCACGATACCGACGCGAAAGGGAATGAGATGGGCGCGGGATCCAACCCGATGTGGCATGCTAAAAACTTAGAGAAAGGTATTTGGGGCTCTTATGCCGATGCATATAAACTTGATCCTGTTAATGATCCCGCGGATAAATTTGTCGGTTCTTATGCTCGCCACTATGACAGTGTAGCCGTAGCCCCTTGGTTGTGGAATGCAGAGAAGGGCGTATTCCTTTCAACGGAAGATAAACAGTCTATCGATGTGAAAGCAGACTACGTTATCGATAAAGAGATTGGCGGCATCATGTTCTGGGAGCTCGCGGGAGACTATAACTGTTATATCCTTGATAACGCAGGAAATCGCACTGGCATTGATACTACTGAGCAAGCGTGTACAAGTGGTAATGGTGAATACCATATGGGTAACACCATGACCAAAGCAATTTATGACAAATTTAAATCAGCGACACCGTATGGAAATAAGGTTGCGACTGGCGTAATACCAACAGAAAGCGTGGATATAGCGGTTTCGGTCGGTGGCTTTAAAGTTGGTGATCAAAACTACCCAATTAACCCTAAAGTGACCTTCACTAATAATACGGGTCATGCTCTACCTGGTGGCACAGAGTTCCAGTTTGACATTCCAGTATCCGCTCCAGACAATGCCAAAGACCAATCTGGTGGTGGGCTGACTGTTATTGCTTCAGGTCACTCACGTAGTGATAATATCGGTGGCTTAGATGGCACCATGCACCGTGTTGCGTTCACATTGCCAGCTTGGAAAGAACTTCCAGCAGGTGGCGTTTATGAACTTGATATGGTCTATTACCTGCCAATTTCTGGGCCTGCGAACTACAGCGTGAATGTTAATGGTGTTGATTACGCATTTAAGTTCGAACAGCCTGATTTACCTCTAGGTGATTTTAATAACGGTAATGATGGAGACAATGGTGGAACAAACCCTGGAACTTGTGAGAGCTCTGGCGTTGGAATTTACCCGGACTTTCCGCAAAAAGACTGGGCGGGAAACCCTAGCCATGCAAATACAGGCGATAAACTGATCCATCAAGGCGTGGTGTATCAAGCTAATTGGTGGACCGCTTCAGTTCCTGGTAGTGATGGAAGTTGGACGAAAGTTTGTAATGTTTAATTTCAGGTAAATTTCTTTTACTTGAAACATTCAACGAAACGTAGATGAAGCGCCTCGATTAATATCGCGGTGCTTCATTTTTATATGAGATGGATGTGGCTTGTATATGGTGGAGAACTTGATTAAGCGATTTGATCAAACTCACTACTAGAAAACAGAGCAATTTTGTTTCGACCAGAAGATTTGGCATCATAAAGAGCAATGTCAGCGCATTTATAGGTGCGTTCTGAGCTCTCGATTATGTCAGTGACCCCGCCGCTAATAGTGATTTTTTCTTCAAAATGTAGAAATACCGCAACACGTAAACGGTTCATAACGATCTCTGCTTCTGAAGTGGTTGTGTGGGGCATAATTACACCGAATTCTTCACCGCCAATTCGAGCGATAAAATCAGTTTCGCGACACTCTTTTTGAAGGATTTCTGTTACAACTTTAATCACCTTATCACCTTCATCATGTCCGAGTTTGTCATTCACTCGTTTGAAATGGTCAATATCAATGATGCCAAGACAAGACTTCGCCTGTTGAGGATAACGAACCACCCGTGCACACTCATTTTTTAATTCGAGATCAAATTTTCTTCTGTTCCAGCACCCCGCAAGTGGATCTTTTTCGCTTAAGGTTCTTAATCTATTTTCTAACTCTTTACGTTCTGTAATATCGACAAATGAAGCGACATAAAATTTAATGACATTATTTTTGCCTGTAATGGCCTGAATTCTTAAAATCTCCGTTATCAAGGTTCCATCTTTACGCTTATTGATGACTTCTCCTTGCCACTGACCATCGGTCTGTAAATGACGCCACATATTAATAAAGAACTCTTGGTTGTGATTCCCTGAGCTAAACAGTGACGGGCTCTTACCTTTTACTTCATCTAACGTGTAGCCACTTACTCTCGTAAATTCTTGATTAACAGTAATTATACGATTGTTTTTGTCAGTAATGATGACTGCGGACATTCCATTCATTGCCGCCTTGGCTATTTTACTGTCAAGACAGTTTTTCTTGTGGGTTATATTCCACACGGTAAAGGATATGGATATGAAAACCAAAATAAAGAGTAAAGCCGCGACTTGCCACTTAAAATCCTCGATATTGTTCATATACGCTGAGACAAAATCGTCATTTTTATGGGTCACTAGCATATAAAGAGAGTCGTCAGAGAAATCAAACGGACAATAAATCTTAGAATAGGTCGTCCACTGTTTTCCGTTAAAGTAATTGCCGCTTTCATTTGATTGAATTAAGGACCACAACTCAGGTTGAGTGACTTTGAGAGTTTCCCCTTCTCTTTCTGAAATTAAATGTCCATATGCAGTGCTTTTTTTGCCACCAAGGAGAGTGTAACCATCGCCATTGATAATGGTAGTGTATCGATTTGTAAGGTGGTGAGCATGAAGGGTTGTCGATACGATATTGAGATTAAGGTTAGCAACGAAGTACCCCAAGCGATCACCTTTAACTGTGATTGGTACGATAAAGCGTAGAGTAGGGGATAGTGGTTGAGAAAATGTATTATTTTCCATTTCTAAATCAATGGAGTAAATGCCTACTTGGTTAGCTGACAAACCCGTTGCGTACTGAAAAAATTCACGGTTAGATTGATTCTGGAGGTGGCGTTCGTCAACAGGGAATGACCCTGATGAATCATAATTAACGCGCAAAACTTCCATACCATCACTGTTAATGAAGCGGAGTTTTGAAAAATAACCTTGCCCATCAGCGATAAGTGCCCAAACATCATGAAGCACTTTTATATTTGTAGAGTTCGGTTCTTGTAGTGCTTGAAGCAAGACAGTAGAGGTAGCCATGTTTTTTGTGGATGCATGGAGCCTTTTAATTAGTTTACTGAAGTCATTTGAGATGGTTTCAAGTTGATAAAAGCTAGTTTTATTTATTTCATGCGCGTGTTTTGTATAAATGTTGTCATACTCTTTTACGACATAAATAGCTGGCACAATACTTAATGCAGTAAATATTAATATAAATTGATAGATTGCTTTTGATATAAATGTCAACGTTTTCACCTCACCATAGTAATGATATATGGTACATTGTTTTGCGAGCTATTCATGTGATGTTGTACGCATATATTTGAGTGAATGTTTCAGATTGTGTGGATTTATGAATGGAGGTGTGGGCGCTAGTATTCTTCTCAAATCCGTATTATTGGTTTTTACACTGTAAATGGACGAAATTTGCTTCAATAAAAGCAGGAACCAAAACAGAAAAGCCCCAGAGCCGAGTTGACTGCTGGAGCTTTCGTGCATGACTAGTGATAACTGAAATGGCTTAACTTAAGCCTGTAATATTACCTTCATCATCAAGATCTAAAGCCATGAACGCTGGCTTGTCAGGTAAACCTGGCATTGTCATTACATTGCCACACAAGGCGTAAATAAACCCAGCACCTGAGCATAATTTTAACTCTCTAATATGAACGGTAAAATCATTAGGAGCCCCTTTTACTGAAGGATCAGTGGATATAGATAATGGTGTTTTTGCTAAGCAAACCGCTAATTTGTCAAACCCTTGTACAGTCAACTGATGCAGTTGTTTCTTGGTAAGCTCTGAAAACTCGACACTTGTTGCACCATAGCCAATTTTGCAAACCGCCATTAACTTCTCTTCAATAGATTGTTCTAGTGTATATAACGAATTGAAGCTTTTCTCACTTTCGCACGCGATTGTGACGGCATTTGCGAGTTCAACTGCACCATTTCCGCCATTCTCAAATGCTTCACTGATCGCGACAGAAACTTGCCCATCTAATGACTCAATCATCTCTTTCAAAACATTTAACTCTTCGTCAGAGTCTTGAGGGAAGCGGTTAATGGCGACGACAGCAGGAATACCATAACGATTGACGTTGTTAATATGCCATTTTAGGTTTTCAAACCCTGCTTCTAGTGCATTTTGGTCAGGGCGAAATAACGATTCAGGAAGTGCAGCGCCAGGGCGGAGATCGTAAAGTCCCGAATTCGCTTTCAAGCCACGTAATGTTGCGACGATGACAGCACAATCAGGAGAGATTTTTGATGTTAGTGCTTTGATATTACACGCTTTTTCAAATCCCATGTCAGAACCGAATCCGCCTTCTGTAACAGTGTAATCGGCGAGTTTTAGAGCGATATTATCAGCAATAATGGAAGAGTTACCGTGAGCAATATTCGCAAATGGCCCTGAATGGATTAGCGTTGGTACGCCTTCGAGTGTTTGCATCAGTGTTGGCTCGATGGCATCTCGCATTGTTACTGCCATTGCTCCCGCGACTTGCAAATCTTCAGCGGTAATAGGTAAGCCCTCTAAATCATACGCCATAACAATATTACCAATACGATGGCGTAGATCTTTCAAATCCGCAGCAAGAGCTAAGATAGCCATGAGTTCAGATGCGGCCGAAATGTCGAATCCATCTTCGCGTTGATAGCCGTTAATCGTTTTTCCAGGTTCATTCTGACCAACGGTAATTTTACGTAAAGCACGATCATTATGGTCAACAACACGCTTCCAGCAGACATTATTCGAATCAATCTTTAATGCTTTCAGTCCTGAACGTTGTTCAAATGCTTGGTAGCCTTCACGTTGTTCATGGTAAATACGAGCATCGATTGCTGCAGCTGCAAGGTTGTGGGCCGCGGTTACAGAATGAATATCACCAGTGAGGTGTAAATTTAACTCTTCCATCGGTGCAACTTGAGATAATCCACCGCCAGCGGCACCGCCTTTAACGCCAAAAACTGGTCCCATAGATGGCTGACGAATGCAGGCCATAACAGATTTTCCAATTTGGGCTAAGCCCTGAGACAAGCCGATCGTCGTGACTGTTTTACCTTCGCCAAGAGGGGTTGGCGTTATCGCAGTGACTAAGACTAATTTGCCATTAGGATTGTCTTCTAATCGTTTGATGGTTTGTAATGAGACTTTTGCTTTGTAAGGGCCATGAGATTGGAATTCAGACTGGAGAAGCCCCGCTTTAGTGGCGATCGCTTCAATGTTCGCTAATTTTGTTGCTCGACAGATATCAATATCAGATAGCATAAATGCCCCTTATTCTCACTTACTCAAGTTGCGTAATCGTTTGCGTCGGCATGATACGGCTATATCGTATTATGTAAAGAGAAAATTCTAGAGTTCTACACTATAAGAAATAAAACAATAAACTTTCTGCCTTAGATCAATATGAGATTGTTGTACCATATATTTTTCGTGTAACAATAATAAAGGCCACGTTATGTGGCCTTCATTTACATAGATAAAAGAAGTTTGATTTGAATCAGTATTACCTGTCCCAGTAAACCTCTTCCAAGCTATCTTCACGCTCTGGTAATGCACGAGCTAAGCGAGGTGAGTGTTGTGTTAACACTTCATAGCTTACGCGGTTTGCGTATTTACAAATTTGAGAGAGCGAAGAGTAGGTCAGGTAAGGCTGATCATGCTTTGATGAATTAGGAACGTTCATGCAGTGATGGCTATTTGCCGCCATATCATGAAGAAGAGCAGACAGCGCAGCATCACCCGCACCATTGGTATTTTTTATTTCAAGCGGTCCACCCAAGTAAGGGCCGATATGCGAGTAAACTTTTACAGGTGTTTTACACTCCTGTTTACGCATAGCACGGCTGAATTCATATTTATTGAACTCAGGTATATTACCCGGCAGCAAAGCAAGTTCGGTTTCGCGCTTAACTGAATCCTCAATATAGCCAGCCATATAAAGCCCTACAGGGCCAGAAGTACAAAGAACCAAATCAACCCAATCAAGAGCTTTGTCTGCTGCAAGAAGAGGATCTTTCTCACCAGTGAGGGCTTCACCTTCTTCTTCATTCATCGCAATGATTGAAATGTTTTCTTTGATGTACTCTTGCCACCACTCTGCGTTACCTTCAATAACCCATTTAGTTCCAAGAGTTAGAACAACAGGTACATTCTGGCTTTTCGCGAGTTCAATAGCACGAGCAACCGCTTGTGGCATTGGGTCTTCAGGCTTACCACGCATTAGGTATGAAGATACAACCAATGCAGATGCTTTTTCGAATACATCTTCAGGAATACTATCTGGGCGAAGTTGATTCATTTCACCTTCATTGATTGCGAATGTTCGTTCGCCATCTTGAGAGATCAATGTATAGCAACGACCAATCGAACCTTCAACGGTTTGAAGATTATTGAGGTTCATGCGTGACGATGTGCGGCAAAGATAACGGTAGGCAAAAGAACCGACTTCGATATTACGCGACATAACCCCAAGTAGAACGGACTTGCTATCTGCGAGTACTGAGTAGTTGTGCAGTGTATTACCAATTGTATCACCAGGGTACTGATGTGTAATAAGACCGCGTTCAACGAGCTCATCATATAAAGCATCCGCTTTGCTCTCTTCTAAGACCAAAGAATGTCCTTTACTCAATTCGTACTTAGCAAGGAACTCATCATCTACACGAGCTTCAATATCGACAATGGTTTGACCAACACCAACAATAATCGGGCGATACAATTTTGGAGCTTGTTTCATCTGATTGACAAGTGGATCACGAGTGTGTGTTGGGAAATAATGCTTAGATTTACGCTGACCGGGAAACTTCATGATGAATAAAGGGGGCTTAGAAAATTTTCTGGATCATATCACAAAAGGGCAAAAGTACTTTCATTTTTATTACATATAGATGCGGTTGGTTATCTTACAACCAACCGCAAGAGAGATCATAAAAACAAGCTATTGAACATTTGAAGCCACAGTTGGTTCAGTATAAGCCTTCGTTCCCCAAAGTGGGACAGTCGAAAGGCTGTGTTTGAAACTACCGTCTGTTTCTTTCGTTGTATAAGACAAGTAAAGTAAAGTTTGGTTGTCAGCATCATAGATACGTCTAACTTTCATCGATTTAAAAAAGATACTTTTTGATTTTTTGAAGACAACTTCGCCGGATTTACTTTTATCAATTTGCGCGATCATATCAGGGGTAATGTCACCTGTTTGACGGCAAGATATTGAGCTGTCACTCGGGTCAGCAAGGCTAAAATCAGCTTCGATAGAGGCAATATGGCAAGTTACGCCTGTCACGATATCATCTTTGAGATTTTCTATTTTGATGTCTTTCATTGTGAAGAGGCCGAGAGATACGTCACCCACTTCGTTGTCAGAGCAGCCAACCAAAAAAACGGAAAGGCCAAGAGCGAATAGAATTTTCTTCATCATAAATCCTTAGATTTGAACTAGATTAAAACATCTTACCACATTGGAGGACGTCGATTTACATTAACCAAAAAATTGAAAGCCTTAGCCTCAACAGTTGAGTCTAGTCCAGTTTTAGAGATAAAAACCTGCTATGGTGTTGCCACTGAGCGTAGGTGCAATGTAGATAAGGTATAAAACGATGAAGATAAAAGTGTTAGTTATAATTATGAGTCTTTGTGCTCTTTCTGCGTGTAGCTCAGCCCCAAAATCAAATTTATGCATACCGAAAAGCTGTGATATCTGGGGGTAATACGGCTTTTTCTTTCGTTAAATTGCAGCAATTTAAACAATTATTGGTAATTAAAAGAATGAATAAAACCACGCCAAACATCGTAGAAAAGAAAAACCACTGGTTACTTGGGCAAGTCGATGTGGACTTTCCAACATCTGAAAGCTTGTTGGGTAGAGATCTGTATGTAAAAAGCTTAGAAACTAAACATTATCAAGAGCTCGATACCATGCTTAGCCATGGGGATGATGTGGTTGATGAGATCTACTTGGTTGATTTTCATCGGCTGACGATTATGTTTTCTATAATCCAGTCTAAGAAATGGAAATTGGATCGCGACCAATCCAATATTATTGAATTTCTTACTCAGATTATTCTATCTTCTGATCATGAACTGTATGTTGGGTTTAAGTCCGGTGAGCCTGTGGCTGCGGCAATGGTTAGTTGTGATGATATTGAATGTCTCATATCAGATTTAGCATGGCACAATGATAATGAAGATGACATCGAGAAATTTACTTACCAGCTTTGGCGTTATTGGAAACAAAGTCACACTAATGATTGTGAAGTGTGGGTAGAGAAGCTGTAAAGGCTAGTAACAATTGTAATGTTTGAAGTATCATTAAAGTTCTCCCTCTAAAGTGGTACTTCAAAAAATGTCATTTGTATTGAAAATGAGTTTGTTGGCTTTTTTCAGTGCATTTTCTATGTTCCTTCAAGCTAATGAGGTGAATCAACCTTTAGAAGCAGCCAAAACTGTTGAACATCCCTTCAAGCGGATCCTTATTATTCACTCATATGATCCTTCCTATCAGTGGACTCGTGATTTGCAAAATGGGATCGATAAAGCTCTGTCTTTAGCGTCAACACCTGTCAAAGTATCAGTTGAATATCTTGATACGAAAAGAATTAACACCAATGATTACTATCAAGAATTAGAGCGTTACTTTAGAGTTAAATACAATGCATACCCATTCGATGCAGTAATCGCAACTGATGATAATGCTGTTCGTTTATTAAATAAAACGAATATCGTCCCCAATAGAACGATTCCAATTATTGCTGTAGGCATAAATGACTTATCAGCACGATTAGATTCCGTCTCTGATTATACTGCAACTCTTTATGAGCGAGATAATGTCGAAGGAAATATATCTGAAATAATAAAACTCAGAAAAGATATAAAGAATATTTATTATTTATCGGACAGAAGTACGACCTCGGAGTTAATTAGAAATAAGGCTTTACCGATTATATCTAATCTACCAGACGTCAATCTCGTCGAGGTGAGAGATCAAACGTTGAATGCTGCAGGGGATTTACTGTCAACAGTGTCGCCTGATGATGCAGTGATATTAACGCATTTTAATACAGAATTAGATAAAGGCATCTACCATACTTATGAGAATATCGCATCTGTGATTGGTAAGAAAAGTGCTGCCCCAGTTTTTGTCTTTTGGGATTTCTATATTATTAACGGTATTTTGGGTGGGTACGTGAACCATTCCGAAAATATGGGTGTAGAAGCGGTTCAAGCACTTGATCAGTATATTCCTATGAACTTTACTAAAGCTCTTAGCTTCCCTAATGTCAACCTTCTCACATTTGATTATGAGGTTATGATTAAGTTCGGGATAGAGCAGGATCTATTGCCTAAATCCGTTGTCATTTTAAATAAGCCAAAATCATTTCTTGAAGATAATTTCAGATTACTTTTAGGTGCTGGGATTATTATTATTTCTTTGTTTCTAGTTATCATTACACAATCTGTCATGCTGAGACAAAAGCGTGAACTGGCAAAGAAGAACTCAAAAATTCTCTCTCTTCAAAAACGTACCGTTGGCGTACAAAAAGAGATGATCCATGTTCTAGGCGAAGCGATTGAAACTCGTTCTGGTGAAACGGGCAATCATGTTAAGCGTGTGGCAATGTTGTCTGCTCTGTTGGCCAAGCTGAAAGGTTTGAGCCATCGTGAAATTGAGATTATCGAAATCATTAGTCCTATGCACGATGTTGGAAAAATTGCCGTACCTGAAGCTATTTTAGACAAGCCAGGCAAATTGACAGCGAGCGAGTGGAAGATCATGCAGCAACATACCACGGTAGGCTTCAATCTGCTGAAGACGAGTAATGGTGACTTAACGAACTTAGCTGCCATTATTGCCAATGAGCATCATGAAAGGTGGGATGGTAACGGATATCCTCAACAAAAGTCCGGGACAAATATTCATATCTTTGCTCGTATCACTGCGATTGCCGATGTTTTTGATGCACTTCTAAGTCAACGTTGCTACAAAGATGCTTGGCCTATCGAGAGAGTCGTTGCATGGTTTGAAGCTGAACAGGGGTTGCAGTTTGATCCTGATTTGACCACTTTGTTGCTCGAAAACATCGAGGAGTTCGTCAAAATTCGAAATACCTACCCAGATGCTAACTCGAAAATCGTAAACGCAGTATAGAATATTTATTTGATGTTGGTATTTTCGTCAATATTTCACCTGAACGATCAATTTATTGTTCAATACAGTGACCAATATTCTATTTTGTAAAGCAAAATTTGGTCTCAAGATAAATCTGTTAGCTATGCACAGAATCATGCCAATGAATGAAATAGTATATAACTTAATGTTCGAAATATAGGGCAAGTTATGACTAAGAGAGCAATGCCAAGTTCAATAAAGTGTGTCATTTTCGATTGTGATGGAACGCTAATCGATAGTGAAAAGCTCTGTTGCCAAGCACTAGTGAATGTATTTACTTCATTTGGGGCAGAGTTAACTCTTCATGAAAGTATCGAGCATTTTCAGGGTGGAAAATTGGCAGATATATTATCTGAAACTAATGCCCGTGTTGGTTTAAATATTTCATTAGATGTTTTAGAACCAATGTATCGAGAGCAAGTTAGCCTCTTATTTCAAGCCGAGTTGAAGCCAATGAACGGCGCTAGATCACTTATTCAATTTTTAGAAAAAAATCAAATTGAGTTTTGCGTGGCATCAAATGGACCAAAAGATAAAGTGCAATATTCACTCTCTTTAACGGGTCTACTAGATAGTTTTGATGGGAAAATATTTTCAGCGTTTGATACCAATAGTTGGAAGCCAGAACCTGACCTAATTATGTATTCTGCGATGAGTATGGGTTTCTTGCCATCAGAATGTCTGTACGTTGATGACACAAAAAAAGGCGTGCAAGCAGGCGTGGATGCCGGAGTGAAAACAATCCAGCTATGTAATGGAATATCTGCAACAAAAGTTGATTTGCCAAGTGTCACACACATCCATCACTTAGGTGAAATTGAGAGTTGGATTAGTGATACACACTGTTAGATAGATATACATATGTGTGTTGGCGTTGGTGCTGAAAATGGTGGTGGTTGTTTTTGATAATAGATTTGAATTGTTTGGTATGGAAACCACACGATCCACATGTAAACTTTTCACCACTTTCTGATAGTAGGTACTCGTCATGGTGGCAGAGCGGGCATACAACGTCATTATTTAGTTCTGGTTTTATTTTTATCATATTGGATCCCTGGCAGCAAAAGTAAGGAAAATCCTTATCAATTAAGATTACTCCTTTTGTCTAACTTTTGAGCATACAAAAACTTATTTATGTGTAAAAAATGAGACGCGATTCAAGTACTGGTTATTGGAATGAAATAATGCTGTTATTGAGGTTGTTGAAAGTACCCAAAGTTGTCCATAGACGTAAACTTCGTCTAACTGTCTGCTCGATGTGAAGTACATTCTGAAGATGAATAGATAAAAATAAAGCGCTCACTGAGCGCTTTATTAGTAATGGGCACAAACGTTAGATCGGATTAAACCGTGCGGTAACGTTTCAGTACTTCTCCGAGTGAATTCGATGCTTTTGTAAGGTTCGAAATACCAGCCGAAGATTGTTCAGCAACAGATTTCAGGGTATTGGATTGAGTTCGGATATCACTTAACTCTGCGGCAATATCATTCGCTACTGCGCTCTGCTCTTCAGCAGACGTTGAGATTTGAATACTCATATCCATTAATGTGGTTGCTGAATTCGCAATTGAGCTCACATCACTTCCAATATCAGAAATTAAGTCGCTGCTTGTATGTGCTTGGCTAACTGTTTGCTGAGTGATATTGGCAATATTTTGGCTTTCTGATTGTAATTTCTCGATCATCGCTTGAATTTCGACAGTCGCTGCTTGAGTACGACTCGCTAAAGTTCTTACTTCATCTGCCACGACAGCAAAACCACGACCTTGTTCGCCTGCACGAGCTGCTTCAATGGCTGCGTTTAATGCGAGTAGGTTGGTTTGTTCAGAAATCGCATTAATGGTTGTGATAACTTCGTTTATTTGAGTCGTGTTTTCATTCAAGGTTGCTACTGAATTTGACGCTTGCTCGATATATTGAGACAACTGGCCAATTTCATTAATTGCTTGCTGAACACGCTGGTGACTTGAAGCAACATGTTTAGCATCCTGATCGGTTTGTCCTGTCGCTTGCTGAGCAATGTTAGAGACTTCCTGAGCTGAGGCTGTCATCTGTTCCATTGCCGTTGCAACTGAATCTAAAGACGCATATTGATTGGTGATTTGTGCTTCGCTCTGCTTCATTTCGCCTTCAAACGAAGATGAAGTATTGCTAAGTGTTTCAGCACTCTCTTTAACGCTAACCACAAGTTCAGTTAGCGTATCCATCGATTTATCTAATGCGCAACCGATAGTGCCAAACTCATCACGTCCAGGGTGGAAGCCTAAGCGCGAAGTAAGATCACCCGCCCCAATTTTTTCAGTAGTACTAAATAGAACCCACAAAGCGCCACCTAGGAAAGTCGCAACCCAGTACACAAAAATACTAAAAGGAACAGCCCAAAGGTAAGTTAGGAAAAATGAAGTTAAGGCCTGTTGTTTTTTATCGCCTTCAAGTTGTTTTACATTTTCTGTAAGGGTAAATGCTTGACCTGAAGAATGAGTAGCACTAACGGTAACCACACCATTTGTATATTGAGTTGATTGCACACCGTTACTTTTACGTAAAGAAGAGGCGGAAAGAACATCTAGATCTGAATTAGATAGCATTCCTTGCAGTTTGTATTCGGCAGCAGTGATAGATTGTGATTCAATTTGATCAATACTATTGAAATAACGAGCCCCAGCGGTTGCGGTCAACGCTACTAAAAAGAGTGCAAATATCACCCACATCTTGTCATTAATTGACATCTTTATAAATAGGCGATCAATCGTCCTAAATTGTACTTCCTTCATAAATGCTCCGCAGCAAAATTATATTGAGCCATTCTTACGAAATAGAGCACATTTTAATGTGCTCTATCGCACTTTCTTGTGAAACCCACAGTAAGTGACTTTTAATAAGTGTGATCTAAGTCATCAAAAGTTAAGTGTGAATTCAATCTAGTTAACCAAGCGGGCTTAGAATGCCAAAACTTATTAACAATTGAGCTCCAATGATAACACAGCCACAAATGCCACTAAAAACTAATGAAAGATTACCGCCTTTAACTTGGTAAAACTGATCATTATTGCCATTTTTTCTTACAGTATGAGCCATGACTGCAGGTAACAATACAGCAAGTATAGCAAGTGCTATGGCAGCGTACCCAAGTGCCATAATAAACCCTTGCGGGTAAAAGAGAGCGAAGCATAGTGGCGGAACAAAAGTAATAAGAGCAGACTGAACTCGATTTTTCGTACCTTGTTGTTTGTTAAGCGTATCACCCATGTATTCGAATAGGCCTAGGCTCACACCTAGAAACGAAGTTACTAGCGCAAGATCCGCAAAAACCCCAACAATGTTCGCTAAGTTGGAATTATGTACAGTTTGTGAAAGCGTGTTTAGTAACGCACTTAGGCCTGAATTGTTGACTAATACGGACTGGCTGATCACACCCAATGTGACGATTTGCCATAAAATGTAAATAACCAACGGTAGGGCAGATCCAATCACGATCGCTTTCTTCAATGCTTTTGTTTCACCGCCTAAGTACTTCACAATCGCTGGAATACTGCCGTGGAAACCAAATGAGGTAAAAATCACTGGGATTGCCGCTACAACTAAACCTTGCTGCATAGGCATACTCAGAAGGTAAGACTCAGTGACATTTGGCGCAAGAAAGGTGAGTACGAACACCATGGCGACTAATTTTAATGTAAATAGTACTCGGTTAACCTTATCAACAGTACTTGTTCCGACAGTCACGACCATTGCGACAAGCAGAGTAAATAATAGGGTTCCTGAGGTTTGGTTCACGACACCCATATCTAGGCTGTTTAAACGTTCTGTAAATTGAGCGCCTCCACCCGCAATGTAGGCCGCACAGAGAGAGTAGAAAAGGAACAGCATGGAAAAGCTAGCAATAAACTTTCCTTTCGTACCCAAAATCTGTTTTGCGAGGGTATGGAGAGTTGCATCACTACCTGCGTATTGATGGACTTCTAGCATTAATAGTGCTGTGAAAGCCATTAGCCCCCAAAGAAAAAGCATTATGATGAGGGATGTTCCAAACCCGATGCCTGCTGATGCGAGTGGTAGAGCGAGCATGCCTGCACCAATGGTGGTTCCAGCAATGATTAAAGTACTGCCAAAGATTTTTGATGTCATGAGTGTATTCTTAATTTTACATTTCAAGGTGTTGTAGATACTTTTATTTGGCGATTGGCCATTCTTGTGTGTCGTATCTACTGCTTTTGTAGCATTTTGAAGAATAATCAGGTGCAAAGCAATCACTTTTGTACATTATTATTTCCTTGGTGTAAATTTTAATTTACAGTGTTTATGTTGCATGGTGATACAATCATAAGCAAACGTTTACTTATGATGTTGTTCATATTAGTTTGAGAATTATCTTTAGATCGTCAGCAAACTGTCATATAAGGTAGATATAAAGGCACGGTGGCTTTTAAAAATAAACGATGGGTTTGTCGTCTTAAGATGATTTCACACACTGAACTAACAGCCCATCTATTTTGTGTACAAGAAATGGAGGTCAATAATGAGTGACCAAACAACCAATGAAGAGAGCTTGGAGCTCTTGGATGCAATCGAAATAGGCATCGACTTATCCGAATATGAGCAGGCAGTTGAAGAGCTTGCTGATAGCATTTTTGCAAATAAATAGATAACCGTTGTAGCCAGCACAATCATGTGCTGGCTAAATCTATATTTAAGGGCTCAGTAACTAAGAGCCATGTTAACTAAGAGCGATGGTAACTAACAGCTATAGCAATTGAGAACTTTAGCAATTAAAAACCATAGCAATTAAGAACGGTAGTAACTAAAAACTACAGTAATTAAGAACCACAGTAATTCGTGAAAGCGATGAACAGTTTTGTTACAATCCGCGCCTCTTTGATATTTGAGCGCAATTCATGTCTGATACCACTCTTACCTTTGACCAATTAGGTCTTTCCAAATCAATACTCACAACACTGGCGAAACTGAATTTTTCGCAACCTACTAGCGTGCAAGAGCGCGCAATTCCTCATGTTTTAGCAGGAAAAGATGTATTAGCAGGCGCTCAAACGGGAACAGGAAAAACGGCCGCTTTTGGTTTCCCTATCATTCAACGTTTATCCCAGAATCCAATTGATAGAGAGTCTCATAGCAAAGTGGTTCGTTCGTTGATTTTGGTTCCGACGCGCGAGCTTGCTCAGCAGGTCTTTGATAATTTAGAAAGTTATGCCGAAGGTAGCAATGTTAAAGTCGTTGTCGCTTATGGTGGAACGAGTATGCATGTTCAAACAAAGAATCTACGAGGAGGTGCTGATATTTTGGTGGCGACTCCGGGGCGTCTTATTGATCACCTCTTTGTGAAAAACATTGTTTTAAACCAAACCGAAACTTTAGTGCTTGATGAAGCCGATCGTATGTTAGATATGGGGTTCATGCCTGATATCCAACGTATTCTTCGTCGAATGAACGATGAGCGTCAGACTTTATTCTTCTCGGCAACGTTTGATAAAAAGATAAAGAAAATAGCGCACGATATGATGCGTGATCCGACTGAAATACAAGTCACACCTTCAAATAGCACCGCAGATAAAGTGAAGCAACTTGTCTTTCCCGTTGATAAAAAACGTAAAAGCGAGTTATTGGCGTATCTTATTGGCTCTCGAAACTGGCAACAAGTTCTTGTCTTTACTAAGACTAAACAGGGAACAGATGTGCTTGTCAAAGAGCTGAAATTGGACGGGATCAAAGCAGCATCCATTCATGGCGATAAGAGTCAAGGCGCACGTCAGAAAGCGCTCGATGATTTTAAATCAGGCAAAGTACGCGCTCTTATTGCGACAGATGTTGCCGCAAGGGGACTGGATATTCAGCAACTAGAACAAGTTGTGAACTTTGAATTACCTTACAAAGCGGAAGATTACGTGCATCGAATTGGGCGCACAGGCCGAGCAGGTAACGAAGGCTTAGCGGTATCACTAATGAGTAGGGACGAAGAATACTTACTTGAGGCGGTAGAAACGCTACTTGATACTCGCTTACCGCAAGAGTGGTTAGCTGGTTTTGAACCGAGTTTGCTTGGCGATGTTGAAGAAGATCGCACGCCACATAAAAAAGGACGCTCAGCCGACAAGCGCAAAATGAAGGCTAAGTTGAAAATTCATCAGAACCGAGGCAAAGCGAAGCGTTAAGAATTCGCCTGTGCGGATTTAGTCGTCGGGGTTTAGATAGGTGAGTTGATACGCGATAGTTTATGTGGATAGTATATGTGTATTGCTGAGACAGTTATCGGCTTTATCAACTTACATAAGGCTTATTCACTTAAACTGATATCTAGTGGTAAGCGGTAACGGGCTTTGTCTGGTGAAAACAAAGCCGTTTCGTTATATCCATCAGTGAATTAAAATATATCCAATAAGCGGATATCGATAGTTAAAACAGCATTCGGTCCAATGCTACTGCGATTTCCCTTTTTCCCCCACGCCAAATCTGGCGGGATTACAAATTCATAACGAGAACCTAATGTCATGTATTGTAGTCCTTCGGTTAATCCGTCGATTGCTTCTTCCACACTAAATTTTTCAGGGCTGTTGGTCTTGTATGTATCTGCGATAATTTTCCCGTCAGTTAACAGAATTCTTTGATGAACCTCAACACTATCATCCATTGTTGGTTTGCGTTCATTCGTAGCTTCAATCACGCGATACATTAAGCCGGAACCAGTCATCGTGACGTCCGATTTTTGTTGATATTTGACAAGAAAATCTTCACTTTGCTTTCTATTTTGCCCTGCGGATCCTTTACCACTTTTTTTATCTTTATTGCGTGCCATTATTTATATTCCAAGCTGATAAATTGATTGGTTTGTAATTTGACTTTAGTTATATAAAATCCTGATATTTCTACATAAAGAAATATATACATAATAATTAGTACCATTAAATATCATACCAAACCTAACAAATTACGGCTCACTTATAATTGAACGTAATGGTCACTTTTTGCGTGTTGGCACAGGAGTTAAATGATTTTTCATATTTATGACGGTGAACGACAGATTCAAGCGACATTATTTGAAATATACGTAAAGTGGCATCGATATAAAACGAGTTAAGTTGATTTTAATTTATGTCGAAGGATTAGATCATCTCATTAGTACGTTGGGTAATGAAATTGTCACAGTTGAAACTAACACGTTGTTATCAAAAGTAGGCAAACCAATCTCTGAGTTACCTTGGCAGCTGAGCATGAATTTAGATCAGGAATATTTTTATTCTTGAACCTCTCGTGGTGCCATTTTATCGAAAATCACTCGGATAAGTCAGATTTTCGGTTACAGTTCATCTTGCATTCTACTTCATAAACTATCTCATTAAGTGAGGTCGGTTTCAGTTCATCTTGCGGGGCAATATGGAGTTTTCTAACCATACTTTGATTGAAAATCTGCCAGTGATTAAGTAAACATTGTGATTCACAAGTTGTTTCGTTGGCCCAAGTCTCTTTCATGAATGGAGTGAGACTCGCAGCGGCGTGCGCAGACATGATGGATTGCCACTTTATCTCTTCTATGCGGATCGGCGTTTCCGGAAAATCTCGGTTATAGTCAGCCTCAAGCTTATACACCACCGCTTCAATTTCACCCACGCTATCAATAAAGTAGTCTAATAGCTCTCCGGCCTGCCTCACAGCATCAGCGATAAACTGGATTGGCTCTTTTCTAATGAGCATGTGTGCTTGCATTCTAGTTATAAATAGATAGAGCGTTGTATTCGCGGCTAATCCTTGTGGCATTTCTTGAAGAATATGCTTCATATACGCCAGCATATACTCATGTAAAGAGTCACTAATGGAGTACCAAATGTTCTCTTTGCTGCCAAAATGATGACGGATCAAACTGTGTGAAACGCCAGCTTTCTCACTGATATTTCTTAGTGAAACACGCTCATAGCCGAGCTCACAAAACATTTGAGCGGCAACGGTAATGATTTGATGCTTTGTCTCTTCTGCCGCCAGAGCACAGCGGCGACCTTGTTTTCTTTCCGTCATACGAACCTTCTTATCATCTAAGCTGTCTTTTTATCAGATTTCACAATATTTTTCATAAAAATAATTACTGCACAGGTGGAAAGTATACTTGATCTGAGCATAAATAACTATATACTGCCCGCATGTACAATAAACTTGAACGTATTGGATTTCGTTATGATTAACTCCCCATCGTTATTTAGTAGTCAGCTGAAATTGACGGCAGTGATTGCTCTGAGTTTTTTAATGATTGGCTGCAATCAAGCAAACTCAGAACCACAGACAAACATTATTAAGCCAGTGAAATTAATCACGGTTCCAGATCTATCTAGTCAGCGTATGGATAGTTTTTTAGCGAAAATTGATGCTACTGAGCGCGCAGAGTTATCGTTTCAAGTCGCTGGTGAAATTGAGTCAGTGCCAGTAAGAATGGGTGAGATAGTTGAGAAAGGGCAGGTGTTAGCACAGCTTGATCCTACGGACTACCAAATTGCGCTAGATGCGAAACAAGCTCAGTTTGATCTGGCTAAAACTCGATTCGACAGAGCGGAGAAACTGTACAGAAAGAAGTTGATCAGTACCGATTCTTTTGACCAAACAGAAACGTCTTACCAGGCTGCTTTAGTGTCCCTTGAGCAAGCGAAAACAGACTTGAGTTACACGACAATTTCTGCTCCTTTTGATGGTGTTGTATCACTTGATTTCAGCAAAGCACATGAACTTGTTGCGCCTAAGCAAGTGGTGTTGAACCTCATCAATAATGTAAAGATGGACGTGACGTTCAGCATTCCGGTGAAATACGTAGAAAAGAATGGTTTATCCGCAATTAAAAAGACGCAGCTTTTTGTTCGAATGGATAGCCATTTGACCCACATTATCCCTGCAAATTTCAAAGAGATCTCTACTCAGGCCGATCAAGATACAAACAGCTATACCGCGGTTGTTAGCATCACTAAGCCTGAAGGTATTAACCTGTTGTCTGGCATGACTGGACAAGTGCAAGTAGTGAATAGTGAAAGAAGCTCAGGGTTCAAGATTATGGATTCGGCGTGGATCACGAAAACCAGTGATAAAGGAACACTTTGGCTTTTTGATAGTGAAAGCAAGCAAGTAGAGAAGACCCAAGTGATGCTTGATGACGAAGGTTACGTATTAGATGGCTTGAAGCAGGGTGACCTCATCGTTGTTGCTGGCGTTAGTGACATTTCGGAAGGACAGCAAGTGAAAGTATGGCAACGAGAAGGTGGAATCTAATGTCGTATAACGTGAAAAAAATAGGTTCATTATCTGTATTAATGCTGGCACTGACTGGCCTTCAAGGTTGTTCAGATGCAGATGTTGTTGCTCCGTCACCTCTATTACAAGTTTCAACGTTAACCGTCGATGCGCCTTTAGAGAGCGAGTATCGCAGCTTTAACGGCCAAGTAGTTGCGGCTGAGTTAACGTCTTTATCCTTCCGTATTGAAGGAGAAATCAATCAAGTTGCTGTTCAACCTGGGCAACTTGTTAAAAAAGGTCAAGTCATTGCGACTTTAGACGATGAAAAAGCGAAGCAGAATCTAAAAGATGCGAAATCTCAATTAAACCTAGCAAGTCGCCAACTGAAGCGTGGCAACGACTTATACCGTAATGAGATGGTCTCAAAAGCTGAACTTGATGAATTGACAGCAAACTACAAATTGATGTCTGCAAACTTGAAAGCGGCGGAAATGGCCATCAAATACACACAACTACGTGCGCCATTTGATGGATTAGTTTCTGACGTTCCAAAAGATAATTTTGAAAATACAGCAGCAGGTGAAGTGGTCGCTACTCTATATAAAAACGACACGGTTTACGTACGCATTCAAATTTCAGACAGCGTTTTGGCGATGCTAAACCCAGAAGTTAATTCAGAAAGCTATCAACCTAGCGTTCGATTCTCAGGGGTTGAGCAAGCTTATCCGATGAAATATTTAGAGCACACGAGTGAGTTACATCCTCAGTCCCAAACTTATGAATTTTGGCTACAAATGCCGCAAGTTACCCCAATGATCATGCCTGGAACAAGTGCAACCGTCACTGTTGATATGATGAAAGCGGGCTTGAGTACTGTTCAGGGATATCAGTTGCCGATGACAGCATTGGATGCAGGGAGAGAAGAGGGTGAGTTCTTCGTCTGGAAAATGGTCAATGGAGCGGTTGAAAAAGTGAAAGTTGGCGTTGAAGAAACGACCAGTCAGGGTGTCATTGTTGAATCTGGCATTACTCAAGGAGACGTATTAGTGACGTCTAATCTAAGAAAACTTCGTCAAGGCATGGAATTAAAAGGAGCTGCTCAATGACTATCGCAGAGTACTCGATTCGTAACAAAGTAATCAGTTGGTTATTTATCGTTATATTAGCGATTGGTGGTGTGGTTTCATTTTCAGATCTAGGTCGTTTAGAAGATCCAGCATTTACCATTAAAGACGCAATGATCATTGCAAACTACCCGGGAGCAACGTCCCAAGAGGTAGAAGAAGAGCTGACATATCCGCTGGAAAAAGCGATCCGTCAGTTGCCGTACATAGATAAAATTACATCAACGTCATCAAACGGCATGTCACAAATGATGGTGAGCATGAAGATGGAGTATGGCCCAGACGAACTTCCTCAAATTTGGGATGAAATGCGTCGTAAGGTCAACGATCTTCGACCTGCATTGCCATCTGGTGTCACTTCTGTACAAGTCATGGATGATTTTGGTGATGTTTACGGCGTGATGATCATGCTAACGGGCGATGACTTTGACTATGTTGAACTTAAGCAATATGCCGATTACCTAACGCGCGAAATCGAACTTGTCGAGGGCGTGGGTAAAGTGAGTATAGCTGGTGATCAACAAGAGCAGCTTTTCGTTGAGATCTCATTAGAGAAGCTTGCCGCGGTCAATTTAGACATGTCCATCGTGAACAATTTATTGAATCAGCAAAATAGTGTTCAATCTGCTGGTGAAGTCATGCTCAATGGACAAAAACTTACCATTCGACCAAATGGCAGCATGAGCACGGTTGAAGAATTAGAAGAGCTGATCATTCACGGACGTGATACCGGTAACTTAATTCGCCTAAAAGACGTTGCAGAAGTGTCACGTGGTATTCAAGAAAAGCCGTCAAATATCGTCACTTATAACGGCAAACCAGCGATCAACCTTGGCATATCATTCAGTTCAGGGGTTAACGTTGTTGAAGTTGGTAATGCGCTTAGCAAAGAGCTTCAAACACTTGAAAACATTCGCCCAGCGGGTGTAGAGCTAAATTATTTTTACAATCAATCGGCGGAAGTTGACCAATCGGTTAAAGATTTTGTTATCAGCTTAGCTGAAGCTGTCGCTATTGTGATCATCGTTCTGCTTTTTGCTATGGGGCTTCGAAGCGGCATCATCATTGGTTCGGTATTACTACTGACCGTAATGGGCACCTTCATTCTGATGAAGTGGAATAATATCGAACTGCACAGGATTTCACTTGGTGCTTTGATTATTGCTCTAGGGATGTTGGTTGATAATGCTATCGTTGTTGTTGAAGGTATCCTTGTCGGCATTAAGAAAGGACGTACGAAGGTCCAAGCTGCTAATGAGATCGTAAAACAGACACAATGGCCACTGCTTGGTGCAACGATTATTGCCATTACTGCGTTCGCTCCAATCGGTTTGTCTGAAGATGCGACAGGTGAGTTCCTTGGCGATCTTTTCTGGGTACTATGCTATTCGCTTTTCCTAAGTTGGGTGACTGCGTTAACCATCACTCCGCTGTTGGCTAATCTATTATTTAAAGATGAAAAACCACAAGATGGCGATGAAGAAATAGACCCATATAAAGGGGCGCTATTCACTCTATTTAAATCCATGCTGACATTTGCATTACGATTCAGATGGCTTACGGTTGCTTCAATGGTTGGATTGCTGGTCGTCTCCATTATTGGGTTTGGACAAGTGAAACAACAATTCTTCCCGCCTTCAAATACACCGATGTTCTACATTGATATGTGGATGCCTGAAGGTACTGATATCCGTGAAACATCGAAGCAAAGTAAAGAAGTCGAGCGTTATATTCGTGCGCAGGATAATGTTGAATTTGTCACTACTTCGACAGGACAAGGGCTACAGCGTTTTGCACTAACCTATCAACCAGAAAAAAGCTACGAAGCATACAGTCAGCTACAAGTGCGAATGAATGATCGTGAGCATATGTTTGATCTATTGCACTTGCTGGATAAAGAGTTAGCCACGAAATTTAACCAGCCATCATTCCAATTTAAGTTGATGGAGTTTGGCCCTTCGCCTGCGTCTAAAATTGAAGCAAGGATCAGCGGTGCCGATCCACAAATATTGCGTGATATTGCGATTCAAGTAGAAGATATTCTTGCTGCTGACTCAGGTTCTAGAAACATTCGACATGACTGGCGCGAAAGAACGAAGGAGCTGGTTCCACAGTTTAATGAATCAAAAGCGCGTCGTTTAGGGATCTCAAAGCAAGATCTGTCAGAAACATTGCAAATGTCATTTGGAGGAAGTTCCATTGGGCTGTTGCGTGATGGTACGCATATGCTGCCGATTGTTGCTCGTTTGCCAGAAAGTGAGCGTGTCGATTTTGAATCGCTAAGTAATGTAAAAATTTGGAGCCCAACCCTTCAAACTTACATTCCGGTAGAACAAGTGATCGATGGCGTTAAGTTAAGTTGGGCTGAGCCACTGATTCAGCGTCAAGACAGAAAACGTACGCTTACAGTATTAGCTGACCATAATGTTTTGGGTAATGATACCGCGGCGAGCTTATTTGCACGCGTGCAACCAAAAGTCGAAGATCTTCATCTACCTGATGGCTATGTTATTGACTGGGGTGGTGAGTACGAGTCTTCAAAAGATGCACAAACATCTCTGTTTGGTTCATTGCCAATGGGCTACTTGTTGATGTTCATCATTACGATGCTGTTGTTTAACTCGGTGCGCAAGCCTCTTGTTATATGGTTCACAGTACCTTTAGCCATTATTGGTGTATCGGTAGGCTTACTTGGCTCAAATCTACCATTTAGCTTTACAGCTTTCTTAGGTTTACTAAGCTTAAGTGGAATGATTTTGAAAAACGGTATTGTTTTGTTAGATCAAATTAATATCGAGTTAGAGAGTGGGAAGGATCCTTACTTAGCTGTGGTTGATAGCGCGGTTAGCCGTGTACGACCAGTTTCAATGGCAGCATTGACCACCGTACTAGGCATGATTCCACTTGTCTTCGATGCGTTCTTCGGTTCAATGGCTGTTACGATTATGGCGGGTCTTGGCTTTGCTACGGTACTTACATTGATTGTAGTACCTGTGCTATTTGCTATTTTCTATAAAATCAAACCATCCACTGCCGGCTAATTTGATTATTTACCGCCGAGCCCTACCGAATATTCGGTGGGGCTTTTTTCGTTTAAGGGACGAAGGAAACGTAATCAAGGTTGAGAGGAATAGAAAGCCGCAATATCTTTGAGATCTTGATCATTAAGACGTTGAAGCTGCGTTTTCATCATGCTGGCGTAATCGCCCGTTCTTTGGTCATTTTGATAAGCTTTCATGGCATTGAAAAGGTATTGTGGGTTTTGGCTGTTCAGATTGGGGTAAGCATTGTTCTGCGCGATGCCATTTGGCCCATGACAGAATACACAGCTAGGCGCTTTGATCTTACCTAATTGAGGGTCTCCAAAAGAGGAGGCGATGCTAGGCAGTGAAGTGAGATAAGAGACAGAAATCAAAAGGGTTAGCAGAGGCTTAAACATAAAAATCTCGGATTAAGAATATTGAACAATAAACTAAAGCCTCCCCTTAGGGGAAGCTCAAGTCATCGTTCTATAAAAAGAGAGTGAGATTTAACGATAGGCTTTAATTTTTTCTAGTACCGTATCAATATCACGCTCAGATATATCGTTGTGGGTAACAAATCGAACTGGATTGCCAGGGCTGATGGTAATGCCATCCTGAGACAGCTTCTGCGCGAGAGATTTGATATCAACCGTGCTATCCAATTTTGCAAACACGATGTTGGTATGGATAAATTCAGGGTTAACATGAAACCCATCTATTGCCGCTAATCCAAGCGCGAGCTTTTTGGCATTGCTATGATCAATTTTGAGTTGTGGGACTTGCTCCGTGAGCGCTAATTTTCCAGCCGCCGCAAGAATACCCGCTTGACGCATACCCCCACCAAGCATTTTACGAATACGTCTTGCTTTGGCGATAAAGGCTTTATTACCAAGCAGTAGTGAGCCAATTGGGGCCGCGAGCCCTTTGGATAGACAGATCGTCATAGAATCAAAGTATTTGCCGATCTCTTTGACTTCCACATCTAATGCTGCCGCAGCGTTGTAGACTCGTGCGCCATCTAAGTGAAGTTGTAAGCCATGAAAATCGACAAACTCTCGTGCTTCAGCCAGATACTTCATAGGTAACACTTTGCCATTAATCGTATTTTCTAAACTTAGCAGTTTAGTTCGGGCAAAATGGCTGTCGTCAGGCTTAATCGCAGCCGTTAGTTTATTAAAATCTAGAGTGCCATCTGGGTTGTTCTCAATCGGTTGAGGTTGAATTGACCCCAATACCGCTGCGCCCCCGGCTTCAAATTTGTAGTTGTGGGCTTGTTGACCACATAAATATTCATCACCTCGTTCACAGTGAGACATAAGAGCAAGCAGGTTTGCTTGAGTCCCTGACGTGGTAAATAAAGCCGCTTCAAACCCATTCTCTTTTGCTACCCACTCTTCAAGTTCATTAACGGTAGGATCATCGCCATAAACATCGTCGCCAACCACTGCTTTCGCCATCGCATTGCGCATTGATTGTGTAGGTTTTGTTACTGTGTCCGAACGAAAGTCCATTTAAATTCTCCTAAATATAACCGCAAAGTTTGGCTTTACTTAAACATGCAATAGTTTTGGCATCAGTGATGCTTTCTTGTCGTATTTTATCTTCCAACTCATCAAGTGACAATGTCACAACCTCGATAATTTCGTCATCATCACAAGCGTAGCGACGAGTCTCACTGAGTTGTTTTGCAACATAAAGGTACTGTATTTCATCACAAAACCCAGCCAGAGGAGTGACAAGGCCAAGAGAAATGAACTCTTCACCACTGAATCCAGTCTCTTCTTCTAGTTCTCGTTTAGCGCATTCTAGAGGTTGCTCCCCCGGCTCAATCGTTCCCGCTGGTAGCTCTAAGAGCCACTTTTTTAATGAAGGGCGAAATTGATTGATTAAAATAATGTTGCCACTTTCTGTCACAGGAAGAATAACTGCAGCGCCGGGGTGGTGGATCATAGTGTGAGAAATCGTATTGCCGTTGGGGAGGGCGATATCTTCTTCAATGAGGGATATGTTTTTCCATCTATGGATAATTTTGCTCATGCAAATAGGGTCACTTTTTCTAGCATGCTGCCCAATTTTGGGTTGATAGCAGAAACCTTAACGATAAATAACGTTTAGCGAAAGCAAAAAAATGCAAAAAAGTTGTTAACTGACCACCTCAGTAGGTGATGTAGTTCCCAAAAGTGCAAACTATGATTGCCGTGAATTCCGTGGTACACAGATCTGATATAAGTACGAGTCAAATTTTAAATTACACTTGTAACAAAGTGATAACAAATGTATATATTTATTATATACATTTATAAAGTACATATTCCCCAAGGAGTTCCGGAATGATAAACACCTCGATAGCGTCTCATGCACAAAAGGCATTGCTTTCGGAACGTATTAATAAGCTTGCTGCTGCGCTTTCAGATGGTGTTTACGAACGAGAAGACACGATAAAGCTTTGCTTACTGGCCGCGCTCGCTGGCGAAAGTGTGTTTCTGCTCGGTCCTCCGGGCATTGCCAAAAGTTTAATTGCAAAACGATTGATACAAGCATTTGATAATAGTAGTTATTTTGAGTACTTAATGACACGCTTCTCTACCCCGGAAGAGGTGTTTGGGCCATTAAGCATTCAAGAGTTAAAAGATAATGGACGTTATGTTCGTTTAACCGAAGGGTATCTTCCTACGGCTCAAGTCGTATTTCTTGATGAGATTTGGAAAGCAGGGCCTGCCATTCTGAATACACTGCTCACTGTTGTGAATGAAAAGACATTTAAGAATGGCAGTGAAATCGAACGAGTTCCAATGAGGTTGTTGGTTTCGGCATCCAACGAGCTTCCCGATGAAGAGAGCGGTCTCGATGCACTTTATGATCGAATGTTAGTGCGAGTGTTTGTTAATCGAATTCAAAATAAGCAGAACTTTAAATCAATGCTTACCGTCGGTACGACGCAAGAAGCCATCATTCCTGAAGGGTTAGCCATTACCGATATGGAATACCACCAGTGGCAAGCTGAGCTTGAAAAACTAGAATTGACGGATGATTGCTTCGAAAAACTGTTCCAGTTAAAGAGCATGTTGGAAAAAACCATCGAGTCTAAAGGCATTGATGCCTCTGTCTCGGACATGTATGTATCTGATCGTCGCTGGAAAAAAGCCGTCAAGCTTCTCAAAGCAAGTGCTTTCTTTAATGGAAGAGATTCCATTAATCCTCTTGATTTACTTCTTCTGCAAGACTGTTTATGGAACAGCCCAGAATCAAGGGGTTTGGTACGAGATGTGATCAAAGAGTTCGCCTTGCAGTATGCTTTTGATCAGCAAGAGGTGACTCAACAAATCGAACTGTGTAAAGAAGAGTTAGCGGATATTCAAGCAGAACTAGAAGCACAGTTTGGCGTAGTACTCACAATGGAAGCTGCATCTGGCCTATTGCGCAAAGAGGTGTACCAATTTGATACATCGAAAGCGAAGCAGTACAAAGTGGGGAATGCCACCAACTTAGTCAAACTGGTTCTCCTGCAAAGTAACCTCTCTGTCTCGGAGTCTGAAAAGGGTGATAGCCGTTGGGTTTATGTACCTAAAGATGAACTTGAACGAGTTGTCAAAGAGGGGCATGGGGATGTCTATGGCTATGTAAACCAGAACACTAGCTTGTGTCGTTTACGTTTCGATCTCGATGCTTCAAATCAGTTGGTCATAAAAGATATTGCTAATCGTGCAGTGCTGGTTAGCGTGGTGACAACTGAAGGATTGGATGAAAATGTGTATCAGCAGTGGAACACGAAAGCGGATCAAGCTTTAGCTCAGCTTCATAATGCAGAACATCATTTAAGGCTTGTGAAATCTAATTTCCACGGAGCGCTTCCACATAACTTTATCGACCCTGAGCTGCCTGTTGCCATGGAATCGAGCTTGCAGCTAGTTTCTCAGTTACTTGAATCTACTCAAAAAGAGAGTGAAAAAATCGCGCAACGTATTATCAATCTGAAACATTTTTTTGAGTAAGAGGGGTAAGCATGCTAGGAGCCGATGGACTTAATTTAGCGCTGATGATTGCAGACTCCGGTATTATTGATACCGCAGTTAATGATCTACTTGCACGTTCACAAGTGATGATGGTGGCTGAAAATCAAGGTGTAAAAAGCTCAGTCAAAAACCACTTGAACAAGTGGCGAGGTAGTGTAAAAAAACGCATCACTAAAGTATGTGAAACTGAACGTTTTCAGCATGAACTTTCCCTTTATCAAGAAGTGATCCATTGGGATGAAGCGACATTTTTCTTAAAAATTAATGACGTCGTAAAAGAGCTGGAGTGGCACTCTGCTTTCTATATTCAAGCCCGCCGCTTACTTGAAAAAAACAAAGCCATCAATAATCCCATGTTCCCGCATTACTTTTGTGATCAGTGGTATAAAAGTCTATCCGATGCGATTAAACAAGCTCAAGTGTCTGAGCTTAAAGTGAATAAAGAGAAAGTGTTAGCCGATCTTTATCAGCGAATGGAAACCATGAAAAGCATGGATAAAGTGACAGATACTGGTGATGAAGGCAGTGTTGGTCGCTTATGGGATATGGCGTCTGCGAAGCTTAGCCGAACTGATTTAAGTGTCATGAAACGCCATGCGGAGTTCTTAAAGAAGAATAAAGGATTACAAGAGATCGCAGAGCAGCTTGGTCGCATGGCTGGGCAGGTGGATGATCCGGATTTAAACAAAGCACCAGCAGAAGAGCTGCAGATGGTGGAAGAGAAAAGTGATGAAGCGACAGATGATATTGTTGGCATTCATGAAAGTGATGATTTAAATAAACTTCTACCAAATGAAACCATGTTTTTAGCCTACCCAGAGCTTGAAGTGGTGTTTTATAAACATTTAGTTGACAAACGTCTCATGAACTATCGTATGCAGGGCAAATCTCGCACCTTACGTAAGGTGAGAGCGCATAAGCCTGAACATAAGCAGCTTGATGTAGAGAAAGGGCCGTTTATTGTTTGCGTCGATGCCTCTGGTTCTATGAGTGGTTTCCCAGAGCAGTGTGCAAAAGCGATGGCGTATGCGTTGATGCAAATCGCGCTAGCAGAAGAGCGTGAATGCTATGTCATTCTATTCTCTACAGAACAGATCACTTATGAACTTACTCGGCCTGATGGCTTACGCGAGGCGAGCGACTTCTTAAGTTATAGCTTTCATGGCGGGACAGATTTGGAACCTGTGCTGATCAAGTCGATTGACTTGATGAGTAGTGATAAATATCGGAATGCTGACTTGGTTGTTCTATCTGACTTTATCGCGCCGAAACAGCCTGAAGAGGTTTTAAAGAAAGTCGCGCAGTTGAAAGCACGTAAGAATCGATTCCATGCTGTGAGCTTGTCTAAATATGGAAACCCTGCGTTGATGTCGATGTTTGATCATAACTGGGCATATCACCCAAATATTGTAGGGCGTTTAATTAAAAAGTGGTAATCATCACTTAAGTATTGCTGTTCAATAAATAACAGATCAGATCAAAGCTTCAGCAAGTTGAGGTAAATACAATCAAACAAATTTAATTTTCACTTTTTTGTTTGACTCTGTTCGCTCAATCCGTAAAGTATGCCTCAACGCAAAGGGAATCCCCTAACGCGTTGAAAAATATGGCGCCTTGGCAGAGTGGCTATGCAGCGGATTGCAAATCCGTGGACCTCGGTTCGACTCCGGGAGGCGCCTCCAGATTTTGATAAAAAAACCTGAGCTTTTAAGCTTGGGTTTTTTTATGCCTAAAATTGCATATTTTATGGATTGAGTCATAATTCTACCTTTGAATTCTTGAATAAAGTGTTTAAATGTATATCGTAAGGTAAAAATAAATTGTCTACCTTATCTCTACCAGCGTAATAGACTCAGGAAACTCAATGCCATTTCCTCAAATATCATTTAAATTTAATGATGGTGTGAAAACCGTCATGTTTTTCCTTTTCTCCTTTTTCATGTCCATGTTTCTCCTTGTTCCATTTGCCTCAGTACACTACGAAAATGTGACGTTAAATGCCGTCCATTCCGTTGAAGTTAAGCTCGATGCAATCAAGTCGGATTTCCAAAAGTTCATTGCTCAAGATAACTCTGAAAAAGGGTGTCCATTAATGGTTCAGGAGTTACGACAAAGTGTTTTTGGCACCCATATGGTGAAAGAGGCTGCCTTATTTGATTCTAGTGGCCTTTTCTACTGCTCAACGACTGACGGTAGTGTGTCTTTTCAACTATTTGAGTCTATAGAGAGGCGTTTGGAGGCTACGAATACGACACTATCTTATTCAAGAGCAGCCGTTACTGGCCTGAAATCGATAATGTTGATATTCACAAATGGGAAGAATGGTGGAGTGAGTCTTCTCATTCCGCCGAAATATATCTATGACGTTGTTCAGTCAGAACTTGGAAAAGATGATATTCATACTAAAGTTGAAGTCATCGGAAGGGATATTAATCCAAGTGCTAGCAGCCGTTATTTATCTCATAAGCGGTTTAAATCGAAGAAGTACCCACTCTCTGTCACCTCGTATATAGATGGCTCATATTACTTTCAGTATATGTTGAACTATATATGGTTTGGATTTCTTATAGCAGGAGTCAGTACCGTCGCCATCGTTTTTCAGCAACACAAAAGGCTTGTTCAGAGAAGTTTGGGTTTTTCATTAAACAACGCGTTAGATCAGGGTCACTTGCATGTCCATTATCAGCCCATTGTTGATCAACGCTCCAAAGAAGTGGTGGGTTGCGAATCTCTATTAAGATGGAATGATCCGATAGAAGGGGCGGTATCACCTGCTATTTTTATCCCTTTAGCTGAAAATTTAGGTTTAATCGAGGATCTTACCTACTTTGTACTCTCTGAAGCCCTCACTCTGATAGATAAAAATCCTGAGTTATTTGAAACTCGTTATGTCAGTGTGAACATAAGCCGTAAAGTAGCATCTAACGCTCAGTTTTTTGACAAAGTGACCTCTATTTTTGAAGGAAAAACTGAAGAGCTTCAAAAAATTGTGTTTGAAATTACGGAAAATGGGGAGTGCTCAGGAGAAAATATGAAGCAGATCCTCCTGAATCTTCAAAAATTCTCAGCACTCGGGGTGAAAATTGCCGTTGATGATTTTGGAACAGGGTACGCAGGATTAGACTTTGTTAGACAATTTCCATTTTCAGTCTTAAAAATAGATCGAGTGTTTGTTAAAAACATCACTGATGAATCGAGCATTGGGCTACCTTTGCTTGAATCGATGATCCAATTATCTAAGTCTCTTGATATGAAGCTTATAGTCGAGGGTGTTGAAAACGAGCTTCAGCTTTCCGTGTTATCTAAAATGGGCGTCAAATACATACAAGGTTTCTACTTCCATAAACCGATGCCAAGAAGTGAGTTTATCCATTTGCTGAAGAAGAACGTGGGGCAGCCTCAAACCGCTTCTGAACATCAACCTGCTTGCGAACCTGAATATCTTGGTAATATTCAATCTCTTTAATTCTGAGGCTGGTCACGAGTTGTCATCATAGCCTAACCGTAACCTTAGCGAGACTGTGCTTTCAGCCGGTCAATTCCAGATGCAAAAAAGCCCTGATATTTCTATCAGGGCTTATGCTTTCTTCATAAAGAAATTTGGAGCGACACACGAGGTTCCCTCTCTTTAAACCATTAGGCGTGACCTCAACCTTGGTAAGGTTGTGCTCTTTGCGGACTAACTCTAGATGTAAAAAAAGCCCTGACATTTCTATCAGGGCTTAATACTTTCTACTTAAAGAAATTTGGAGCGACACACGAGGTTCCCTCTCTTTAAACCATTAGGCGTGACCTCAACCTTGGTAAGATTGCGCTCTCAGCGGACTCATTCTAGATGCAAAAAAGCCCTGATATTTCTATCAGGGCTTATGCTTTCTTCATAAAGAAATTTGGAGCGACACACGAGGTTCCCTCTCTTTAAACCATTAGGCGTGACCTCAACCTTGGTAAGGTTGTGCTCTTTGCGGACTAACTCTAGATGCAAAAAAGCCCTGACATTTCTATCAGGGCTTATGCTTTCTTCATAAAGAAATTTGGAGCGACACACGAGGTTCCCTCTCTTTAAAACATTAGGCGTGACCTCAACCTTGGCAAGGTTGCGCTCTACCAGCTGAGCTAGTGTCGCATTGCTGAATTCAAAGAATACAGGCTTTAAAAGATGGTGCCCCGGGCCGGACTTGAACCGGCACAGCGCGAACGCCGAGGGATTTTAAATCCCTTGTGTCTACCAATTCCACCACCAGGGCACGCAATTCTTGATTGCGATAATCGGCACCATTGTCTCGAAAGACGTTTCCAATTTTCGTAAATTCTTTTGTCTGGGACATCTCCCTGAAGACGAGGCGTACTTTAACGTATTCTGGATAAGAGTCAATAATAAATTTTATTGTTTTGATTCAAGTGGTTAAAAACCGATCTTGCGACTATTTTATAAGCAAAGTTTGTCTAATAAAAAGACATAAAAGAAAAAGCCCAACAGATGCTGGGCTTTGTGGTGTCGCTTATGTCATGAATTTGGACAATTTAGTGTGGCTGCATCTCTAACACTTCGACTTTCACTGCTGCAACTTTAAACTCAGGGATCTTCGCATGAGGATCCGTGGCGGTGGTTGTAAGTCTATTTACAGGGGACTCAACAAAGTGGAATGGAATAAAGACCACCCCTTTTTGCATTCGTTTTGTCACAAAAGCATCAATTTCGATAGAACCTCGGCGAGTCGATACTCTAAGTGGTTGGCCGTTCTTGATTCCAAGCGCTTCTGCATCAGCAACACTGATCATCGCTCGTGGACCTGCTAGGTTGTTCAAGCCTTTTGTTTTACGAGTCATCGTGCCGGTATGGAACTGTTCCAGTACGCGACCTGTTGTAAGCACAAGAGGGTACTCATCATCAGGTAATTCAGCGGCATACCTGAACGGAATCGCCTCCATTTGACCCCGCCCACGAGTAAACTGAGTTTGGTGCATAATACGAGTGCCTTCAGGGTTGTTTTTGTTACTCGGCCATTGGATCCCATCAATGGTGATGTTCTCCCAACGTAACCCTCCATATTGTGGTGTTACGCGGGCAATCTCGTCTGTAATATCTGAAACGTGTTGGTAATTCCATTCGCCGCCCATAGCATTAGCAATAGATTGGATGATCACCCAGTCCTCTTTTGCTTCGCCAGGTGGTTTTACGGCAGGATTAATACGCTGAACTCGACGTTCGGTATTGGTAAAATGGCCGCCTTTTTCTGCAAAAGAGCAAGAGGGCAGGACCACATCCGCATACTGAGCGGTTTCAGTTAAGAAAATATCTTGTACCACCAAGAAATCTAACGCTTCTAATCCCTCAATAACGTGCGCTTGGTTAGGGTCACTCAACACCGGGTTTTCACCCATAACGTACATACCGCGCACTTCACGCTTACATGCGGCGTCAATAATTTCAGTTAAGGTTAAGCCAGACTCGATAGGAAGGTTTGGAGCGTTCCATTCCATTGCAAATTTTTGGCGAACTAATGGGTTATATACTTTCTGATAGCCCGGATAGTTATTCGGTAAAGCCCCCATGTCACAAGCACCTTGAACATTCGACTGACCGCGTAATGGGTTAATACCACCGCCTTCAATTCCGATATTACCGCAAAGAAGTTGTAAGTTAGCGATAGAACGAACGTTATCGTGTCCTGTTGTATGTTGAGTGATCCCCATTGAGTAGTAAACTGCGGTGCGTTCCGCAGTACCAATTAAACGAGCCATTGCGAAAATATCGTCTGCCTTAACGCCTGTCACTAGCTCTACTTTATCCAGAGCGTAGCTAGGTGACATGACCTCTTGCAGCAAGGTATCAAAACCATCGACGCGATCTTCAATGTACTCTTGGTCGTACCAACCGTGTTTGATAATTTGCTGCATGACCCCGTTAATCAGCATCACATCGGTTCCGGGGCGGTGTGCTAGGTACAACTCCGCGTGGTCTGAAATATCAATACGTTTTGGATCTGCAACGATCAATCGTGCTCCATGATGACGTACTGCCTGTTTAATGTGCGACCCGATGATAGGGTGGGCGGCAGTGGTATCTGAACCAATGATGAAAATGACATCCGAGTGTTTAATACTTGGAATATCATTGGTCATTGCGCCACTTCCTAGCGAGGCTTCGAGGCCAGTTACGGTTGATGCGTGACACAACCGAGCACAGTGGTCCACATTGTTCGTTCCAAGCTCACGACGAATGAACTTTTGGAAGGCATAGTTATCTTCGTTGGTTGTTTTGGCAGATGAGAAGCCTGCTAGGGCATTACCACCAAATCCATTTTTGATGGCACTGAATTTCTCTGCGACGAGTGTAATTGCTTCATCCCAACTCGCAGGCTGTAACCAGCCATCTTTTCTGATGAGCGGTGTGGTTAAGCGGTTGTCATCGGCGATAAAGTCGAAGCCAAAGCGTCCTTTAACACACAACATGCCTTCGTTTACTGGAGAGTTTGCCCCTTCAACATACTGAATTTTATTGCGTTGCTCGTCCACATACATGGTGAGTTTACAGCCGACACCACAATAAGTGCAGATCGTATCAACCGCTTTCAATGCTTCGGTTCGGCCTTGAGAACGATCACGAGCATCGGTCATTGCGCCTGTTGGGCAAGCTTGAATGCAAGCGCCACACTGAACACAGTTAGAATCACCCATTAAGGTTTTATTTGCCCCAAAGTTTGGACGGCATTCAGGTCGAGAAGCGGGCGTTCCATCTTTATTGGTCATAAAGCTTAGAATGCCGTGCACCGATTGATCTCGACATGCTTGTACACATTGACCACAACTGATGCAGCGGTTTGCATCGAAAATCACAAATTCTGAACTGCTATCGACTTCGAATTTTTGACGCGATTCTTTGCAGCGATTCTCTTGCCAGTAGTCGTTCGATTGAATGTCGATAGCATGGTCGAAAGTTTGTACTGCGCCATATTCGGTCGAGTAATTACGAAGGTCACAATCAGTATTGGCTTGGCAACCACACTCTAAGCATCGTGCTGCTTCAGCGATTGCATCAGCATTATCAAAGCCAGTTTCTACTTCATCAAAACTCTGTGCGCGCTGTTCTGCTGTGAGCTCCGGCATGATTTTACGCGCGACTTTTTGTAGATTCTCAAATTGCAGCGGATCTATTTGCTTAAGCTTCTTCTCTTTACGTGAATTAAATGGAGTAACAGGGATATTTTCCATGTCACCATTGAAGAAGCGATCCATGGCTTCGGCTGCGATACGTCCATCACCAACGGCTTCGACTGCGGTGGCTGGGCCACGACGAAAATCACCAATACTGAATATGTTGCCCGTTCCGCTATGCATCGTTTGCGGATTCGCGTCCGCCGTATTCCAGCGAGTTAATGGAATTTCGAGTGATTCGTTATCCATAAAGCTCAGGTCTGGCTTTTGTGATACTGCCGCAACCACCGTATCAAAAGCTTCTGTGAAAAATTCACCTGTCGGTTTTGGACTGCGTCTGCCAGATGCGTCTGCTGGACCAAGCTTCATGCGCTCTAATCGAACTTCTTTGACACGGCCATTGTCGTCGCTCATGTTTTCGACGGGGTTGGTTAAAAAGTGAAATTTCACCCCTTCATGTTCTGCTTCTTCAATTTCGTAATCTTCAGCAGGCATTTCATCGCGAGTTCGACGGTAGATGAGTGTAGTGTCTGCGCCATCACGTACTGCCGTTCTTGCGCAGTCAATTGCAGTATTACCACCTCCAATAATGGCGACTTTTTTACCCGTAGTATAAGTTTGTTCAGTTACATAATCTTTTAGGTAGTCAACACCAAGATAACAACCATCAAGTTCGCTTCCGGTGTAATTCATCTCTACCGCTTGAGACGCACCAACCGCGAGACAAACGGCATCATAATCTTCACTCAAACTTGATAAGGTAAAATCAACACCAAGTTTTTTGTTGCACTCAATCACCATGCCATTGCGGCACATTAATTCTATCTCTTTGTCGAGAATGCTTTTAGGTAAGCGGTATTCTGGAATGCCATAACGCAGCCAACCACCCGCTTGAGGCATGGATTCAAATACGGTGACTGAATAACCTTCATTTGATAGAAAATAGCCCGTGGTTAATCCGCCAGGGCCACTACCCACAATCGCCACACGTTTATTTTTGTCGGCTTTCTTCGGTGGTGTATAGCTCTCTTGGGCGGCTAAATCGGCATCTGCGGCATGTCGCTTAAGTTGTCGAATTGCGATGGAATCATCCACCAAACCTCGACGACATTCGGTTTCACAAAAAGCAGGACAAACGCGGCCAATTGAGAGAGGCATAGGAAGAGTGCGTTTGATGACCTCGATTGCTTTTTGGTGATCGTTTTGTGCGATATGGAATAGGTATGATTGAATATCGACCCCCGCAGGGCAGGCGGTTTTACAGGGTGCTTCGCAATCTGCATAGTGATCCGTCATGATACGGTTTAGCGCTTTCTTTCGGTGAGCGCTCAGAGCCTTAGATTGAGTAATTACATTGAGCCCATTATAGACTTCAATCTCACATGAACGTTTTGTTCCGCCACTTTCCACTTCTACGACACAAAGATCGCAGGGCACTTTATCCGCTGTTTTATTGAGTCCGCATAAAGATGGAATGTCGACACCACAGACTTTGGCTGCTTCGAGTAAAGTTTGCCCTTGTTCGGCAATTCTATGTTTACCATCGATAACTATTTGAACCATACGTTCCTCGCTTATTGAATGCGGATGTGCCTCGAATGAGTAATTTTTCATGACTTTCAAAGCTTTATATTTATTCTGGCATGTTGCGTTCAATGCTATTAGCTCGTAGTAGACCTACATGGGAGCTATTCCCTATTAACCATAATAAAATGAGGGTGAAATGCGTGTGACATTACCCTCATAATCCGCACTCTGTCTAGGGTTAATTTTGCATATTTGTCGTATTAAACTGTCTTATTGATAGAAATAAGAATAGTTGCGATATGGACTCTGAAAATAGACTAAAAGCTCTATGAAAATAGTGAGATAAGTTAGTAGAAGAGGAGAAGAATTAAGTCTAATTATGATAAGAGATAAGAGATAAGAGATAAGAGATAAGAGATAAGAGATAAGAGATAAGAGAGGGCGGCCGTGGATGACTGATGAACCATGGCCGCGCTAAGGATGCTTCTTGCTTCGGTATTTTGAGATATTGCTAATTCAGTTGTTTGGTTACTCGGCTAACGCCATGGCTAATAAACTAATAGGGTGAATCGTTTCGAGTTGAGTATTTTCTTCTATCTGCCATTTACAGGTTTCGCAGTCAGTGATCGCATAGTCCGCTTCTGATGATTTGATTTTCTCAAACAAATGAGAGCCAATCTTCATTGAAGTGTCGTAGTTTTCCTCTTTGAATCCATAAGTTCCGGCTAGCCCACAACATTCGCTATCAAGAATAATAACTTCTAATCCTGGAATCATTTTGAGCAGTTCAATGGTAAAAATTACGCCACCGCTGCGCTCTAAGTGACATGGAGTATGGTAGACAATACGTTTATTTATGGGCTTCATTTTTGGCGCGTTACCACTCATGAACTCTTTCAGAAGGAAGCGTGTGACGTACTGGATTTTTTGTGCAACCTTACTGTTGTCTACACCAAGCACATGCGGGTACTCGGTTTGGAGTGTAAAAGAGCAAGTTGAAGACGTAGAGAGGATTTCAGTTTGGTAGGTCTCAACCACTTTTTCCATATTCTCAACATTGAGTAGCGCATTTTTTCGCGCTTTATCATGAAAACCGTTGGCAATCAGAGGTACGCCGCAACATTTCTCTTTATCAAGCAGTCGTACACCAATGCTCATCGCGTTCATGACTTTAATGAAATCTTTTCCAAGCTGAGGATGGTTATAATTGACGAAACAGCCATGAAAGTAACTGACTTGTCTTGGGTAAAGCGGTTGGCTCGTACAGTTCTGCTTAAACCAACGACGGAACGTACCATGAGAATATTTCGGGAGCGATTTGTGATCGTGTACGCCAATGGTTTTGTGCATGACTTTCTTGACGATATTGATCGACGTTGCCGCATTAACAATAGGCGCGACAGGGGTCGCTATGGAGCCAAAAAGATCGGTATGGCTGAGCACAAAATCTCTAACCGTTTTTGGGTTAAGTTTTCTTTTTTCGTATTTTCCTCTCGCAACCGCGATAATATCGCCAATTTTAACGCCAGACGGGCAGGCAGTCTCACAGCGTTTGCAGTTGGTGCAATACTTGAGTACATCGTCGTAATAATCTGCACTTTTAATTCGTAGGCGTTCGCCATCTGGACCGCACTGTTTTGGGCCTGGGAAATCAGGGTTTGCTTTCGCAACAGGGCAGTAAACCGTACATACTGTACATTTAATGCATTGATCGAAGCTGGTGTCTTTAGACGCGTTTTCTATGAAGGCTTGGCTCATAAACACACCTCATCTGTTGTTTGTTCGTTTTGTGGTGATGGCTGTTCTGATTTGTGCTGTGCAGGTTCATCAGTTTTAAAGCTGTTATCTGTTTTAGATCTATTATCTGTTACAGAGCTGTTATCTGTTATAGAACTATGGTCGTATGACTGAATGATCGCTTCACTGATGGAGTGGGCGGTACTGATCGCAACGCCACTGCCACTTCCTTCTACGACAGGATTGTAGTGAGCCAAAATGGCTCCTGCGCAGTAAACGTTATTCAGCGTTTTGCCTGCAATAGAAGGGCGGAAATGTTGATCGGTTTCAACACCAAAGCTCATGAATAAGTGGCGTTTATCGGTGAAGAAATCGTTTTCACGCCAAGTTTCACGAAGCCCTGCGTGGCAAACATCTAGGTTAAATACGGGCTCGCTTATCTCTTGATGGCCAGCGATTAAACCTTTGCTGAAGAAACTGCCAGAAGCAAGAATGTAGTGTTCCGCTTTAAGAGGTAAATCAGACAGGTTTTTAGTGTTTAAAATGGACAACTCAGTACCATTCTCTGTCTCATTTATTTCTCCGCCAATCGCATAATCACCTTTTAAAAGAGTGCCGCCTAAACGGATGAAAGCTTGGCTCATTGTTTCTTCGACGCGAATCCCTAGTAGTGATGGCGGCATGGTGGGAACTTCATGGAAATTGAGTCCTGTTCTGGCTTTGAGTTTCGTCATCAAGGCCAAACCGTCACCGTTACCCAAAATGGCAGGTAATACAACTAAGTCATCTTGACTTGCGTGAGTCATCAGTTGATCGGCAAACGCATTGAATTCACTTTCATCTTTCAACACTCTAGACAGGTCGATAGAGCGAAGTTCATGCGGGTTACGCTCCATGGTTTTGAATGCGTTGATAGAGACATTCAAGCTAGAGACTTCGATCCCTTTGAACATCGGATCTTTTGCTAAATTGTCGACGGCAATCTGTGGTTGAAAATCGCGGAAGCCTTCAATGGAGACCATCATTATCTTTTTGAATGCAAGGCTCGACGCTTGTGTCGTCACTTGGTGTACAAAAGGTTGCGACATCCACGTTGCTTTCAATGTTCCCATAGGGGTAATGCGAAAATGATTTTCACCATTGGCTTGTTGATGCAAAGGTAAACCAAGTTGCGTTAACTTGTGTTGGTACCAATTGAGTGCATTCTCAACCTTCGCTGCACCTAACTTCGCGTAAGGATGAAGCGGAAAGTTCTGTGGAAATTGCCTAATTGCATTTAATGGGAATTGAACGGCTTGGTGATCGGGGGTTTGACCAAGCAGATCAATGGAGCCTGATGAAAAATGCATGGCACTTTGACCTTGGCTAACCAGTACTGTTTTCAGGCCAGCTTCTAAACAACGTAATCCAGCCGTATAGCCTGCAACGCCACCGCCAATAATCGCCACATCAAATTGAATCATACATTTCTCCTAATTTATTTAGGCTGATCTCGTCTTGATTAACCTCGGTGTTCTTATTTTCTTCTGTTTGTGGTTGAACCGCTGGTGGAATATCGCCAGTGCCAAACAAGCCTTCATAAATCCAGTAGCTGAATTCCGCTTCTCTAAGGGCATCGCCCCAAAAAATCGGTTTGATCCCTTTCCATCTCTCTTCTAAAAAGTGTTTCAGCAGTTGGCTAGATTCAGTACCCGATGCATTGCCGTATTCTTCAAATAGGCTTGCGGCACGATAGGTACATAGTTCACCTTGGCATGGGCCCATCCCTAGACGGGTTCTGCGCCTTAGATCTACAAGATTGTGAACATCAAGGTTTTTAATCGCGTATTCAATTTCGCCAGCGGTGACCATTTCGCATTCACAAATGACGGCTTGGCTTTTTTTATCATCCGATAAGAAAGCTTCTGCGCGCTCTCCGTGACGATAAATTGCCGATTCATATACAGGTTTAGCCAGACTTGCCGTGTGTTTCTTCTGTTTTGGCGTTTCATTTGAGCCTGGAAGAGGGCGCAGGTGAGTAGTACAAGGCGCAGAGTTATCCAGTTTATGAGCAATCAGATCAGTAGCGTGTTCTGCCATGAGTCGATAAGTCATCAACTTACCGCCGGTGATTGTTGTTAGGCCATTCAACCCATCGCGCTCGGCATGGTCTAGGAGAACGATACCTCGACTAATATTGCGACCACTTCCATCATCATCAACGGCCACAAGTGGACGAACACCAGCATAGGCTCTTAGCACGCGAGTGTTTGCCATGATTGGAGCCAGTTTTGCGCCTTCTTCTAATAGAATATCGACCTCTTTATTGGTGACATGGAGATCGTCGATTTGGTCATAGTCGATATGTTCAGATGTGGTGCCGATAAGTGAGATGGTATCGCCAGGCACTAAAATGTCGGCATCAGAAGGTTTACGGCAGCGGTTGATGACAAGATTGTTGATTCGGTAATCCAAGATCAAGAGTGACCCTTTTGCAGGGAACATTTTGATATTGAGTTCCGCATACTCGCAGATATTTTGTCCCCAGATCCCAGCAGCATTGATCACCTCACGTGCGATGATCTCAAATTGATGATTATTGCGCAGGTTGAGGCAGCGCACTCCTAGTACCGTATCGCCCTCACGAATCAGCGAAGTAACCGTTGTATGAGTGAACAATCGAGCACCATGTTCTTTGGCATCTAGAACATTAGACGCACATAAACGAAAAGGATCGAGCGTTCCATCAGGTACTTTGACTGCGCCAATTAGATCAGGGTTAACGTTAGGTTCAAGCGCGAGAGCCTGTTTGCGTGTCAGTTGTTCGGTCTCAATCCCTGCATGGTTACAAGAAGAGATGAACTGTGATTGAAAGGATAATTCATCTTCTGGGAGTGTAATAAAAAGACCACTTGTGTCTTCGACGCAATGTTTCGCAATTCGCTTAAGGTTCTGATTTTCTTGGATACACTCTCTAGCAGATTCAGGATCAGTAACCGTATAACGCGCACCTGAATGAAGCAGGCCGTGATTTCGACCTGTGGTTCCTGAGGCGATGTCATCTTTTTCCAAAAGGATGCATGGAATACCGCGTAAAGCACAATCTCGCATTATGCCGGTTCCTGTTGCACCCCCGCCAATAATGACGACATCAGTTTCAAAGCGTGTCGTAGTGGTCATATAAAGCCCTGCATCAAATAATTAACTTACGAATAGTGTGTCATTTTTGGAAGTTAATGTTCGAGAGTTGGCTCACAAATGTTCGTTTGAGCATTTTGTGGGGTGATTGAACGTGGCGTAAATGTAAAATAATTGAATGAATCTGGTAATTTTGATCGTGAATTTGATCTGATGCGTTTTAATGCGATCTATAAACACTTGTTTTGTATGTGGTTACTTGTTGGTTTATTTTATTTACACAATTGCAAATAGGGCTGTAGGCTATGCAAACATTAGCTTTGTTGGTTTCTATAAATTTCAATATGGAAAACTGAGTGCATAAATTATAATTTGAAAAATGCTCTTTATGGAGTTAAAACTCTAATATAAAGAATGCGTCATTTAACAAAAATAAGTCATATTTGTTAAAATTTTGTGCTCGAATGCTCATTTTTGTTGGTTGCTTATGTTCGTGTTCGTTTTTATGTGCACAATGTTCTCCGTGCACTGGGCGCACATTTACTATAAAACGGACAAGGACATTTATCATGACACAAAACAAACAACACACTCTCTTAGGAGAGTGCATAGCCGAGTTTATCGGCACCGGATTGTTAATCTTTTTTGGTGTGGGTTGCGTGGCAGCGCTAGTACTGACAGGGGCTGAATTCGGTCAATGGGAAGTCAGCATCGTTTGGGGTTTTGGTGTTGCAATTGCTATCTACTGTACCGCAGGTGTATCAGGTGCACATATCAATCCGGCAGTGACCATTGCACTGGCGGCCTTCCATGGTTTCGACAAATCTAAAGTGGTTCCATATATCATGGCACAAATGGCAGGCGCATTTTGTTCTGCTGCGTTGGTCTATAGCTTATACAGCAACTTATTTGTTGATTACGAAATTGCGCACAACTTTGCTCGTAGTAGCGAAGAAGCGTTAGCAACAGCCGGAATATTCTCTACTTATCCAAATGCCTCCCTCTCTTTCTTTGGCGCTTTTGCAGTTGAATTCGTAATTACCGCCGTATTAATGTTCGCAATTTTGGCTCTAGGTGACGAAAATAATGGCGCATCGCGTGGTGCAATGAATCCTCTATTAATTGGTGTGTTGATTGCTGTGATTGGTGGCTCTTTAGGTCCACTGACAGGTTTTGCAATGAACCCTGCTCGTGACTTTGGTCCAAAACTATTCGCTTTCTTTGCTGGATGGGATCATGCGCTAACGGGTGCGAAAGATATTCCTTACTTTATTGTTCCAATTCTTGCTCCGATTGCGGGTGCATGTTTTGGTGGTTGGCTATATCCAAAAGCGATTGGCGCGTATCTACCAGTAACTGGCCAAGGTTGTACCATTCCAAATCAGTGCGATACGGAAGAACAAGCAGAAGAAGCACGAGTTTAATTTAAGATTGTTTTGTGATTTACGTAAAGTGAGTGTCCATAAACTTGTCTTTCGTGAAACAAATCGTCTCCCTACATATAATAATGAATAGAAGAAACAAAAAGGAAATTACCATGACTGAGCAAAAGTATATTGTAGCCCTAGACCAAGGCACTACTAGCTCTCGCGCTGTTATTCTGGATCACGATGCCAATATTGTGAGTGTCTCTCAGCGTGAATTCACCCAAATTTATCCTCAAGCGGGTTGGGTAGAACATGATCCTCTAGAAATCTATGCTACGCAAAGTTCGACCCTAGTTGAAGTGTTAGGCAAGTCCGGTATTCGCAGTGATGAAGTGGCCGCGATTGGTATTACGAACCAACGTGAAACCACCATTGTTTGGAACAAAGAAACAGGCAAGCCAGTTTATAACGCGATTGTTTGGCAATGTCGTCGTACCGCGTCCATTTGTGAAGAGTTGAAATCTCGCGGGTTAGAAGAGTATGTCCGCGAAAACACGGGGTTAGTTTTAGACCCGTACTTCTCTGGTACAAAAGTAAAATGGATTCTAGATAATGTTGAAGGTGCGCGTGAAGATGCAGAAGCGGGCAAGTTGTTATTTGGTACGGTCGATACTTGGTTAGTTTGGAAAATGACACAAGGACGCGTGCATGTAACTGATTACACCAATGCTTCTCGTACTATGCTGTTCAACATCAATGACCTTTGCTGGGATGAAAAACTTCTGAAAGAGATGAATATCCCTCTTTCTATGATGCCTGAAGTGAAGCGTTCTTCTGAAGTGTATGGCAAAACGAACATTGGTGGTAAAGGCGGGACTCGTATCCCAATTGCGGGTATCGCGGGTGACCAACAAGCGGCATTGTACGGTCAAATGTGTGTTGAAGCAGGACAAGCGAAAAACACTTATGGCACAGGCTGTTTCTTGTTGATGAATACCGGGCAAGAAAAAGTAACGTCTAAAAATGGTCTGCTTACCACTTTAGCTTGTGGCCCTAAAGGTGAGCCTGCATACGCACTTGAAGGTGCCGTGTTCATGGGTGGCGCTTCAATTCAGTGGCTACGAGATGAAATGAAGTTACTAGCGGACGCAAAAGATTCTGAATATTTTGCAACAAAAGTAGACTCATCAAATGGTGTTTATGTGGTGCCTGCATTTACTGGTCTAGGCGCACCGTATTGGGATGCTTATGCACGTGGCACTATCGTTGGTTTAACTCGTGGTGCGAACTCTAACCATATTATTCGTGCAACATTGGAAGGGATTGCTTACCAAACTCGCGATGTTTTGGATGCAATGCAAGCTGATTCCGGCATTAAACTTTCAGCGCTTCGCGTTGATGGCGGTGCCGTGGCAAATAACTTCTTAATGCAGTTCCAATCTGATGTGCTGGATACTGAAGTTCATCGCCCTGAAGTCACCGAAGTGACAGCGCTTGGTGCGGCTTACCTTGCTGGCTTAGCGGTAGGTTTCTGGGATAGTGTGGATGAACTGAGTGATAAGGCCGTTCTTGATCGCAGCTTTACGCCTCATGAAGACGAAGAGAAGCGTGCTCGTCGTTATAAAGGTTGGAAACGAGCGGTGCGTTGTGCTCAAACATGGGCTGAAATGCACGACGAAGATTAAAAGTTGATGCGCTAATTTAAGTGCAAAGTAACTCACTCTAAGCTAAAACCGT
Source organism: Vibrio genomosp. F6 (assembly GCF_005146325.1). NCBI lineage: Bacteria > Pseudomonadati > Pseudomonadota > Gammaproteobacteria > Vibrionales > Vibrionaceae > Vibrio > Vibrio genomosp. F6. Next base: position 51,277 of record NZ_SYUT01000042.1, on the reverse strand, counting down.
ATTGTCTATGATCCGATAGATGATGCGGTTTTTTTGTTTGAGAATTTGAACGCTGAAACCCGAAAGTAAAGAATGCCTTAATATTCGTTCTAAAGAGAAAAGGCTAGAAATGACGGTGCATGTCTAGCCTTGTGATCTTGACGTTACTAATATTTGGGCTGTTTGGACAATAATCCGATTATGCCCCTATCACGACACCCAAGCTAAGTAGGGCCATGATCATGATAGTTAGCACGCCAATCAGTGGGCCGATGAACTTAAGCCATGAAGAGTAGCCAATTCGACCAATGGCTAAACCACCCATTACCACACCTGATGTTGGCGTAACAAGATTTGGTAAACCTGAAGCTGATTGGAATGCCGTAACAACAAGCTCACGACCAACGCCAGCAAAATCGGCTAATGGTGCCAGTACAGGCATAGAGAGTACGGCTAAGCCTGATGAAGAAGGTACGACTAAACATAACACCGCTTCAACCCAGTAGATGGCATTGATGAAAGTGATCTGCGGTAGGCCAGCCAATAATCCTTCTGCATAATTAAGAATGGTGTGAGTGATATTACCGTTATCCATGACGACCACTAACCCGCGAGCGATAGCGATAATTAATGCGACACCGAGCAAATCACGGGCACCATCCACAAAGCTATTGGTGATATCGGCTTCTGGCATTCGAGCAATTAAACCGACAACAATACTAGAACCAATGAATAGAGCGGATAATTCTGCCATCCACCAACCTGCAATAGATACGCCCCACATCATTACGGCGAAGGTTAATGCAAAAATGGCTAAAACAATCTTTCTAGTGGCGTTCAGCTCAGGCACAGCTTGAGTTTTACCGTGCAAGAAGTGCTTTTCATTCGCTTCTTTTTGGCTTGCTACAATAGAGAGTGAAGGGTCGCGTTTGACTTTCTCGGCATAACGCATCACGTAAATGACGCAAACAAGCCAGCCTAACACTAGAATCGCTAGTCTTAGCCCAATACCATCCATAAAGTTGACTTCAGCAGCGTTAGACGCGATCACTGTTGCGAAAGGGTTGATGGTTGAGCCTAAACAACCTATGCCTGCACCGACCATGATAATGGCGACACCAACAATACTGTCATAACCCGCGGCGATCATAACGGGGATAAGCAGGGCGTAGAACGGAATTGTCTCTTCTGCCATACCATAAACGGTGCCACCAAGAGCGAATAGACCCATTAAAATTGGGATCATCCACTTCTCTTTGCCACCTAATTTGCTCATTGTTCCTGCTATACCAGCATCAATGGCCCCCGTATTGGTCACAACCGCTAAGTACCCGCCAATCACCAGAACAAATAGAGCCACATCTACAGCGCGAGCGACGTAATCATTCGGATCGTAGAACCCTTGAATGGGCGCCATGAGTATGTCGACGATCCCTTGTGGGTTCGCTTCTACAGTATGGTAGGAGCCCACAAGGGGCACCATTCTACCTAGCGCTTCATTGGTCTCCATTTGGTATTGACCCGCAGGGATCAACCAAGTAAGGGCGGCCATGACGACGGTGAGTAGCATCAAGATGGTATAGGCCGATGGAAACTTCATTGTCTTCATTTGAAAATCCTCTTCGTATTTTTATTATTACGCGACAAAGTTCATGATCTCGGTGACAGACATGCCAGCAAGCCCCATCTTTTCCAGAGTTCGTCCATCCTGAAAATAGTTGGTGTCGTTATACGCGTTATCGATGTGTAGGCAAGCATTCACCAGTGGGGTTGGGATGCCCGTTAACTTTCCTAATTCGAAACAGGGGACGAGTAAGTAAGCGGCATCTTCGGTGATGTAGCGATTACTCGCAGAATTTGGCGCACTGTTAAGTTTGCCGTGGGTTTCGGAAGTGCGATTAATTTCGTAAACCGTTTCACATTGCATCGCATACAATTCGTTCATTGCATCAAGCTCAGGTTTAAGATTGAGATTCAGTGCTTTACCTACCGCTTGGCGCTCTTTTTCCATTACTGCTGCCGCTTTTGCCGTAGAGACAGAGCAACAATCTTTGTAATAATTAAATTGGCCATCAAAGTTTTCGAGCAGACCCATATTGAGGGTGGTAAGCAGTGGATGCCCGCCGAAGTTGATGTTTTCTAATCCTGCGCTAATCACATTCGGAAGCGGAGTCAGAGGAAGCGGCATCACTTTCTGCATTCGCTCAATGGCAGCCTCGGTTTTATTTGCCGGAAATGCCGCCACCGGAAGAAACTCTTTCATGCCTAAAATAGCCAATTGAGCCGGGCCTACAATACGGGTTGCCCAAGGTATAGAGATGGCATCGACAAAGGTAATATCGAGGTCTTTATAACCATGAGATTCTTTAATTTGATTAAGCACCAGTGAGCCATAGTTACCAGGCATCAGCATGATGGTTTGTCCGTCACGTAGATGAGGCAGCATAGCGATGAACAGCGGCTCTTGAGCAAACGATGGAACCGGTAGAATCAACAAATCAGAATAGTCGATGGCATCCTTCAGCTCTCTTGTGATCTGATCGATCGCTTGGAAACCTGAAAAATCGAGAGGTACAGCATTAAATTCGGCGAGGGCTTCGATGCCGCCACGCTGCTCAATATCGGTTAAAGGTTGATCAAAACCTTGAGCGCCATATAGACACACTTTGGCGCCATTAAGAGAAAAATGATAAGCAGCAGTGAGGCCAGCGTTACCGGAACCGATGATGGATACATGAGAAGTCATGTTCATTCCTTTATGTGATTAAGTTGATAAACACCATAAAAAGGAACGACTGGAATGAACATTGCCGAAGGCTGAGGTCAGTATGCAAAAAAAGTATACTGACCGAAGGGTTAAATTTAAGTTGTTGATTTATATTTAAAATAATAGAAGTATAGACATTATTCTTTGAGTGCCATTATGTGACTTATCCAGTTAGCCATCCATTAAGTCACGGGTGGGACCTATTTTTAGGTAGATATTCATTGAGTCCGCAAGCAGTAAGAATTCTTCGATGAAGCGTTCCGCATGGCGATGAATCGGCTTTAAAGCGGGATAAAGGATGTCGAATTCGAAGGGTAGGCTAAATGTGAGAGGGCGCATGACGACATCGGGATGCTCGCTTGCCATATGAGCGGTGAGCGGATCGGTGATGGTTATGCCAACACCTTCTCGAACTAAAGCTGCCGCGGTAGAAGCTAAAGAGACTTCGACTTGTTCAATAATCGTGAGGTCATTGCGGCGTAATAGCGTGTCTATTTGTCTTTGAATGTGATCTTTTTCGTAACGGATGAGCACTTGATCAGCAATGTCTCGAATTTCGATATAGCTCTTCTCTGCCAGTGGTGACTCTGCAGGAAGCAAGCAGACACATTCACAAGAGACACGCTGCGCAGTGATACCAGCTAATGGTTTATCAATGAAAGCGAAACCAATATCTGTGGTTTGGCTCTGAACATGGCGCAGAACATCTTCAGAACGATAAGTTTTGAATCCGACTTTAACCTGTTGGTTCTGCTTTAGAAATGTGGCTAAAATCCGAGGAAGAAAAGCATTGGAAAGCAAAGGCATCGCTGCGATGTGTAACGAACCAAAATGTCGATTGCGGATGGATTGTGCTGCATTATCTAAACCATTCATGGCTTCAAATACTTTGGATACTTCTAAGTAGAAAGCGGCGCCTTCATCGCTGAGCGTAAGGCTGTTACGTTTCCGACTAAATAGGACAAACCCAAGACGAGATTCAAGAGAAGAGAGTAGGCGACTTACCGCAGGTTGACTTAAGTTGAGGCGTTCAGCTGCCGCTGTGATCGTTTTGCATTCGACAATGGCTTGAAAAGCGTTGAGTTGAGAAAGTTTCATACACGTCGATCTTGAGGAAAAAAGTCACATTAGCAATTTAGTTATTAAAAGTCTTTGATAACTAAAGCAGTTTGAAATGAAAAATCATAGATAGCCACTTTGAATTAATGTCGCGTTTTTTTAATACAAAAAAGCCCTAACAACATGATTGTTTGGGCTTTTTAAAAATTCGGGTCTAAAAAACTAGGTCTTTAAAAGCTTGATCTTTAAAAACTAGGTCTTTAAAAACTAGGTCTTTAAAAGCTTAAGCGTTATCAGTTGCTAGTGTTTTTTTTTCTTGCTGCATTTTCATTAAGAAATATACGTTAACGCAAGCGATGAAGCCATTTGTTAGTACAACAGGGAATGAGTCAATCATTAGGCCGTATGCTGTGAATAGACCACAACCAACGAAGTTAAGTACGCGTAGACGAACGATGTCTTTCATTGTTAGTGAAATAGCAACCATGATCGATGCTGCGTAACCTAGGATTTCAACCATATTAAATTCCATTGTTTTTCTCTCTTAATGTTTGCCGATGTTGTGTCGGTACCAATTCTTCTCTTCTTGAGATAAGTGAGGAAGCTCCGTGCCTCGATTGGACTGGTTATATTTAACTATGGCGAACTATAACAAGGGTAAATGTGTGATGAAAGCCCCAATTTTGGGTTAGGAGATAGTTAGCGATTACGCAAACGATTAATTTCTATTTACAAAAATATTATTACCATTTTTGTTGGTGGTTAGGCCATTTGTTTTCCTTTCTCTCCTATCTTTGCTTTGGTAAAATGCCGCGCTTCATACTGTCATGGCGTGTTAATGCCCAAGACGAACGTATTATTCTGAATGAGAACTTCAATGAAAGAGACTCAAGTTACAATTGGGTTGAGCAACCCTAAAAGCCCATCCAATGTTGGGGCAGTAATGCGTGCCGCTGGGTGCTATCAAGTTGATAATGTGCTGTATACAGGCCAACGCTATGCCAAAGCGGCAAAATTCCAAACGGATACCAAAAGTGTCGCGCGTAAAATACCACTCACCGGTGTGGAATCGTTGCTTGATGATCTTGCTGAAGATGTCAAAGTGGTGTGCGTAGAGCTGGCAGAAGGTGCGGTTTCTCTGCCTGAGTTCCAGCATCCAGAGAAAGCGATCTACATATTTGGCCCAGAAGATGGTTCAATCACGCAAGATGTAGCGGATCGCGCAGATCACGTTGTTTATGTCCCAACGGTCGGTTGCATGAACCTCGCGGCAACCGTCAATGTTCTTCTTTATGATCGCCTAGCAAAGTCGGTCAACATAGAGAAAGGGGATGAGTTAATCCGTAAAAGTCGTGATAACCGTAATCATCTTCAAGTGAAACAAAAAACCGAAGCACAAATAGAAGCCTAAACGTTCAATACTGGATTAAGAAGTTTTTTTGTTAGTGAATAAAATTAAGTCGTTCTATTTATTGATAAATTGATGGGGCGGCTTTTTTGTTGGCCAAAGTAAATCATGCGTTTGAACGTATTAAAACAAACCACTAGACGACTGGTCTATTTTGAAATAAGATAATCCCATGAACATACAAACTAAAGATACACGTCAGCACATTATTGATACCGGTTACGAGTTAATCGTAGCGAAAGGTTTTTCAAATGTGGGGCTGTCTCAGCTTTTGAAACATGCTGAGGTACCAAAAGGTTCGTTTTACCATTATTTCAAATCAAAAGAACAATTTGGTGAAGCGTTGATCGCCGACTATTTTTCACTCTATGCAGCACGACTTGATGAGCTTTTTGAAAGCAATGAAGGGCAAGCGTATGATCGGTTGATCAGTTACTGGCAACGCTGGATTGATATCAGTGAAGGGAAGTGTGGTGCTCAGAAATGCTTAGTTGTTAAGCTAAGTGCAGAAGTCTCCGATCTTTCTGATTCCATGCGTGTAGCATTGTTGACGGGTGCTAATCGTATCATTCAGCGTATCGCAGACTGCATTGAACAAGGTAATGCCGATGGCTCAATGAACGTTGAGGATAGCCAGAAGAGTGCAGAGTTACTGTATAATTTGTGGATCGGAACTAGCCTGATGAGCAAACTCTCTCATTCCCTGACAGGATTTGAGCAAGTGATGACGATGACGCAAAATGTGCTCACTGGAAAAATAAAGCTGTAGATATAGTTTGAACCGAAATAGACATACAAACTGCGTAACATGATAGAACCCCCGTCGATTTGATGACGGGGATTTTTTTGAATAACAACTAGACGACTGGTCTAATTGAGCGGTCGATATCAATTCTAAGTGGACTTAGGTTCAGGAAGCCAAATTTGGCAAAGAACCTAACAAAAAATAAAAATAGGACGTTACCCTTATGACTACGCCAAATAAAGACAACACACGTATTGTTTTAGCTTCTCGACCTGTAGGCGCTCCAACACAAAACGATTTCCGCCTTGAAACTGTGGTTAAACCAATCCCACAAGAGGGTGAAATGCTGCTGCGAAGTGTTTACTTGTCACTCGACCCATACATGCGTGGAAGAATGAGTGCAGCAAAATCTTATGCTGATCCTGTTGAATTGGATGACGTCATGGTTGGCGCGACGGTTTGTCAGGTAGAAGAGTCAAACAACGCTAATTTTCAAGTGGGTGAGTGGGTTTTGGCATACACTGGCTGGCAAGATTATGGCGTATCAAATGGTGAAGGTCTGATTAAGTTAGGTCTGAATCCGACCAATCCGTCTTATGCATTGGGTATTATGGGGATGCCGGGATTCACAGCTTACATGGGGCTGTTGGATATTGGTCAACCAAAACAGGGTGACACTCTTGTGGTTGCCGCTGCGACTGGTGCGGTGGGAGCAACGGTTGGTCAAATTGGTAAGCTAAAAGGGTGTAAAGTTGTTGGTGTTGCAGGTGGTGAAGAGAAATGCAGCTACGCAAAAGAAGTGCTAGGTTTTGATGAATGTATCGACCATAAAGCGGACGACTTTGCGGAGCAACTGGCTGCCGCTTGTGATAAAGGCATTGATGTCTACTTTGAAAATGTGGGTGGTAAAGTTTTCGATGCGGTTCTTCCACTGCTTAACACTGGCGCGCGAGTTCCGGTTTGTGGCCTGATTTCACAATACAACGCAACCTCATTGCCAGAGGGCCCAGATCGTATGTCTATGCTTATGGGAACATTGTTGGTTAAGCGTATCAGAATGCAAGGTTTCATTATTTTTGATGATTACGCACATCGCTATGATGAATTCGCACAGGATATGATGAAATGGTTGATGGATGGAAAAATCCAGTACCGTGAACATTTAGTTGAAGGTTTAGAAAACGCGCCAGAAGCTTTTATGGGCCTACTTGAAGGTAAGAACTTTGGCAAACTTGTTGTAAAAACAAACGAAGCATTTTAATAAAAAGGATTGATAGATGATTAAATTACACCACCTGAACAAGTCACGCTCAAAACGCATCCTTTGGTTATTAGAAGAGCTAGGTGTTGACTACCAAGTTGTACCTTATCAACGAGATGCGGTCACTTTTCTTGCGCCACCTGAGTTGAAGGTTGTTCATCCACTAGGAAAATCACCTGTCATTGAAGATAACGGTATGGTGATCACTGAGTCAGGTGCAATCACTGAATATCTCATCGAGACTTATGGCGAAGGTAAATTTGCTCCACAACGTGGTACTCAAGCGTATATCGATTACTCACAGTGGCTCCATTTTGCAGAAAGTTCAGCGATCCTTCCTCTGCTACTTAAGTTGTTTGTAGAGAAAGATGGTTGTGAAACAAACTTCCTTTCTGGTTACGCTGATGTAGAGATTGCGAAAGTGATCGGTTATTTCGAGCAACGTCTTGAGGGTAAAACATACTTAGTCGGTGATTCACTGACAGGCGCGGATATGATGATGTCATTTATTGTGGAAGCGCTTCAAGGGCGCAATGCATTAGGTCTTTATCCAAACATTGCTAAGTATGCAGATCTTCTTGCCAGTCATCCTGCCTATAATAAAGCCGATGAAATTGAGATTAAGTACTCATAACATTCATCTAAAATAATAAATTGAGAGCATTTCTTACCCTTTGGTGAGAAGTGCTCTTTTTATATCTGCGGTTAAATTTTAGCCTGTTATGAGAAAGGTTGAGCGTAAATAGAACTCAAATGTCGCTAAAAATTAAGCTTTTAAAGCTAAACAAAAAATAATTTTGGAGTTGAGGGTGCGCTTACTTGTAAATACATGGTTTAAAACGCTGTTTTGGCCCCTTAAAATCCAGATTTAGAGCTTTTTAACTTGCTGTTTTTACAGTGATTTAATTGGTGGTTTTTTGCTGCTTCCGGATGGTAGTCTTTGTGCATTCGTTAAAGGGAACCTGAAATGCTAGAAACCAATAAAACATTTGTTAAACACGACTTTTCACATCAGGATTTACGAGATGCTCAATTTGAAGGGTGTAATTTTTATGACTGTAATTTTTCCCGTTCAGATTTAAGAGACGCACAATTTATTGATTGCAGGTTTATCGAGCAAGGTGCCGTGGATGGTTGTCGTTTTGATTATGCCGATCTGCGTGATGCCAGTTTTAAACAGTGTCAGTTAGCGATGGGCTATTTTGTTGGGGCAAACTGCTTCGGAATTGAACTAAGAGGGTGCGATCTGAAAGGGGCAAACTTCTTGAAAGCTAGCTTTGTGAATCGCGTAAGCCATCAAGTCTATTTTTGTTCGGCTTATATTACGGGCTGTAATTTATCGTATGTTAATTTTGAACAGCAGTGTCTTGAAAAATGTGATCTATTTGAGAATCGTTGGACAGGGGCAAATCTACAAGGGGCCTCTTTTAAAGGATCAGATTTAAGCCGAAGTGAGTTTTCCGAAGAGTGCTGGGGGCAATTTTCAATGCAGAATTGCGATTTGACCCACACAGAGCTGTACGGGTTGAACATAAGAAGGGTCGATTTAAGTGGTGTTAAAATCTGCGACTGGCAACAAGAACAGTTGCTAGAGCCTCTTGGTGTTGTCGTTTTACCCAGCTAGAAAGATGAAATATAGAATAAATGTCGAGATGATGCCCTTTTGTGATCTGAGAGGCTCTGAACGCGGATTAAGCTTATGGTAATATTATGGATGTGAGCTTAAAAACTTAATTATTAAGGTATCAGATGTCGTCAGATCATAATGGCTCAAGTGCGGCCTATGCACGTAAAGAGAGTGCATATCGAGATAAAGCACTAAAATTGTACCCTTGGGTTTGTGGTAATTGCGCGCGTGAATTTGTTTATTCAAATCTTCGAGAGTTGACGGTGCATCATAAAGATCACGATCATACTAACAATCCAGAAGATGGCAGCAACTGGGAGCTCTTGTGTCTGTATTGTCATGATCATGAGCACAGTAAGTATACCGACCATGATCGTTATGGAGCGGAAGCAACGGCGAAATTGGATGATCATCAGAATGCAACGCACAATCCATTTGCTGACTTAGCAAAGATGATGAAAAAATAAAGCGATTAAATAAACGGGATCCATTGATCCCGTTTATCATTTAACAGACACCGACATTAAAATCACCTATACCTGACATAAAACACTTCTCACTTGGGGAGAATTTCTGCATCTCGCATGTAGGAAATCATTATGGAATTCATAGAAGAAGATCGAGTCGCACTGTATGACACTTGGATGTCTCAAAAAGCTAAAATGCATATCACGCAGATGGCGATGGCAAAAAAATTAGGACTCTCTCAAATTGAGTTTTCACAGTTAATTCGTGGTGGATCTCAGTTAACTATGGGTTTCGTGACTCAATTTTGCCGTTTAATGCGGGTGGAGCCAACACAGATTTTACCTAGCTTGATAAAAGGTGGGTTAGGTGAAAAACAAATTGTTTACTTGCGTAATACGATATCGGTAGATGGCACTATTCAAAATGTTTATGTTGAAGGCAATCAGGTGATCGTGGAATATAGCCACTTAGTTGAGTAGGCGCATTAAGCCGTTGTTTTTAAACTAAAGGCTTGGTGGGTTGGCTGGACTTGATTGATCGCCAATGTCAATTTGAGAGGAATTAACATTGGCATCGTTGGTAAGGCTATCTGAACTCACTCGAACTGGTTTAGCAGTTTAGCAGTTTAGCGATTTAGCAGCTTGGCTCAATCTCAATAGCAAAAATACCGTGGATAGGGATCATCTCTTTGTATTCATGGAAACTATTCAGTAATACGATACCTTCTTCCTTGGTATCACATAGAGTGGATAGCACTTCCATGCCTTCACCATCTAACAATGCGCCTGCATCAGGGTAACAGCGAACGGCTTTCACTGTGACAGAAAGAGCATCCGGCTCAATAACGTCTAGTCCTATAAATGGAGGGCCAGAAATAATTTGAAATTGAATACGGTCGCCCGCCTTTAACTTATCGTATTGAATCGATTCATAGCTGTTATTCGTACGAATTTCGACTTTTTTGCTTCCCGCAACAATTGCTTCTAACGGTTTACGATAAATTTCTAATTTGTAATCTGACATATGGTCTTTACCTTAAATATCGGTGTCATCGCAAGGACGGGGTTCATTAAGCTCTGCGTAGTAATGCAACAGTTCAGTTAACTCTTTAACCCAGCCCAAAGCATCACTTGGTGCTGTTTTTAGAATACTTTCGACTTTAGAACAGTGTGTCTCAAGCGATATCGCTTCTTCCAAGTGAAAAGAGATGGCATAAAAATGCCACAGCACTAAGCGAGTCATACGTTGGCTATTTTGCTTCGCATTGTCCGAATCATCGAATGCCTGTTGGATTTCACTGAGTGCAATTGCCGTCATTCTTAGCCTTGCATCAAGTTGAGCAGACATCATTCGCTCTTCACTGCTCACTTCTTCTTGCTCAAACGTGAACAACTCTGTCATGACGTCTTCTGGAACCATTCGACTAATCATACGCACGCCAAATTCTTCTAATTCGTGGCGTGGCATCGTCATTAAACATTGAAGCGCGTAATCTCGGACCATTTTTATCTCAAATTTAAATAAAGGAGGGCGGGTATTTTATGCTTTATGACGTGTTTTTCCACGTTAGATTTAAGTTTGCGGTGAAAAGGGCGCATTAAAACAAAAAATGTGTGAGCTAACCTAACAGTCTTGAAGAAATCAGTAGCAAGATAATTAAAGTTGTCAATCGATAGTTAAAGTTTTGTTGTTTAATGTTATATTGTCTCAAATTTGAAAATAGGAGCTCAAGGATGAAGCTTTCGATATCCAGTAAGTTGCAACTCAGTTTTTTGCTACTTGTCGTACTTTTTATCGCATCCGCTAGTTTTACATATCGAAGTGTATCTGTAGTCGAAAAGAATACACAGTCGTTGTTACTATCTGATTTGCCGACAGTCGATACCAGCCGCGCCATTGGTCAATCGATACAAGCCTCTTTATCAACGGTACGTGCTTACATGCTATTAGGCAGCGATGAAGCGACGGGATTAGATCAATTAAATCAGCTTGATAACATCATACTTCAAACGGACGAAGCGCTTCCTACGCTAGAGCTACTCCTCGCTTCCGATCAATACTCAAAGATTTTACAACAGTGGCAAGATCTAAAACTGGCGATGACCGACATCACCGAACTCAGTCATAGTGAAGAGAACCTCCCTGCCCACAGCCTGTTTATCTATGAAGCGGCACCGATAGCGGAAGTGGCGCTTGATCAACTGCAAGGTTTAATTAATGACGAATCGTCGAATAAAGAGGGTGGCGACCGTAAGCGATTATTCAAACTGTATGCTGATAGTTATACATCGCTGGCGAATGCTTTGGCGTCGATGAGAGATTTTCTTTTGTACGGCCATCAAGACTATTTAGACAAGTACTTCGATTTCATTAAAGCGCATAACAAATCCGTTGCCGAAATTGAATCCAAAGCGTTCTTATTATCCGATAGTGATCAGAGCTTGTGGTCGTTGTTTAATGAAATGCAGCAGTTGTATTTCCCACTGGCGGATCAAGTTATTACGCTGCGTAAAGGCTCTGATTGGAATAAAGCCAATGCGTTAATGGCGAATAAAGTTATTCCTTACGCATCCCAGCTGAATCAAAGTCTAGAGCAAGTGGTTCGAGCTCAACAGCAACAAGCTGATCATAGCGGTCGGGGCATTCAAAATAATGTTCAGCAGGTGATTACATTACTGATTGCTGCTGCGATCTTTGTTTGTATTGTTGCTGTCGTCATTGCCCGTTATTTAGGGAAAAGCATTGGATTACGTGTGGCAGAAGTGTCGCATCGAGCTCAATTAATTGCAGAAGGTGACGTTTCGCAACCTGCACTGGTGGTTTCAGGACAGGATGAGTTGGCAAGTTTAACGGTCGCCATAAACCAAATGAATGATTCATTGAGGGATATCGTCCAAGGTGTCACGGAAAAAGCTGAGCAAGTAGAAGGCAGTATGGCTGATCTTTCTGACTGCAATGAGAAGACATTACATCAAGTGGCTCAGCAGAAAGCCAATATCGATCAGATGGGGCATGAAATTCAAGAAGTGTCTGTTTCAGCAAACAATACCGCACATCTTGCCCAGCAGTCAGTGAGTTCTTTAACCGCATCTAAACAAGAGTTGTCACAAGGCGCTTCCGCTCTTGAGCAGAACAGAAATACTATGAATCAGTTGCATCATACTATAGATAACGCGAGTGGCTTGGTGCATGAACTAAGTAAAGAGAGTGAAGCTATTGGTCGAGTGACCGAAGTGATTGAAGGGCTTGCGGAACAGACCAATTTATTGGCGCTAAATGCAGCGATAGAGGCGGCGCGAGCGGGAGAGCAAGGCCGAGGTTTCGCGGTGGTGGCCGATGAAGTTCGTTTACTTGCAACTCGCACCACAGAGTCGACAACAGAAATTAATAGCATAGTGCATGCAATTCAATCGTCGACTACCTCAGTTGTTCGAGAAATTGAACAGAGTCAAGGGTTGGCAAGAGAAGGGGCAGAGCATACATCGGATGCGGTTTCACGCTTAGAAAGCACCACGAATCAGATTGAAGATTTAAATGCTCAGATGATGGATCTTGCGGCCGCAGCCGAACAGCAGTCTAGCGTTACCCAAGCGATCACTAATTTAGTGCAAGGGGTAACAGAATCGGTAGATGGTGTTTCACAAATCAGCTTGGATTCAAATGAGACAAGTGAGAGGGTGAAGGAGAGAGTGATCGAACTGAATAGTGAGATGGCGAAATTCAAGCTGAACTAACTTATTGCAAGCTGAACTAACATATTGATAGAGGATATAAAAAGCCTTCCCACTCTTAAGTCGTGCTTACAAGAAAGAGCTTAAGAAGGCTTTTTACTGCTAACTATTCACTAATAGCCTTTGTTCAATGACAAAGGCTGTTTAAAACTATACCGCCATTGGAAGGTTGTCTGCTGGTGGCGAGTTGCGGTAAACACGTTTAAGTCCAACAACAACAAGCAGCGACATCGCTAACATTATTCCGCCTACTGGAAGTTGATCTGTGGTTGGCAACATAGAAGCCACCATTGTTGCAAGACCTGCGCCTAGATTCTGCATTCCACCTAATGTTGCACCTGCTGTGCCTGCGTGACGAGGGAAAGGAGAAACCGCCCCTGTCGTCGCAGCTGGAAATAGAATGCCAGCACCAAGAAAGTAAACCGTCGCGCCACCCACAAGAGATACCGCATTGGTATACCCAAATAGGCCAGGAATAAGAACAATCAATGCGCCAATAACAATGGCATACAGTCCGACAACTAACGATGTTTTTTCCGACCACTTCATTGTTAGCATGCTCGATAAACCAGCACCCGCAAGGTAACCCGGAATTGGCATGATGAACAATAAACTCACAATCGTTGCTGGTAAGCCCAAAGTACCTGCTAATAACACACCTGCTGCCGCTTCAAATACAGCGACACCTGCAAATGTAGCCACTAGGCATAGTAAAAAGCCTTGGAATCGACGATCTGATAACACAAATTTATAGCTTTCTGTTACTGGCTCAGCGTGGCGTTTTGTTTTTGGCAGTGTCTCTTTCATACTCGTCATCATGGTGATCACTACTGCGAAGCCAAATAAAGCCAAGAATAAGTAGCTCGTTCTCCATCCAAACATTTCAGTTAAGAAGCCTCCAAGCAATGGTGCCATCAGAGGAGAAAACATCACACACATGCTGATCAGGCTGTTAGCTTTATGTAGTTCTTTACCTTCAAAGCAATCACGAGTCAGTACGCGAGACATTGCGCCGCCACTGCCAATGCCTGCCCCTTGAACAAAGCTACCAAATAAAAATAGCGAGTAGTCTTGAGCAAACAATGTAATAAGCGTGCCAATAATGTAGATCGCTAAACCTGAAACGATAATCGGTTTACGCCCTAGACGATCAGAAAGAGGGCCGTAAATGAACTGCGATAATCCATAAGGGATCAGGTAGCAAGCCATTACCGCTTGCAATGATGCCGGAGTAACTAAGAAATCTTTTGCCATGTGACCAATCGACGGTACATACATGGTTTGCGTCATTTGTCCTACTGCTGTAAGAATCGCGATAAGAAATGTAAGTCGCACTAAAGGGAAAGACGCAGACATAAGTTAATCTCCAACAAAATAATGAAAAGAAAGTAGAGCAAATGAATGAGTTTGACTTAAATAATCTAACACTTCATGAATTGGTTGCTCTGCGAAGGCGCGAGATATTAAGGCTAGTTAGAGATATAGGCAATCAAAAAATGTGACATGGCGCACTATATAATTCTATGCTTCGGATTAGAAAAATTAATCCATAGCGTTTCATGATTGTTGGGCTCTAACGGTTGAATGTTGTATGTGGTTAACGATGTGGATTTAATGAAGAGTAGGGCGGATATTTATGCGTTTTGAAGTGAAAGAGGTATAAGAATGAGAGATAAAACTTAGGTCATTGATGTATTGATTATGCTGCTAATGTTCCTTGCGACATATAACGACTAATATAGAGAAACTGCCGTTAAATTAACCGTAAAAGGGCATGCATTCAGCTTCTACTTTTCATGGATTTCATAACCGTGTATAAAGGGAAAAGACAACAACTAATAGTGAAGATGAAATGATGAAATTAGATAAGCTGGATAACAAAAACAGACGTATTAGAAAGAAACTTTACCTAGGTGAATTTGCTATTCTTGGTTTTGACGTCAGCTGTAAGACATCAATTACTGATTTTGATAGCTATGACAAATTTGTAGATGAGTTCATTGATTACATTGATGGCATCAACCTTTGCTTTGGTGGCGGCGGTTTGGAGTTGTTCGAAGGCTTCCTATGCTCAACTGAGCGTTACAAATCGGTAACTGAAGAAGAGCAAGCGCAAGTTATCGCATGGCTAGAAGCCCGTGAAGAAGTGAAAGAAGCGGTTGCAGGCCCACTAGTGGATGCAAACTACTTCTTCTAGTTTGATCTGTTGATAATCAGAACGGTCACTGTAATAAAGAAAACGATGAAAGCCGCTTAAATTGAGCGGCTTTTTTATACCTAAATGTGCTTGATGAGTAAATGCACTAACAACATTCATTCGTTATACGTTCGTTTTTGCTTAATACATTTAAGAACATGTGATTAATACGTGTTATTCGCTTAAGGCGGACTGCTAAGTTTAATGCTTTCCTAGGCTTGTATTTTTAATATTATCAATAATTCGAATCTATGCGATCCATATGGAAATATTGAGCCTTATAATCTATTTCCTCTATTTCCATAAGGATAATGGTTAAACTAAAATTCATATCACATAAGTTTCACAATCTGATACAGCAGAGATATTATTAACTATAATAAATATGATATTTTATTGCGTAACCTTTGAATGGTATTTTGTTGATAACGGACGTCATGTGAAGCAAAACTTTAGGGATCGAGCAGAAAAAATATATCAGTACGCAGAACCAAATTTGATGATCGTTGGTTGGATGGGCGCAATTGGATATCCAGCATACTATTTCGTATGGAAATTCCTTTTCCCTCAAGATTATGAAAATTTGCCTATGCGGCTTATGTGTAGTGTTTTTTATTCTATTCTATTAGTTCGCCACGCATTTCCGCAAAGGTTTCGCCATTTATTACCCTACTTTTTCTTATTCTCCGTGGGGTTTGGTTTACCATTTTTCTTTTTCTATATGCTATTAATGAATGGCTGGTCAACGATCTGGGCGATGTCTTTCATGGCGGCGAGTTTCTTACACATTCTTCTTGTGTTTGATACTAAAGTCATCATCGGACAATCGATTCTTAGTGTTGCCTTCGCCTATGCGCTAGCGTGGTTCAATAGTGGATACACATTAGAAGTATGGGTGAACTGGGCATATACCCCTATCATATTGTTTACCTATGTATTTGGTAATTTGTGTTACTTCCGAAACCAGAATGAACATGAAAGCAAAGTGTCGCTCGCAAAATCGTTTGGCGCTGGTATTGCACATGAAATGCGCAACCCAATCAGTGCGATGCTTTCATCTATAGAGTTAATTCGTGGGCATTTGCCAGCATCACCTTTAGGCTTAAAAGATGATCGCACTATATCTCCTCAGCAGTTACGCCATCTGAATGAAATGCTAGATGATGCCCAGCAGATCGTCGTCGCGGGGAATGAAACAATCGATTTGCTCCTGACTTCAATTGATGAGAATCAAATCTCTACTAATACCTTCCAGAAATACAATGTGTATGACGTTGCTGAAGAAGCGGTTAGTCAGTTTAGCTATAAAGCGAAGCCGGATAGAGAATCTGTACAGATTGAAGGGGATAAACACTGTGATTTCTTTGGTAGTGATGTGCTGTTTAAGTATGTCATTTACAATCTGCTAAAAAATGCTTTTTCACATCGTCGCCAAACGGATGCAGCCATTGTAATTAAGATCATACAGTCAAATAACACGACAATCATTAAAGTTCGAGATAATGGTATTGGGATTTCTGATGAGCAGTTAAAGCTCATTTTTGATGACTTTTACACCTCGGGTAAGAAAGGCAATTACGGGCTGGGTTTGCCATTTTGTAAAAAAGTACTGAAAGCCTTCTCTGGCAGCATCAAATGCAAATCAAAGCTTGGCCATTGGACTGAATTTAGATTAACGATTCCGTCTTATTCGTCTAGCCAAAGTATTAGCTTTAGGAACCAAGTTCTGGCAACGAAGAAAATTCTATTTATCACGGGAGTTGAACTCCATCCGTCACGTGAAGTCATGAGTGTTCTTAATGATTGTTCATTATATTATGGTTTCAGTTTAGAAATGTTGAATGCAGAACAGGCTTTGGTTAAAGAGGAGTATCAGTTTGAGTACGACTTGATCTTAATCGATGGGCGAATGGTGGAGCACTCATCTGTCGCTTGGTCTACGCTTGAATCGCGCTTACACTTTACAGAAGCTAAACTGGCCATGTTTGCTTCACCTGGAGTATCAAAGCGGCTGCAATGTGATAAAAACTTGTGGATTGAATGTGTTAATCAGATTGAATTTCAAAAGTATCCTACAAAAGTTTTGTCTGAATTGTTATTTGAACAGAAAATGATAGGGCAACCAGATGTTGCTAAAGAGAAAAGGAAAATTGATGCTCAAATCATGTTAGTTGATGATAACGCTTCTGTGCGTTCACTCACCACCTTAATACTTGAGCAACAAGGTTTTAGTGTAATTCAGGCTGAGAATGGAAAACAAGCGTTAGATCTATTGAGTAAAAACCAGATACAATTAATCTTAATGGATGCGGAAATGCCTGTGATGGATGGCATAGAAGCGACAGAAAGAGTGCGGTTGTTAGGCCATACTGATTTACCAATTATTGGTTTCAGTGCAGATGCGAGTACAACAATGATTGGAAATATGCTCGATGCAGGTATGAATGACTATGTGAGCAAGCCAGTAAAAAAAGATATATTGATTAATAAACTCATTGATTGGATTTAAATATAGGTCTTAAATTCAAATTTAAGACCTATTTAATTGGTGTGGCTTAATCTAAGAAATACAGCTCATCATTATTTATAGCCATATCACAGACGTGTATGATTTTATTTATATCGTGTTCATTAAGCTTTGAATGTAAAGAAAAACGGAAGTTATTTTTACTTTTTAATGTGGCAGGTGAGCAAAATACGGACCCTATGACACCATTGTTATAGAAAAAATCACGAACTTTTTCTGTATTCACTTCATCTCCTGTTTCTAAGCTAATAATTTGTGTTTCACTACCAATATTAAATCCTAATGATCTGAGAGCGTTTCTTAATTTCTCCGACATTGAAAACAAGTTAGCTCTTTGAACATCACTTTCGATAATGATGTCCAATGTAGCGTCTAACCTATCAAGTTCATGAGGTAAAAGCGCAGAGCTGAAAATTGCAGGGTTAGAAATAAAAGGCAGACATTGTGCCAGTTTGCCGTGAGATAGAACCGCACCAGCACGATAAGCGAAAGTTTTCGCTAAACTGACAGTGATAAAATCAACTTTATGGCTTAGGTTAAGCGAATGGACTAAACCTCTACCGCTTTGGCCGATAACACCAAGTGAATGAGATTCATCGACCACAATCGCGCACTCAAACTCTTCCGCTATCTCTACTATTTCTTGCAGTGGCGTTACGCTTCCACGAATGCTGTAAATTGAATCTACGAGGATGATCCCTGGGCCGTGGCGTTTCACCAACTTCTTTAAGTGGCGGACACTGTTATGAATAAATGGATAGATATCAGCGCCAGCAATTCTTGCCCCTTCCCAGAGTGACATATGAGCAAAAAAGTCGATATAAACCTTTGTATCCTGTTCACAGATGGTTTGCAGCAGGCCGATATTGGCATCCCAGCCAGACTGGCAGATATTACAATCTGCGAACCCAACATATTTTGCAAGGTTAGATTGGAATGAAGGAATATCACTTTCATTTTGAAGGAATACACCAGACATAACAACACTTTCGTTATGCTCTTGTATTGCAGTAATGTGCTTATCTTTGAGCTTTTGATTACCAGATAAAGATAAGTAGTCATTACTTTGAAGAAAAATGGAGTCGATATCAGGTATATTACCCAGAACGAGATGTTTTCCATTGACCCGTGGTTTAATATTGTCAGACAAATAACGGTCTAATTTGTTTTCTATTTTTGTTGGTAGTGGCTTAACACTATTAGGCTTTTGCATAATCTATACTCTATGTTTTATTGAATTAAATGCAGTGCCAGCTGACCAATATAGATTGCAACAATGATTATTACATATCACGCCTTATTAATTAATTTTATTAAACTAATTGCAAAATTAAATATTGTGTATTTAAGTTCTGATGTTCGGTTTGTACTCCTTGGGGTCTAAATTATTCATTTATGCAGGGTTTCTTACAATATCTTGGATGTTATTTCTTTTTTTAGAGCACCAGTGTTATTTCATTTATGTGTGATAAATATAATTAGTAAATTTAATTAATAAATTAAACATAGTAGAGATGTAAGTAATGTTTGTCTTAGAGCCCGTTGATATGTTCAGCCAAAGCCATTAACCTGATAGACCTTATGTAAGAATAATAAAATGATAGGAGAAAGTGCATGGGAACCAAAAAGGTCGCTTTTATTGGCTTAGGGGTTATGTGCTATCCAATGGCGGGGCATTTGAAACTCGCAGGGCATGACGTTACCGTCTTTAATCGTTCAACAGAAAAAGCACAATCATGGGTGGAGCAATATTCTGGTGATTATCAGAGTTCACCGAAATTGGCAGCGGAAGGTTGCGATATTGCGTTTGTTTGTGTCGGCAACGATGATGATGTAAGAAGCGTTATGTATGGTGAGCATGGCGTGATTGCAGGTTTGAAACCTGGTGCAGTTATCGTAGACCACACGACTACTTCGGCTGATCTTGCTATTGAGCTAGCAAAAGCATGTGCAGAACAAGGGCTTCGTTTTGTTGACGCTCCGGTCTCTGGTGGACAGGCGGGTGCAGAAAATGGCGCACTTACAATTATGTGTGGTGGTGAGCCAACTATCTATGAGTCTGTTTCACCAGTAATGGATGCTTACGCAAAACAGTCAGTATTACTTGGCGAAAACGGCCAAGGGCAGCGTTGTAAAATGGTAAACCAAATCTGTATCGCTGGTGTGCTGCAAGGGTTAAGTGAAGCGATCCTGTTAGCAAAGGAAGCTAACTTAGATATTGAACAAGTTACAGATGTATTAAAACATGGTGCAGCTGGATCTTGGCAGATGGAAAATCGTGCTGTGACAATGGCGCAAGACAGCTTTGACTTTGGTTTTGCGATAGACTGGATGAGAAAAGATCTTTCTATTTGCTTAGATGAGGCGAAGCGTCACGAGCTAGATTTACCACTGACAAAAACGGTAGATGCTCAATATGAAGCGTTGCAGAAGATGGGACTTGGTCGGATGGATACGTCGGTATTGATAAAATCACTGACACAATGATCAGTAGCAAATACCTAAAACATTGATGTGATAGACAGATTAGTTGATGCACTCTTTTATTGCTTTAAGCCAATGTTCAATTGGTTTGATTCCGGTACGGTGAGTAAAAGTTTGCATCAACATCGTGACTAATAGCGCGTTGCTACACTATGGTCATGTCCCTACTATTATTTTTGCCCCCATACATTACTTACCCAGCCGCCAACATGTTCGTCATAGTGATTGCCGCTAAACTCTTGCCGATGTTCAACCATATGGTTTGAATTGGGCCGAGACTCGAGAATGTGTGAAATGTGTTTCGCCATCGGATCGTTTGGACAAGCTGCTTGGTTTCTGAGTGCAACCTCTTTGATGATTTGTAATCGATAAGATGGATTCATCCTTTTCATTTTACTCTACTCCTTGGTTGGTAATTTACTAAATTTAGAACTGCGAAGTCGTTTCGTCAAATTAGTAGTTGGAAATAAAATGAAGGTGTATTTAGGTGTTTAATAAATTAAGTAGATAAAACAATCCGTTATACTTTTAGTTATATTTTTTATTATGTTAGTTTATTTAACTTAAACGTAAGTTGCTGTTTTATAAGGAATAAGTAATTTATAAAAAACTAGGCATTATTAAGAATGAGAGGCGTGTTGCTAGAAGTTTTAGGAGGATATTGATGGTAATTCATGTGCTTCAAAAAAGAGAAGGGCAGACGTATTATCTGCCCAACTAGGTTTAACGTCGACGCTTATTTGGTCTAGGTGCCGAATCATTATTCTCTGTATTACGCTTATGCTTGGGAACAAAATTTAATATTGAAATTGGTAGCTCTTTGCTTGGGACAAACCCTTCAATTTCTTTACGAGTGATTAAATGCCCTAAACGACTTTCAATCATACAAAGATTCTTGAAGTTATCTCTGGAAACTAAAGAGATCGCTTCACCTACAGCACTTGCACGACCCGTTCGGCCAATACGGTGGATGTAGTCATCAGCCGGATAAGGAAGATCATAGTTTACCACTCGGCTGAGGTTATCAATGTCGATACCACGAGCAGCCACGCCGGTCGCAACAAGGAACTTCACTTTGCCCGCTTTGAATTGCTCTAAAACTTGCGCTCGCACTTGTTGGCTTCGGCCACTATGAATCGCTTCTGCTTTAATCCCACGCTTTTCAAGTTGGCTGACAAGTTTGGCTGCTCCATGCTTAGTCTCGATAAAGATAAGAGCTTGGTCCCATTCACCATCGGTAATTAAATGGCTGAGAAGTGCTGATTTCTTATCTTTGTCTACCGCGACTAGCCATTGACTGATGTTGGATTTTGAAGCGCTATGCTTAGCAATAGAAATCTCTTCAGCATCATTAATAGCCGATTTAGCAAGATCTCTTACAGGATTCGATAAGGTAGCTGAGAACAGTAAATTTTGGATATCTTGTGGTAAACGAGCGATGATTTTATTGATATCTTCAATAAAACCCATATCCAACATGCGATCTGCTTCATCAAGAACCAGAGTTTCCACTTCATCAAAATGAACCGCGCGCTGACCATAAAGGTCGATCAAACGGCCTGGTGTTGAAACCAGAATATCGACACCTTCGATAAGACACTGTTTCTGAGGTGCGTAGTCCACTCCGCCATACATCGCCATCGATTTAATATCTAAGTATTTACCGTACTCTTCGATATTTTTGCTAATCTGAATCGCTAATTCGCGAGTTGGGGTAAGAATAAGCGCTCGAATGCGTTTTGCTCTTACAGGTCCACGGTTACTTAGCATTTCAAGTAATGGCAATACAAAGCTCGCCGTCTTACCCGTACCCGTTTGGGCTGCTGCAATCAGGTTTTTTCCTGTTAGTACCGTTGGTATCGCTTTTTCTTGAATTGGCGTTGGGGTTTCATAGCCTAGTTCAGCTACTGCTTTTAAAATCGGATCGCTTAATCCAAGTTTGGAGAATGGCATTGTGAGTCTCAATAAATGGTGATTCAATAAATAGACGTTTAACTGCGGTGAGTGCTTATTGTTAAATTATCGTTTAACAATAAGCACTGCTTGTCTACAGTTATCGCCGAAATTGGCGGCATTCTAGCATGAAGAAGCATAGGCCGCTCAAAAAAAGCATGCGGTGAAATGGAATGGTTAACGAGTTCGACCATTACGCTCAATAATTTGTTCGAGTGTTGAATGTAACATTGTTCTATATGGATATAAGAGATTGAAAAATAGAAATTTCTTTATACAATCAACAATGAAATTACGAATAGGATGTGCTTTCTAGTGAAGAACTTTGATGTGAATTTATTACGAGTATTAGCGGTACTACTAGAAGAGCGAAGTGTAACCGCTGCCGCTGCACGACTGTACCTTAGTCAGTCTGCGGTTAGTAAGCAGTTAGGAAAGCTAAGAGAAACCTTTAATGATCCCCTGTTTGAGCGCGTTGCTAAAGGTTTGCATCCCACACCGAAAGCATTAGCACTGCAACCCAGTATTCATGAAATTTTACGTCGTATTGATCAGCTTGCTATTCCAACGGAGTTTGAACCTGAAAAAAGCCAGCGAACTTTCAATTTTGATTTAGTTGAAAGTGCTTATGCCGCAACCTATTCCCGTTTTATGCCGAGTCTTCTTAAGCAAGCCCCAGGGATCAGCATTAATAGCCGAACTTGGAGTGACGAGAGTTTACATCGCTTATTGAGGTGCGAAATTGATTTTGCCATTGGAATTTACGAGTGGGATGAGCGCGCAAAATCTCACTACATGACGATTCCAGATGAACTTCGCTATGTGGAACTTGCTCGTGACTATTCTGTTTGTTTGATGCGAAAGGGGCATCCTGCACTAAATGAAGAGTGGAATATAGAAACGTTTTTGAAATATAGGCATTTAGAAGTGACTATCGGTGGTGTCAGTGGATGGCTGCTTAAAGAGGTGCTCGATCTTGAACGCAAGAAGCTAGATAGTGCGGTGAATGTGTCTGATCTTCAAAGCGCCATCGCTTTGTGTGAACAGAGTGATCTTTTGATGTGCTATCCGGCGTCTGCTGTGAAGATGCTCGTTAAAAATAATAATCTGGTGGCAAAACCTCTACCGATTAAATTAGAACCGGGCGGTTATTCGCTGTTATGGCATCGACATTTTGATAATGATCCTAGCCACAAATGGCTACGTGAATTAATTATCGATTTGGCATCTGGTGATATTTCGTCATCAGATTGGGGGTTTTGATTCGATCAACGTCAGGCACAATAGAGCTGATTAAATATACAAATGGCCCTGAGCTAAGGCCATTTGTATTTTACTATTGAACTAAGCTCGTGCTGGTTATTGAATCTCAAGCAGTTCAATATCGAAGATAAGCACCGTTGCTGGTGGAATTGGGCCAGAACCACTCTTTCCGTAGCCTAAAGTGCTTGGTACAAACAGGCGAATCTTTTCACCTTCAACCATATACTGCACACCCTCAGTCCAGCCTTTAATGACTTGATTAAGACCAAATGCGATTGGCTCATTTCGTTCTACAGAGCTATCAAAGACAGTGCCATCAATTAAAGTGCCGTGATAATGCACTTTCACGCGGCTTTTAGCTGTTGGGTGCTCAGTTCCAGTGCCTTCCTTCAAGATTTGGTATTGCAGGCCACTTTCCGTTGTGATTACCCCTTCTTTTTTCCCATTTTCTACCAAGAAATCTTGGCCAATTTGAAAGTTGATATCAGCAGCTTTGTGATTATTCCATGTGCGATAAATAAAGAATCCAGCAAGTAGGAAAATGATAATTGGGAATACAAACTTAGTCATAGTGATGTCCTTAACTATTATGGTTGAGTCAGAAGGTAAGAGATAGTGTGGGCGATAGCTTCAATGTTTTCGTGTCCAGCGGTCAATACTTGGTACTTTCCTTTAACAATAAAGGTTGGTACAGAATTGATTTCGCCAGCAACCGATACGTGTTGAGCTTTTTCTAAGTAAGTAAATAGTGTGGCCTGTTGCTCTTTATTCAGTTGATAAGGGCTCACAAGATCACGAGTTTGAAATGCTTTCTCAATAGCGGCTTGACGCTCTGTATTTGTCGAACCTTCACCCATTTGTACGGCTGCAAAGAGTTCATCCATAAATGCGTGATCAGGTGTGGTGTCTAACTGCATAACGGCGGTGTAGTAGATCATTGCCGCAATTTGAGCAGTCTCATTGAAAGTAACATGTAGCTTATCAACTTTTTGAGAGGTTAAAGATTCTATCTGAGGTATAAAGTTTTCCATTTTACGGCAGTGGCCGCAAGAAAGTGAGAAGACTTCAGTTAAAGGGGCGACATCATAGTTGCTAACATCATTTGGAAGTCTTTGAAATTGAGAACCTTCTTGAGGAACACTGTTTTCTGAGCAGCCAAGTAATAAGAAGCTAGCAAGAACAAGTGCTGACAATCTTGAGATTAATTTAAACATAGGATTCTTTTTAAAAAATATGATGCTTGGATTTTACCTACTAAGTCATTAGATCGATACTGGTTTTTTTGTAACTTGTTGCAAATGATGGCCTATTTTGTCATCTAAGAACGTTTTATTCGATCGGTTTAGAAACGTGATAAAAACGAACTAAGTAGCAAAAAAATGCTTAAAGTTTTACCGTTGTGGTCGATATATAGGTAAGTCATTCATAGAGCTGAATTGGAATGTGGTGCATTATGAAATACATAGCTGTCTTTTTAGGTATTCTCTTATCAGGATGCAGTAGCATGCCAACCATGTATGGCGGATTACTGGATGCTGCGCCTCAACACGATGGAGAGTTGCTATACCCTGATCGGGGAGTGGTTTCGCCTACGAAAAAGAAACACACAGTAGGTGGCCCACAAGGTCAACAGCGTCCATCTGCCTACAGTTCATTAGAGAGCTTCTTAGCGACTCGTGGTATTGATTACGAAGTCCTTCCTGGTAACTACGTGATGGTTCGACTAAAAAACCGTATTCAGTTTGAATCGGGTTCTTCTACGGTTTCAAGTTACTCGGAGCAGTGGCTAAATGAGTTGGGAAGCTATTTAGCGCGTCAACCTGGAATTGATATTGTTATTGATGGGCATGCTGATAATACTGGGAGCAATAGATTAAATGATGGGCTTTCAGAATCGCGAGCGAAACAGGTGAAGTTGTCTTTGATGAAGCAAAAAGTCGCCATGAATTCAATTTACACTCGTGGCTATGGTGAATATGTCCCCGCGTGCTCAAACCAATCTAAAGTGGGCAAAGCGTGTAATCGAAGAGTTGAATTAATGCTGATCGTTGCGAATTAGCAATGCTGATCCACTATTCCTTCCTAAAAAATATCCAAAAAAGCCAAAGAATTCAAAAAGCCCCTAAACGTCAGTCTAGGGGCTTTTTACTGAGTGGTTAATGAGTGTTTCGATTGAATGCTTTACTGTCTGCCGATGCACGAACTCTACGACTTAAGCAAACTCTTTCTCAAGGTAAGCAATGATGTCTGAAGATTCATACATCCATTGAGTTTCACCATTACTTTCAATACGAAGACAAGGCACTTTCACGCGGCCACCACCCTCTAACAACGCTTGCTTATGCGCATCATCATTCTTTGCATCACGAAGGTCAATATTGATAGATTGACGTTTCATTGCACGACGAACTTTTACACAAAAAGGGCAAGCTTCAAATTGGTACAGTGATAACCCTTGAGCTTTGGCATCAAGTTGTTTTTGAGCTTCTGGATCTCGCTTCATTCCTTTTGGTGTGAAAACGAAATTGAGTACCAGAATAATTCTGCCTAGAAACCAACGGATAAACTTCATAATTACCTTTACCTAGTTTAAATACATATTGCATACAATTTGGCAACATTGTACCAGTCTTACTTTATCAACAAAACTATTTATATATGTTTCAGCATCATGATCTATAAACGTTCTATCTTGTGCGTTTTAGATAGGTTAAGCCCCAAACGTTTTGCGAGTCGGGTGAGGTTGGCTCGATCGGTTTGTAATTGTCTTGCTGCCTGTGCCCAGTTGTAATTGGCTTGCTCTAAAGCAGCGATGATAATGTGACGCTGAAACTCATCTGTCACCTCTCTCAATCCTTGTGATAAGTCTACTTCCGGCTGAGTGGGTGAGCTATCAACATGCGTCGGTTTGGTCATGACTTCATCAAAGTGACCGCAATCATCGGCATTAATGACCGTTACTTTCTTGTTATAGTGCCTCGCTTTAGCTTTTAAAGCCGCTCGGTTTATGACGTGTTCAAGTTCACGCACGTTTCCGGGCCATGAATAACTCATAAGATGAGGCAGTACTGCGGGGCCAAATTTGATCTGCGCAATTCCAAGTTTTCGTCTCGCTTGCTCTAAGAAGAAACCGGCTAAAAGGGTAATGTCACCATCGCGCTCACGAAGGGGAGGAATGGCAATAGGGTAGACACTTAAGCGGTGGTATAAGTCCGCTCTAAATCGGCCTTGTTCGACCTCTTTCTTGAGATCTCGATTGGTGGCGGCAAGCACACGGACATCAATCGTTTGGATGTTATCTTGGCCAACTGGTTGGATTTCGTTATTTTGCAATGCTCGCAGAAGTTTGCTCTGTGCAGCAAGAGGCAGTTCACCTATTTCATCGAGGAAAAGAGTCCCGCCATCAGCTAATGCAAACTTTCCTTGGCGATTTTTGTCAGCCCCAGTAAATGCGCCACGGACATGGCCGAACAATTCACTTTCTACTAAATTTTCTGGCAAAGCTGCGCAGTTTACATAAACCAGAGGTTTGCGTTTTCTTTGTGACTGGTGATGAAGGGTTCTTGCAACAAGCTCTTTTCCGACTCCCGTTTCACCATGGATCAAGATATTGAAATGGGAAGGCGCGACGACTTCGATATCATTTTTCAACGCCACCATACTTGAACTGTGGCCAATCATTTCACCGCCATCTCTTTCCCACGCTTCTTCGTTAAGCTCTTCTAGAAGTTGGCGAGATTGCTTTGCTTGTGTTTCAAGCTGGGAGAAAGTGAAGGCCATTTTTACGGTTGAAGCGGCAATGGCAGAAAGGACTTCTAGACTGCGCGCAGGGATAGCATTGAAAACATCAGGGGTGAGGCTATCGAGAGTCAAAACGCCAAGCAGTTTATCACTGAAGATAAGCGGCAGTCCCATACACGCATGCATGGGAAGATCCCCGTCATGATCAATAAGAAGGCCATCAAATGGATCGGGAAGTGGGCTGTCTGAATCAAAAATGATCGGTGTTTTTGATTCGCATATTTCATTAAAGCGAGGGTGTTCACTGATGGCAAAGTGGCGACCCAATGTGTCTCTGCTGAGGCCCTGCATGGCCAATGGGACGAGGTAATCACCTTGCAATGAAAGGAGAGCAACACAGTCACAATGAATTGTTTTGCGTATAGCATCGATAAGCTTGTTAAACCTATCTTGATCATTTAAGCCGCTTGCTAAACCTATGGTCATTTCCATCAGCGTGGATGCTGTAATATCTTGCATGTTAATCATTCTCAAAAAGACATTTTGCTATAGTAGTGTCATTTCGACTCAAATGAAAGCGGTCATCTTGACTTGTTTTTCTTTAATTTGGCGGCTAAACACAAGTAGATAAAGGTTTTTTGCTATTGGCACTGAAAATGCAATGAGGGGATAACGAAGTGATAATGATTCTTCGTTAATAACAGAGTGAAGAAAATTCACCGTTAAGTGTTCACTAACACTAAATCTAAAGTCCGCCTCAAATCGAGTTCACATTGAACAATGTAACCGTTTTGGGCTTGTTTTAATTCTAACTTTCACTTGCTCAACAGGTGAAGTTCGGTGTGGCGAAGCCATATACCCCAAAGATGGAGCATTTCATGCTTAATGAACAACATATCAATATTATTAAGAGTACCATTCCACTGCTTGAAAACGCAGGACCTGCATTAACGCAACATTTCTATCAGCGCATGTTTTCTCACAACCCTGAGTTGAAAGATATTTTTAATATGACTCACCAAAAAACAGGCCGTCAAGGTGTTGCTCTGTTTGAAGCGATTGCGGCATACGCAAAAAATATCGATAACCTAGCGGCTTTAACATCTGCGGTAGAAAGAATTGCGCAAAAGCACACGAGTTTCAATATTCAGCCTGAGCACTATCAAATAGTAGGCCATCACTTAATTGAAACATTGCGAGAGCTAGCGACAGAGGCATTCACGCAAGAAGTCGAAGAGGCATGGACCGCTGCATACTTATTTTTGGCACAAATCTTTATTGATAGAGAAGGGGAGCTATACCTTCAGCGCAAACAAGCGATTGGCGGTTGGTCTGCTGCCCGTGAGTTTATTGTGAAAGATAAAACGATGGAATCACAGCTCGTGACCAGTTTTGTATTTGAGCCCAAAGATAACAACACAGTGTTGGATTTTCACCCTGGTCAATATATTGGTATTGAAGTGAAACCTGAAAACGGTGATTACAAGGAAATACGCCAATATTCACTATCACAAAAACCGAACGGAAAGACCTACCGTATTTCAGTTAAGCGTGAAGGTGTTAACACTGACAATGTTGGATTGGTGTCTAATCATTTACACGATCACGTTGAAGTCGGAGATAGTGTAAAGCTTTATGCACCTGCTGGTGATTTTTACTATGTGGAACGTGAGAAGCCGGTAGTTTTGATTTCTGCCGGTGTAGGTGTGACGCCAATGCAAGCCATGCTGCAGAGCTTATCTGGCATTGAAGATAAACAAGTGACATATTTACATGCTTGTGAGACTCAAGAACAGCATTCCTTTATCGAAGAAGTGAATGATCTGATTTCAATCAATGGTTGGAATCAAAAGACATGGTACCGCTGTAGTCATGAGAAAATAGCCGCGAGTCACCAACATTTTGGTGAGATGAATCTTGACTCGATTACGAGTGAATTGCCGTTGGATAATGGTGATTTCTATGTCTGCGGCCCTGTACCATTTATGGATTTTGTTGTTAAGCAGCTTGATGAATTAAATGTGCCACGTGAGCGAGTACATTATGAAGTGTTTGGGCCTCATGCAAACTTGTAAATATGGGTTGAGTCTAACGCCTTATTGATAAACCAGTAATGAATAAATTGAGTCACATGAAAAGTTAAGCCGTGTGACTCACTTTAATTGGCGACTCTTTATTTCTACTTTGCATCCAGATGTAGATACCGCAAGTGAATGGATGTGACTGGCCCACACTAAAACCTTTGGGGCGATTGAAGAGTTACAGCATACACTCTGTAGTATTAACCGATAATAAATTATTGATTAGTAAACTATCTTGACCATCTCCCTCCTTCTTAATACGAGCGATTAATAACCGTGTGGCAGCATTTTATAAGAAATAGGTTGCTAAAAGTTATAACTTATATACAAATACTATGATTCATCGAACAATGACGTAGGAGTTCAGCAGGATGCGGACGGCAAATTCAGAGTATTTATTAGCGGCGTTAAGAAGTGTGATTAAAGCGAAAGGGCGAACTTACCGTGATCTTGCCGATCGTGTTGGGGTACCACTTTCAACATTTAAACGTCACTTATACAGCCCAAACATCACTCTGGATCGCTTGTTGGATTACTGTCGTGAAACGGACACGACACTTGATGAATTGCAGAAAATTGCCGTTAAATTGCAGCATGATAACGAAAGTTTTTTTAATCATACGCAAGATGAAATTTTCTATAAATTCCCACACTTATATGACTTTTATCGAGAGTTGAGACACATAAGGCATCGCGATAGCCATGATTATATGAAAGAGAAACATGGGTTAGATGTCGCTTCAACCTATGCTTACTCTCGTGCACTTGAAATGCTGGGTTTGGTGAAGCTAACCGATGAAAATAAGATTCAATTAAATGGCCCATTTTACTATCGCTTTTCTAACGACTCAAAATTGAGTGCGAAGTATAAAACCATTCTAAAATCTCAGGCGTTGGAAAGCCCTAACTGTGTTCGTGTTGGTTTTTCTCGGATGAATTTGAAAGAGCCTCAGATTGAAGCGTTGAACAAGCTTCTTACTCAAGAAGTGCTAAAGTATCATTCTGAGAATATGAAGGAAGAGCAAGATGGTGAAATGCGCAATGTATTGTTGTGTGTCGCCCCTCATGAAACATTGAACTTTTCAGAAGGCATTCAGCCACTACCAAATACATTTCTAAAACAGATCAAAGATGAGATAGCTAAATTAGAAGGTTAACTGCGTTTTTTAGAGTTCGCGCATCGTACACAGAGAAAACAAACATGCGGCTTCCCCTGTATACGTGTTGTTCTTCTGTTATATCGCTATTCTTTCGACTTCCAAATGACAAGCAACACTATGATTAGAAGATCTCACTTTGAGATCAGGGTAGTGCTCCAGACATTCAGGTGTTGAAAATCGGCATCTTGACGCAAAGTGGCAACCTTCTGGTGGTGAGATCGGAGAGGGGACATCGCCTTTTAAAAGCTCTCTCTTTCCCCTTAATTTCGGGTCTGGAAGTGGAATCGCTGAAATCAAAGCGCGTGTATAAGGGTGTTGTGGGTTAGCAAAGAGTGATTGCGTATCGCTCATTTCAACCACCTTCCCTAAGTACATCACAGCAATATTATCTGAAATATGACGAACAACAGAAAGATCATGTGCGATGAATACCAACGCTAGATTCATGGTTTTTTGTAATTCTAATAACAAGTTAATAATTTGAGATTGAACAGAAACATCAAGTGCAGATACGGCTTCATCGCAAATAATCAATTTTGGATTGAGAGCGATGGCTCTTGCAATACCGATCCTTTGCCTTTGACCACCTGAAAACTCATGAGGGTAGCGACTCTCTGCGGATTCAGGTAACCCGACTTTAACCAATAGGTCTCGTACTTTTTGTTTCCGTTCTTGTTTGGTACCAATGTTATGTATTTCAAACGGTTCCTCTAAAATACTCCCTACAGTATGACGGCTATTTAAGCTTTCCATTGGGTCCTGGAAAATGATCTGCATTTCTTTACGAAGTGACACCATCTGTTTCTGAGTGAAGTGTGTTATATCCTGACCGCGATAGATTATTTGACCAGAAGTTGGTTCGTGTAGTTTAAGTAAAGATCGGCCGAGAGAGCTTTTCCCACAACCAGATTCACCAACTAATCCAAGGGTTTCTCCTGCTTTAACAGCAAAAGAAACACCATCAACCGCATATACGTACTGAGTTTTTGTGAATAACCCGCCTCGAAGCGCGTAATGCTGCTTTAAATTCAAGACTTCCAAAATAGTTTTAGCCACTATTTATCCTCCGAAATGAGAAAACAGCTGACAGCATGCTCGTCACTGACTGGTGTGAGAGTTGGCACTGATTCAGCACAACGTGATGTTTGGTATTGGCAGCGGTTTCTAAATCGACAGCCAGAAGGCATATCATTTAAACTCGGAACTGAACCTGGAATAGTGCCTAAAATGGATTTTGGGGTACCGTCTATTCTTGGGATGGACTGTAAGAGACCTTGTGTATAGGGGTGCTTCGGTGATTCAAATAGAGTGAATACGTCAGCCTTCTCCACCACATGCCCAGCATACATGACGACAACTTCATCACAGCTTTCGGCTACGACGCCCATATCGTGGGTAATAAGGATGATCGCCATGTTGCTCTGCTCTTGCATTTTTGCCATAAGGTCAAGAATTTGAGCTTGGACTGTGACATCGAGAGCGGTTGTCGGTTCATCGGCAATCAGTATTTCAGGCTCGCAGGCAAGGGCCATAGCTATCATGACTCGTTGACGCATCCCACCAGATAGTTCATGCGGATAAACATTAATGCGCTCTTCAGCCGCAGGGATACCAACTCGTTTCAGCATATCAATCGCGGCAGATTTTTGCGCAGAGGCTGAAAGGTCAGGGCGGTGAAGTTCATAGGCTTCGCACAGTTGCTTGCCAATCGTATGTACTGGATTTAATGCGGTCATTGGGTCTTGAAAGATCATTGAGATCTCATTGCCACGGGTTTTATACAGAGCTTCTGGTAACATTTTGACTAAGTCAGTACCTTTGTACTCAATTTGACCAGATGTGACTTTTCCGTAAGGGTGAGGCAAAAGTCCCATGATCGATGCCGCCGTCACGCTCTTTCCGCAACCCGATTCGCCGACAATACCAATGGTTTTTCCTCTTGTGATATCAAAGGAAATACCATCGAGTACTTTTACTTCTCCGTCATCGGTTGTGAACGTCGTTTCCAGATCTCTTACCGATAAAATACAATCGTTATTCATATTGCTAATACAGTCCGTTATTGGTTGGCGAAACGATTTTCGATACGAGTCACTGGTGGGAACGACTGTCCCGATTTAAGCGCTTTTTTCGTTGCTTTTTTCTCTTCTAAATCAATCCAGAAAAGTCCATATTCCATACTTTTAGCATCAAGAATATCGCGAGATAGAGCCGTACCAATTGATTTTGGAAGTTTGACGTAACGCCAATGTGCTGCTCTTGAAAACGGGACAGAGTAGGTTGGTATGACACAATCACAATCCGCTATTTTCTGCTGGATAAGACGCGAAAGAGCGGCTTTTTCTTTTACATCGAACTCAGAATCATATGCTTCAATTAATTTATCCATCTCAGTGTTTGAATAATTGGTGAAGTTGTTGGTTTGTGGTTTTGCATTACTTGAATGGAAGTATTGCCAATAAACAGGAGTTGAGGGGGCCCCCATTCCTAAGAATGCTGCTTGATGTTTCTTTTCTAACAGAGACTTAAACCCTGTCGCACCGTCCACTAATTTGAGTTCAATTTCTAAACCGGCTTTTCGAGCTTCTTCCTTAAGGACAATAACGCGAGGGGAGTGCATTTTTGACAAGTATGTCAGAGTAATACTGAGGCGTTCACCTTTGTCATTCATACGGATTCCATCTTTGTCTAGAGATGAGTAGCCCGCCATATCGAAGTACTTATCTGCAAGTTCTACGTCGAAAGGTTTTGCTTTAATTTGTTTGTTATCGTACTCACCGAAACCAGAGCCGAACCCTTGCTGGTGGCTATAATCCCCACGTAGCGCGATCTCAATCATTTTAGGAACGTTGAGTGAGTGAGCAATACCGCGACGAAGGTTTTTGTTGTTCATTTTATCAGCCGCAAGGTTAAGCCAAACGCCTGCTGCACCTTGTGGTGATTCGTTGAAGAACCACTCTTTTTCAATAAAGCCGCGTTCGTAGAGTTCACCTTTTGCTTTGTCATGCCAAATTGATGGGAAAACCATGTAATACGCATCAAGTTCTCCTTTCTCAAAATATTTGATTGAAATATCTGAGTCGCGAATCACTTTTAGGAGAATATTGTCGACGTTGTAACGGTGTTGATAATATTTGTTGCCGTATCCCCACCAGTTATCAACTTTTGACAACTTAACAAATTTCCCTTTTTTGATTTTGGATACTTTGTACGGGCCTGTAACGGGTTCTGCTTTCCAGTTGTAACGCTTAACAAAATCTTTAGTGATCCCTTTTGGATAAAAATGAGCAGGTTTAGGCAAAATATTTAAGCGCATCAGCAGTTCATCATTGGCTAAAGCATCGGCAGAATGAAGTGCGAATGTGGTCTTATCAAAAATGGTAATACTGGCGATTTTGTTCGTGTAATAGTCCTTGTACCAAGGCGCTCTTGTGTTATCACTTTTCATATAATCGAAAACGAAGCGGAAGTCTTCGCTGGTTACTGGCTTTCCATCTGTCCACCGAGCGGACTCATCGAGTTTGAAGTAGATGGTTTTTTGATCTTGACCAAATGCCCATTGTTTCGCGAGTGCTGGAATGTACTGACGTGTGTTGGGGTGCTTTTGAAGGAGTGATGGGTTTCCATCCATAATGAAAGCACGGAAGCTACCATTAGAGTCTGGCCCAACGGTGCGCATAGTGAGTGGAAAACTCGATAGATGAAGGCGATAAGTTCCACCTTGCTTCGCATTGTCATCAGCAAAGAGAGGTTGATCGTTATTTGTGATCCAGTTGAGGTCCGTCGGCAGATCTTGGGCGATGGCAAAACTTTGATATAAAAAGCTGAAAATCAGCAATAGTGTCATTGATATTTTGTTCATTTTAGCTCCAAAGCTATTTGAATAAGAGCGCAGCCTTGCGCTCATAGCATGATTAAATGTACCGAGTGTATTTCTTTGGATCGAATGCCTCGCGAACACCTTCACCGATAAATGTCACCATAGTTAAAACCGAAACAATGGCAAACACCACGGAACTGATGATCCAGTACGCATCAAGGTTTGATTTTCCTTGCTGAAGGAGATCGCCCCAACTTGGTGTCGGTGGCATGAGCCCTAAGCCTAAGTAATCTAATGCTGTCAATGTTGTGATATTGGCGACGATGCCAAAAGGGGCCAGCGTTACGATCATCACCATTGTGTTTGGCAAAATGTGTTTAACGATCACCCGTAGCATTCCCGCTCCCTGAGCTCTTGCAGCGGTGACGTACTCTCGCGCCTTTTCTTTATAAGTCATCGTTCTCATATACCAAGTGATACTTATCCAACCGAAAAGAACGTTGATGAGAACAAACAGGAAAAAGCTCGGTTTAATGATTGAAACCATAATCATGATGACATACAAGAATGGAACCATAGACCAGACTTCGATAATGCGCTGCATGATCAAGTCAAATCGCCCTCCCATATACCCCATCAAAGAACCGACAAGGACACCTATTGTGTAAGAGATGGTAAGTGTGAGCATTGCGAACCAAATGGCGATTCTAAAACCATAGATAAGGCGAGCTAATACATCTCGGCCAGATTGATCGGTGCCGAAATAGTGCTTGTCTGCTAATGATGGTGCTGTCGGTGGGTAGTTGACGCCATCAAAATCCTGCTCATAAGGATCCCAAGGGATAATGGGTAAAAGCACCCAATTGCCTTCGTCTTCTGTTTCAAAAATAGACTGCAGTTCTCGGTAATTAGCTTCGTAATCATAATCTTGACCTAAGGTTCTACCGCTTACGACTCGGCTGTAGGTTGGGAAATACCACTCGCCATCATAAGAGACCATTAAGGCTTTATTATTGACAAAAACCTCTGCAATCGAAGATAAAAGTACCAAGGCAGTTAAAATGATAAATGAGTAATAACTGCGTTTTATTGAACGAAATCGTTTTATTTTTTTCTTTGTTAGCGGATCAATTTGCATACATTAACGTCCAAATTTCACTCTTGGGTCTACTGCCGCCACACATAAGTCTGAAAGAATATTGCCAAACATAAGCAGTAGAGATGAAATGGTAAGAATGCCCATTACAACAGGGTAGTCTCGTTCAACGATCGATTCGTACCCAAGTAAGCCGATACCATCAATGTTGAAAACAACCTCAATGAGAAATGAGCCTGCGACAAATACAGAAACAACGTTACCAAGATGGCTCGCTATAGGGATCAAGCTGTTGCGAAGTGCATGTCTTCTTACTGCTTTGCTAAAAGGTAAGCCTTTTGCGATCGCTGTTTTTACGTAATCAGCGGCTAAATTTTCGAGTAAGTTGTTCTTCATTGTCATGGTTAAAATTGCGAAGTCACCGATGATATAGCAGATCAGAGGGAGGAAAGCGTGTGAGAAAACATCAGCGATTTGTTGCATCGATTCTAGTTCATCAAATTCATCACTGACAAATCCTCCCATCGGGAACCAACCTAAATGGAAAGCGAAGAAGGATATTAAGAAAACGCCAACGACATAATTAGGCAGCGCGTAACCAAGAAACACCATGACAGAACTGACATTGTCGAATTTAGAACCATGTTTGATGGCTTTAAGAATTCCAAGGGGAATAGAGACAAGATAGCTGATCACAAATGTCCAGAATCCATAAAACATGGAGACAGGAAGTCGCTCTTTAATCATATCCCATACAGGCTCGTAATAGCGTGTCGATTCTCCGAGATCAAATTGAACGAGCTTGAGTAACCACTCGTGATACGCTTCTAAAATGGGTTTGTCTAAACCATAGAATGCATTCAGTTCGGCTATTTGTTCTTCTGATAAGGATTGCGAGCCTTGCTGTCCAGAGCTGCCTCCATCAATCGATTGGCTCTGCATTTGGGAAATCATACGCTCTACAGGCCCACCGGGAACAAATCGCGTGAGTGCAAAAACGAGCAAGGTAACCCCGATGAAGGTCGGAATAATTAAAAGCAATCGCCGGCTAAAATAGGCTAACAATTCAAACTCCTTTATTGAATTCTTATCGTACGGAACGAAGAGAAGACTGGCTCAAATCGAACCAGTCTTTGTCACATTACAGTTGGTTAACTACTTATAGAACAGGCAGTTGTTCTAGTGCGTAACGGTACTGAATGTAATCTCTTGATTGCCATAACCAGATTGTCTCAGGGTCAATATCGTAAAGTTCTGAGGTTTCTGGTGCTCTCTGTATTTCATTTTCAACAATGGTCGTGTATTGGGTTGCCCAGTCGAGCAGCGCTGGTAAATACGCGTCATCATCTTCATTAGCTTGGAGAGATTTCCATGCGGCATGAAGGTTGTCTTTACTGTTACAGCGTGTTGGTGTCTCTGTCACGGTAAAACACTTATTATCTTTATCTTCCGTGAACTTCGCCGGAACTCGAACAGGGAACCCTGACGCTCTGAATAAAGATTCAAAGTAAGAGGCATCTTTCAATAGTTGCACTGCCGCTGGATCTCTTAGCATAACGAGTGTGAAATCGTTAAGCGTTCTCACACCATTGGCTTTAAGGTTCCTTTTCGTTGAGTAATTAGTGTCATCAAGTTTAATTAAATCATCCTGTTTGCCATTAATTAGAAGGGCCTTTTCAGCCATGTTCTTAGCTAAACCGTTACGACGTGTCACGACATAGTTTCGAGTTTTTAGGCTGAACTCAACACTGCCGACGCTATCAACAGAAGAGCCTGGATCCGTTAGGGAAATATCATCAAGAAGATCTTGTGAACTATCCGCTAGACCGTACTCTTCTGCATCTCCAAATGCGACGAAGTTGTTTAAGAGTGCCGAGAATAGAGGAGTAACCGTATTATCTGAAAGCTGGAAGAACGATTTCAAATTGTATAAATACGGAGCTACATCGACAGCTCGTTTAATGTCAGGTCGGTAAGGCGTTACCGTTGTTGCTCTTTCTCCATCTTTGTTCACGAAGATTGGATCTGGGAAAGAATCCATACCGTAGCCTAAGTAACCTAAGTATGTTTTGATTTTTTGTGGTGTGCCTTGAGTGCCACTTTGGATGCTTGAAACATCGAGTAGAGCGATATTCGACTTATCACGAGCACGACTATAATCACTACGTTTAACAAGCATCTGTGCTGCGACGAGTTTGTCTGCCCAAATACCGAACTGATCAACAGCAGTTGAAGAGTTGTTGTATGGGTTATTTGCTCGCATGTTCGCGTATGGGCGACCATCTCGAGTCTCAGATAAGACATCTATATTATCGCGGCTAGATTTCATGATATTGACGAGATCTTCATCGAAGCATGATTCAGGTAACGTCGTTTTATCCGGAATACTTGGGCCATAAGAGCTCCATAAATCGGATAGTGGTACGAAGCGGCTAATAACACCTGAGTTCGTTGATACATTGATTTCACAGACTTTATCAGGCGTGCTCATCACTTTAACTAAGAAGTCTGCTGCGAGTAGTGACGCATCAAACGTGTCACAAACCATTTTCGCACCTTCTGGAAGGTTTCGGCGAATGTAGCTGCGAGTACAGTTGTCTGTATAGTAGTTTGCAACGCTCTTACCATAGCTGTCTTCTGAACCACTTAATTTTGACAGTTGGTAATCGATATCACCTAATTCATCTACAACAGAACGGATTTGGTTGAACTCATACCATCGAGAATAAGCGTAGCGTTGGATTTCGTATTCATAAAACTGCTCTCGACCATCACGTTTGTTGACGAGATCATAGCTGTCCCAGTATTTCTGAATGCGGAATTCTGTTTGCTCAAGAATGTTTGAACCTTCATCGAAGCGGTTACAAGTGGTTGTGCTTCTCACGTTTTCATCAGTACAGAAATCAAATGTTTTCATTACGGCATTGGCGTCTGCCGTGGTTAAGTTCTCTTTAAACTGGTGAACAGAACCAAGCAGATAGGCATGCTCATCTTTTTCTAACTCGGTATCAATGGCATCTAGGCTGCCATATTTAGTCACTCTTACCTCAGAGACCGCACCAGTATCCGGATCGGTGACTTGCTCTTTGGTTGAATAAGCGAGCTCACGCCCATAGCCGAACCTAAGAGCGGCAATATCGTATTTTCCGTAGGTTGGGAGTTCATCAAAAATGGATGCACCATAATCCATCACTGAGCTGTGTGCTGGAACTTTGTCATAACCAAAGGCCGCCACTTCATCCTCTTGATAGAAGTTCTCTTTATCCACTGAACCCATGAAGTTGTGGCGTAGACCTAAGTTATGACCAAGTTCATGTACAAGGGTTGATTTGTACATGTGTTTTGAAATTTGATTTGTCACAATTTCTTGTTGATCAGAAGAGAGTTGGCTCCACTTCTTCAGTTTAGTATTAACTTTATTGGCATAATCAGCATCACTAGGCTCTAAATCTGAGTTATCGAAATAGCCGCCTTCAAGGTAGTCGATGCCTTTAATTAAGCCTTTAGACTTAGTACTAACCCACATGAACTCTTCTGAGTACATGTTTTGTTCAGCCATTTTTTCTAAATTAAACTGATGTTTTGCAATGTTTTTGCTAAAACTCGCCGCTGGCTGCTGGTTGGGTGTTAGCCATTGTGTGCGGCCATTGGAAAATTTCGGTTCGCTCTCTACTGCAATAGGAAGTGCAGTCGTTAGGGCCGTCGTTTGTTTTGCGACTAAGCTATCTTCAATACCAGCAAAGCCAGTGCTGATGGTTGAACTTGCGTCGACAGGAGCATCAGTTGCAGGTGGAACTGGAATGAAAGCATCAGGTCGGTCAATTTCACCACGGTTGTAGTGCATGGTTAACTGATTCCACATTCTACGAGAAGATGCACGGATCACGCCTGCATACTGATTGACATGAGCATGGACAATTTCACCGGTTAATGGGTTAGTCGCAGAAGGTCCATAACCTAATAAGCCGCTATCAACAGGGTCTGTAATCAGGTTGAAAACATTGTAACGAAGATCACCTGTATGGATACCCGCGGGTTCGTTTTCGTTCACGATTTTAATTGTTGGAACGCCGGTGTCTTTAAGTACTGTATTGATTTCATGGATCGTTTCAATGGTCGTTTGACGGAACATTTCGCTGCCGTTTTCAAAGTAGCTATCACTTAGATAGTACTCAATCTCCTTATTTGGGTTAAAACGGTTTAACAGGCGGAATTTTTGACCTTGTAAATTGTTTTCACCTGTTGCTGAACGTTCAACTTTTTCGTCATTAAAAAAGCCATAGCGTAGTGAATCACGTCCAGGGTATTGAACGGTTTTGTAGTCTTTACTTGAAAGAGTATCTAGCTTCACAAGGGAATAGAAAAAGCGAGTTTTGAATGAAAGGTTTTCTAGCTGGTTACCAAATTCGTAGATGTCATCAGCACTTGCAGTGAAAGTCCGTTCAACTTCAACATTGATTACGCCCGTTTCAGGATCATACTCCCAATGAGTAAGCTGTGGATCGGCAGTCTCTTCGACATCTGTTGAGGTGTACGCCGCATCCACAACGTCTACCGCGAGAGATTTGATATTGGCGTAATCAGGTGTGAAGTGAGACGCCTTTTTCCAATCAGTGTCGGCATCTTCGTTCAGCTCTTCTTTGTTAGTACACTCATCGAAATTATTTTCAGCACAACGATATTGTTCAAATGTACCTGGAATTTTTAGTACAGGTGCTTGGTTGATAACGTTCGTGTAGCGAGAGTCCACACCTTCGCGAATGGTATCGCGATCAACCTCTTCGGCAATGATACCGTTGGTTTTGTCAAAACGAAGTTTAACAAGCTTAGGAGTACCTTGGAAAAATCCTCTTTGGCTGGTCGCATAACGCGGAGTCGCGCCAGTAGAAGGCATGTAGAGCCAAAGGGCTTCAGTATCGAGTGATTGTGTTGTGATTTGCTCTTGAGCGCGAGGCACTGCTTCATAGCTACGCTCTTCTGCGCCACAACCATAGAGAGCGATGCTCACCATAGATGCGATGGCCAGTTTCTTAAACATATTAATTCCCTGTATATGGTTAATAGTTATAATTTAATGTGACGTAATAGGTTGGGTTTTTTAGATCAAACAACGTGTTGAGTGGGCTTGGTCCTCTATCCGGATCGTAATAAGTTGCGCTATTAGTCATACCAAGAGCGGAACTAAAGTTATCCGTGAATTGATAGCCGATCTCTTCTGCATGAGTTAACTTTGGCGAATAGGATGTGCCTCGGTAACTCCAAGAAGTTGAGCTAACAAAATTGACATTGAAGAACCAATCATTTACCGAGTAATCAATTGATAAAGCATTGCTCAATCGATATTCCTCTAGTGGTAAACTTCCTACAGTTGTATATTTATGAAAGTTCTTTCGTAAACGAACGGCATCGCTTATTTGAAGTCCATCTAAAATATTATCTAAGGCAAATGTAAATTTAATATTGCCCCGGATTGCTGTTTGTAGATCGGTGTTTTTTGATAAGTCAGAAACTGGAATAAGAATACGAGAACCAACAGACATTGCTAAATAATCGGTTGGGTTCCATAAGTTATTCTTATTTACAGTTAACCAAATATCATCCCAATAATCACCGCGCGCACCATCATAACTGTGGTATCCAGAGAAATTAGCTGTAAAAGAAATATCTGGATTATAGTTATAGATGATGGACGCATTTGCAGATAGGTTACGATCAGCAAGGTGGTGGCTATCTTTGTAACCATTCTTGCTGTAATCAAGACCCACAGACAGCTCCCAAGTTTGTTCTTGTTCTTTTGTCTGCTCTGGTATTTGTGATTCTTCGGCATGAAGGACTGCTGAGGTTAAAGCAGATGCAATAACGCAACAGAGTATATTGAATCTCATGATTGCCCGTTCCCTGTGTAGATCTTCCTACTCGCTTACGCTTCATGCGTTGCGAAGTTGATTTATTGTTGCTTTTATTAATGACTGTGAATAATAGTCGAGCTTATTCATGCAACAAAACCATATTTATAAAGTATCACCAGACTGCATCATCGAGCTTATATAGTGAAACCATTAAATAGTGCAATAGTTTGACTTCTGCGGCAGTTTCTCGTCCGCTTTGAAGTTTTAAGCTGGTTTAATGTAGATTGTTGGGGTTTTTAACTGTTATATGGCTTTTGGCTGGTGTTTGAGCCTGTAAACCTGTTTGTATCAGTAAATGATACACAGAGTTCGCACTGAGGCGGACTATGTTGGAATGAAATTAGGCTAACAGTAATCTTGCAGCCCAATTAAATAAGATACACCAATGTAATTCTATTTTTAATATTAACACTTACTGATATAAGTAAGGAGATCGTCGAACTTGCGCTTTAATTAAAAAAGAATGTGAGCTGATTTTTATACCGTTCGTTATATATGCAAATAATATTATAATGCATATTTAATCACTTCTGTTGCCATTATATATACGACTGACGAAGGACTTAATTGAATGAAAAACGCTCCTACTTGGGTTGTAATGCTTATGTTGCTGTAAACCTTGATAGAACGTCTCCATAAACTGGCACCTTAGCCCTTCAATTGGTTTATATACGAGTGGGCTAAGAAGATTTGAAGTTTGCAATGCATGATCATTCGCATAGCTAAAATCCATATTTAGCCTTCCGAGTAGATAGATCCAAAGGTGAGTGATGAGCAATAATTCTTGCCCTTCTTTTGACGAAAACTTTTGAAGATGCTCAGAGCCCACAGTACTGCTAATTGCTTCAAGCATTGCAGAACTGGCAGAAGATTGAGTTTGAAGGCGTGAAGTCGCTTCAATTTGAGCTTTCGTTAAGACACCAAGGGCATGCTGAAGGGGTGAAGTTTCAGGTTTCCTCTCACAAACTTTTGTAAAAAGAGACTCATTGGCTTCACAAAGTAGCTGCAACTCTTTTTTTTGTGCAGATATATTGCTGACGTTTAGTGCACCAGCATTATCCAGTTCAGAGAGTAGGCTACTCATTATCTTGAAGATCTTCCCATGTTACTTCGGCCGCGCCTTTATCACTGTTAATAAATGCTGAATTTCCAGAAAGCATGACGGAAATGTCTAATGTGCGTTCAATCATTTTTGCCATATCAACGATACCAGCATTGTCAAAACGAGTAACATTAGCATCATATTGTGCAATCTTGCCTTTGTTCTGTTCCCACCAAACATTAGATTTTGTATTAAAGCTATATATTTTTACTGCTTTGGCTTGACGAGTTGATTTCTTGATGCGTTCAGGATCGGGTTCGCCTACGTCAATCCATACGGCGGTTTGGCCGTCGAGTGTTTTCTCCCATAAATCAGGCTCCTCAACGCTTGATAATCCTTTAGTAAACTGTAGATCAGGAGATGCATTGAGGCAAAACGCAAGAACTCGTGCCATCATTCGCTCATCATTTTCAGATGGATGCTGAGCTATGGTCATGTTGAGCGAGTCGTAATAGTCACGGTTCATATCGGTGAGTGATACGCGGAATTTGTAAATCGTCGGTTTTAGCGCCATGTGTTTGTCTTAATGAGAGAATAGAAGGGGATAGTACATGAAATCAGTGTTCAGCGGGCAAAAAAATAGCCAGCATATAGCCAGCTATTTAGAATAATTAGAGTACGAATTAAAGTACTTTAATGCTGTCAGCTTGAGGGCCTTTTTGACCTTGAGATACAGTGAACTCAACTTTCTGACCTTCGATTAGCGTTTTGAAACCGTCGCCAGTGATTGCAGAGAAGTGAGCGAAAACGTCTGGGCCGTTTTCTTGTTGAATGAAGCCGAAGCCTTTAGTTTCGTTGAACCATTTTACTGTACCAGTAACTGTGTTAGACATAGTTAAATCCTAAATATATTTATGTGTTTGGCCGATTATGGCGCCGATAGCGTGGAAAAGTAGCTGCTATTGCGTATAACACGGAGGTTGAGTTACAAGTAATCCAACGAAATGTATATAAACAAAAAACTTTCTTTCTAGCCGAGTCAAAGTCTAAATCAATTTACCTCTAAGTCAACGAAATAGTCTGGTTTTGAGTCGAGTTTTTTATCGTTACTTGCTCTTTGTCTCGTTTAGATTCATCTACTTATCTCAATGTTGCAATGGAATGACTGTTTTGTGACAAGCCTAAGTTTTTATTATATCGAGTTGAAATTTTGAGTTTGACACTTGCGTCTTTTTTAAGCAAAATTCGAACCGAAATATGACCGATGGAGGTTCATTTTGAAAAAGAAAAAAAGAGCGGAATTATATAACAGGCAGCAAGCGGTGATAGACCCTTCAAATCTTGAGGTTGAACATCAGCGAGGTGTTGTGAAAGACAATGCATTAAAAGCAATCGTAACGAGTAAATTGTTTACTGTAAGAGTTGTGAAAGCCAAAAAAGGGAAAGGCAGTTTTGTCAGGAAGGCTAAACATAGTGGCAAAGAGCCCTATTCAAAAGTAGCGTAATGTTATTTTCGAATAGGGCTTTTTTATTGAAGTTGATCGACTGTAATTACTTATTTGATCGTGCCTATAAAATAAAAAGGTGTTTTTGGCTTCGGCTACCGTTCTATTTTTGGTGAATATATAGAGTAAGCTGTGATTTGTCCGGCAACAATGGCAGAGAACATAAACAGTGCAGAGAGTCCGATACTTGGAATTGGCAGGATAGACTGCTCAAATACAGATTGACTTGCGCTCACCAAAACTCGGCTACCAGGGACAAGTATAATAATGCCTTGAACGATATAAATAGAACCTGTGAGGTCCATTTTTTTAGCAATCCAAGTGCCATATAGGGTGATCAATACTGTTGTAACCCAAGTTCCGACAATCCAACCGCTATCAAACCCTAAATAGAATGGCCCCCACATTCCTAGCACGGCCACTGGGAGTCCAAGAACAATATCTTTGGTTCTCGCATTAAAAATAATGCCAATACATATCGAAATAATCGGCAATCCTAAGACGTGCAACCAAGTTGGAACCGCATTGGTATAAGAGATTGATACGGCTTGTCCCCATATTGCTTCGCCAATGTTTAGCCCCATGACGATACCAACAAACAATTTAATCAAGGAAAGCGCGCACTGTCCGAGCAAGCTGGTGCCAGATACTAAATCATTAAAAGCTAAACACTCTAAAGCATTGGCGATTGAAAGACCGGGAACAAACAATACAACAGACGCAATACATAAAGCCCAAATGGGAATGGGTAAGCCTGTACTTGCCAAAAAGGCGACAAAAATCCCCGTCACTAGCGCGGCAATAAACTCAGCTGCAATAGCTCTTCTGGAGTGGCATATTT
Source organism: Vibrio genomosp. F6 (assembly GCF_005146325.1). Taxonomy (NCBI): domain Bacteria; kingdom Pseudomonadati; phylum Pseudomonadota; class Gammaproteobacteria; order Vibrionales; family Vibrionaceae; genus Vibrio; species Vibrio genomosp. F6. Next base: position 6,613 of record NZ_SYUT01000042.1, on the reverse strand, counting down.
GCTGGCAAAGCCATACTAAGAAGCCCAGTACGATAGAAAAAGCTACGGCTTCCATCGTGCTACCTATTAGAAGTAAATAAGCAGGGGGGATCCCCATGTTAGCAAGTGCAATAATCCATTTAGGATAGCCTGTGGGTTCAGGAAGCGGCTCGTTACTTGGTGTATTGATCCGAATGATCGTATTTGCTAACAAACTCAAATTGATAGATGCAGGCTTTAGTCGTTTGAGAACCACGGCATTATTGTCATCTGGAAACTGGTAATTAATCGTTGTAGGTGTCGCTTGTATCATTACATCAACACCATGTTTTTTCGCATAATGCTGAGTGTATTTTTCTACCTTATAAGAGGCACAACCACTGCGGTGAAGTGTGTCGCCAATCTCCACGATTTTATTGATTCGATATTGGGAGGGCATGGTCATTTATGAGCTGGATAACAATGGCGCAAATGTAACAGAGCTAAAGCGTTAAAACGAGGAGCAGAATGATGCCCATGTCTAATTTTTGACTTTCAATATCAGAATTTGTCTAATGAGAGTATATTTAGCCGGATAAATAAATGGCGACTTGGATATTTTCAGTGATGTTATGGAAAATAACCATCTGATGTGCAAAAACAATAAACAATAATCCGTACTGTTAAATGACAAGGCATCAATAATATTATGAATAACACGACATGCCGATTCATCTTTTGGGCTATTTCAGGCATATTCTTTTCGTTTTCATCCGCAATCTATGCGCATGTGCCTTCACAATCGGATTTACCTCCTCTTACTGTCAGTAACTCTAAAGCTTGGAAACCATTTTCATATTTAGACTCTAACGGAGAACCAAAAGGTATTCTTATTGATTTTTGGAAAGCCTATTCAAATAAAACAGGACGTCGAGTAGAGTTCGTTTTGACTGATTGGAGTCGATCTATCGAGCTGGTCAAAAATGGAGAGGTGGATATTCATGGCGGCCTTGCTTGGTCTGAACCAAGGGACAAATTCCTTGATTATGGCGATGAGTTTTTAACGGTTAACAGTCAAATCTTTCTTAAGCAAAGCTTATTGAAGCAAGGCGTTGATGCTTTTCTTGAAAACGGAGGCGGTAGAGGTGTCGGCGTTGTACGGGATGGCTTTTATGGCTATTACGTATCCCAACAATTTCCACAACTTAAATTAGTCGAATTTGATACAAACAGAGATTTGATGTACGCAGCTTTTGACGAAGAGGTCGATGCATTTATCACTGATCTTCAGGTGGCAAGTTTCTACACACATACCGCCAGCATGCCTTCAAAATATGCACCCGTGATGCACATACACTCAGTTCAACTTCGTCCTGCGGTTGCCGAAGGGAATCTTGAATTACTCGAATCGATAAACAACTCATATGGCTTATTAGGCATTGAAACAAAAGAGCAAATATTAAATCATTGGATGCATATAGAAACCGTTTATCCTCCTTATCTTTTTCCAGGTATTGCGGTGTTTATCATCGTGATGTCGAGTGTTTATATTGTTCAACTTCGAAAAACAGTTAGGGCTAGGACAGCCGAATTGGAATCCGCGAATGAGAACTTGTTAAGGATGACATATACAGATTCACTAACAGGAATCAGTAACCGCAGATATTTTATGCAACAGTTAGAGCAAATCGAAAATACGGGTCAAAGTGCTGTGGTGATGGTTTTCGATATTGATAACTTTAAAGTGATTAATGATTCTTATGGCCATATGTGCGGTGATGAGGTGATAAAAGAAGTTGCAAGACGGAGCGGTAGCGGATTACCTGAAGGTACGTTATTTGCGAGAATCGGAGGAGAGGAGTTTGCCTTATACCTGAGGGGGATTGCGTGCAGTGACGCTGAAATAGTCGCTGACGCTTTGTGTCACAACGTTTTTCATATGCCGATCGAGGTTGAGAATGAAAACCTCAACATTAGTATCAGCGTTGGTTGTGCTTTCTATTCTTGTGCGCCGAAGGTAATTAATATCGATACTGCTGATAAGTTGATGTATCAAGCGAAGCAAGAAGGGAAGAATCGCTACGTTCTAGAAATACGTAATTAAAGAAATAGTTACTATTTTGGCTAAAAAAACGACGTTACGAATAACAAATGCGCACTTAAACATAAATATGAAAAAAAAGGTTTTCTTTTCAGTTAGATGTGGCATTATCTATCTCGTTCCAACGCGATGTGCGTGCATCGTATAATGGCTATTACCTCAGCCTTCCAAGCTGATGATGCGGGTTCGATTCCCGCTGCACGCTCCAATTGCTCCCTTCTGTTTTACAATCCAAAAAACCTTTCAAAAGAAACGCTTAGCTGCGTGTTTTTGTGTGTCTGGCGTATTATTTTTCCAATTTTTTCTTTTGTAAAAATCATCGGTGGCCATCTTGTGGCCAAAACGGTGGCTACTTTTGTTTTTGGTTAATATTGTGCTTAATGGAGCTGAAAACCCAAAATTCTCAGCCCAATATGAGAAAAACTAATCTGTTTCAATTTTTTGCCTTTCCAGTAACTCTCCAACTTCTATATTCAAGTACTCACAAAGACTATCTATTACATCAAGTTCTACACGTGTTGCAGTTTCATTATATAAGCGTGTAATTGTCCCTCTATTCACACCAGTATCCCTAGCAACATCCGCAATTTTAAGCCGCTTTTCTCCCATTATTTTAGAAAGGTGGCACTTCAACATGTTCTTCTCCTGCCTAAAATGTTCTGCTGTAGGTAAAAAATGGTTGTAAAAGGTCATTTTTATGCTACATTGTAATCTACAGGAGAACATTTAGTTCATTGGTAAGTTAATAATGTTTATAGGAGATTGTACGATGGATAATACCTATCTGACAACCGCAGAACTTTCTGTGCGAATAAAATATGACGCGCGAGTTATTAGGGAACAACTTAAAGATTCTGTTTTATTTGAGGGGATTCATTACATTCGTCCATTTGGAGGAAGAAAAATTCTCTTTATATGGGAACGAGTCGAAGAAGAAATGCTAGTTGGCATTTCTAGCCAGTCATTGATCTTAGGGCAATAGGAGCTTGTTATGGGTGTACTCAATGTGCGAAATGGGAAATTAGTTTTGCAATTCAGATATAAAGGTCAGCGTTGTCGTGAACATACTCAATTGGTTAATAATGCGGTAAATACTAAGCGTTTAGAAAACTTACTTAAGCGCATTGAGGCAGAAATTGTACTTGATTCGTTCGACTATAAAAAATACTTCCCACAAAGTAAGGCCGCGAAACGATTTGAAGAGATAAAGCATCGTGAGGGTAGTGCTAAAGCTTACTTCGATGCCCCTGATTCTCCAAGGTTTGAAGAATTTGCTCAAACTTGGTTAGCTGAAATGAAAGTGGAATGGAGTAAAGGGCATTATGAAGATGTAGAAGGTGTTCTGAATAAGTATTTGCTCCCTACATTCGGGAATAAGAAGATCAGCGCCATCAATAAGGGGCAGATACTGCAATTTCGTTCCATCCTCGCCAAAGTACCGGGACGAAAAGGTAGCTTTCTTAGCCCATCACGCATTAATCACATCATGACACCCCTAAGGGTATTGCTTAATGAAGCCGCCGATCGGTATGACTTTACCTCACCGTGGAAGAATATCAAAGCCTTAAAAGTAGGGCGAACGGAAGTGGACCCATTTTCGGTTGTGGAAGTGAATCATTTCTTGAGCGAAGTCCCTGATAATTTTCGCAGCTATTACATTACCCGATTTTTTACAGGTCTTCGTACAGGTGAAATTGATGGGTTGATGTGGGATGACGTTGATTTGACCAATAAAACCATCACTGTTCGTCAAAGCTTAGTTAGGGGGGAATTGTCGGGGTTAAAAACGGAGGGCTCATACCGAGTGATAAGCCTGACGGATAGCGTGGTTGATGCTTTAAAAACGCATAAGCAAACGGCCTATTTAAAAGACAAGTATGTGTTTACCAATGCGAAACGCAAACCTTTGAATTATGCAGTGGTTTCTCGAACCATTTGGTACCCGACACTTAAGAAAGCCAAACTAAGAGCTCGCAATCCTTATCAGACTCGGCATACCTTCGCAACGTTATTGCTTGCCTCTGGAGAGTCTCCTGAGTGGATTGCTAATCAAATGGGACACACTACGACAACCATGTTGTTTCGAGTGTATTCCCGTTATGTTCCCAACCTGACAAGGCAAGATGGAAGTGCATTTGCCGCATTTTTGAATAATGGAGGACAGTTATGAAGTATTCACCATTGGCCATTCACTGCACCAGTTTGTGTTTTGATGTGATGCAGCGTTCGTCATTTAAAACTTTAACTCATCGCGATATTGACGAGTTCAAAGATGATGTTTATGCACTGATATGTGAGAGAGCCAAGCTCATGCCTACTAAGCAGCAGAGAGAACACCAGTTTGCTTCCCACGTAGCCGATGGTGTGATTAGTGTGCTCCATCAATGTTTGAACAATCCGTCGGCTCGCGATTCGATCTGGATCCTCGCTGCACTTGAATCTCGTATCGACACGTCGATTAAAACCATCATCCACTAATGCCCCAATAAACGGTGCGTACAACCCATGGCTTTGTGCGCACACTTTCCCCGCCATTCATTCTAAGTGTGCGCCCATGCAAAAAATCATCATTGTTTTGAATACAAACACCAATAGAAAGTCGATCAAGAAAAACATCCGGTTTGAACACGAACTTGTGAATGAGATAGAGGGCGTGAAGCCAGAAAGTGTCAGCTTTTCAAGTTGGGTAAAACAAGCATGTCGCGAGAAAGTAGCTAATGAGACTATCGATGGTGATGTGTGCGCACAGCTTGAAAACGATGCTCGGTTAGGTGTGCGCATACGAGCGAGTAGCAATTCAGGCTCCATTGATAGGATGAGTTCGTTTGAACTGATTAAGCGTTGGGATGAGAAGGGCTTGTACCATCAACAAATTGCAGAAAAGTTGAATGAACTTGGGCGAGAGAGTCCAAATAGTAAAACATGGACTAGAGCGCTAGTAAGGCAGTTTCTTAGTGAACATTAAGCCCAAATGCCACCAAGATTTTGTATCAGAAATGCTATATTATGGTCCTGTGTTTATGATCAGCCTAATGAAAATTTCTAATATTCGAAACTATGACGATATTAACAGTATAATTACGAGAATGAGCTAATGTGTTCGCGTTATGCTATTGATGCATCAGAACATTTACAGGTTGAGTCGCTAAGGCTGATTAGTGAAATGCGGCGCGGTATCAGGAATTAAGCTTGCAAAGTTCAGTCTAGATAGCGTTATGTTACTCATTGAAATTCCGCATAAAACTGGTAATTAGCTCTCATCTTTTGTTGTTCGCTTATCCTAAGCTGTATAGGTCAATCCAACTTGAGGTACTCGCTATGAGCATAGAACGTCATGGAATTACAATAGGTATTGAGCGCATTGGCTCAGAATCTGTTTTAGTGTTTAAGGCTACAGGTAAACTCACTCATAAAGATTATGAAGCAATTGTTCCTGTCTTGGATTCTAGCTTAAAGGGTATCAACTCAAAGCATATAAAAATGTTGGTCGATATTACTGAATTTTCAGGTTGGGAGCTTCGGGCTGCGCGGGATGATTTTCAGCTCGGGTTAAAGGTCGGCTTTAATATCGAGAAAATAGCCATTTACGGTGATAAGAATTGGCAGGAGCTAGCCGCCAAAATAGGCAGCTGGTTTATATCAGGTGAAATAGAATCATTTGGTAGCTACGAGTCGGCAGTGCAGTGGCTAACTGATTAACATAACAAAGCGTTTAAGAGTGACTCCAAACGCGTGCCGGTTTCGCTTCGCTCACAGTATGGCACGCTTGTTTGTCGCACCTTAACGCGGCGTTAGCTCGTAGGGAGATAAAATGAACGGACATACATTGATAGAAGAACAAGAAAAATATTTCAATTATCTTAACGAGCAAGGTTTTCGCTTTGATGATGCTCGCTTTCAATATGTTAGCCGATTGTCACGGTTACTGATGTATTGTCATGATGCAATGAAGTCAATCATATTGGTTGAAAATACGGTGAGGTATGAGCCTAACGATCAATCGAATGAACACATCCTGATGCAGGCATTATTTCGTAATGCAGTGCTTAACTATACGAAGTGTTTCTCAGAGTCAGGCAAAGGACACATTACTCTAGATAAGAAAAAAGTATTTAAGGATAGAAAGGATTTGTTAGAAGTCCATGATTATATAATGGAACTAAGGCATAAATTCTTTGCTCACAGTGATAATTCCGGGCTTGATGAGATTTGTTTCGCGACCAAAGAGCATGAATCACATATAGAAGTTAAGCAATTATATTCGATCTCATTTCCTGAACATCAATTTAATATCTATTTGATGTTGTTTAAATACTGTGGCGATCATGTGAAGTTATCAATTGAAAAGAGCTTTGATAACCTAGAAAAGCAAGTAGACAAACGTATAGTTTCTTTTGGAGCGATTTAATACGTTGCTTACCAGCTAACAAATTGCTTAAGAGTGACAGCTAACCTTTGGTATTTTTGGTTCGGTTGAATTTAGTGATTACGATGGCTTTGATTGGGTATCGTGGAGGTTAGTTGCACCTTAGCAAGGCGCTGACGGATCCCCTC
>NZ_SYUT01000041.1:0-38549 GCF_005146325.1 Vibrio genomosp. F6 | reverse complement strand
CATTGTTTAAGACAATGACGCTTTTCCAACTCTTTCTGAGCAAGGCTCAAAGAGAGAAATTGGAGCGATACATCGGGTTCGAACCGATGACCTCAACCTTGGCAAGGTTGCGCTCTACCAACTGAGCTAGTATCGCAAACTGAAACGTCTTTCGTCGTTCAGGGCTGCGAATTATAAGAGCATTTTTTTGTGATGCAAGTCCTTCCTTCAAAAAAAATTAATTTTCTACTATTTTGATGGAAAAGCATGCAAAAAACGCATTTTTTAACCAAGTGTAACCATGACGCGTACCATAAAACCCGCTTTTACAATCAACTAGATACTAATAATTGTTTTACGGTAGTACTGCAATTCCGCAATCGACTCACGAATATCGTCCAGCGCTAAATGGCTACCTGTTTTTGAAAAGCCATCAAGAACCTCTGGTTTCCAACGACGAGTCAGCTCTTTCAAAGTGCTCACATCGATATAACGGTAATGAAAGTATTGCTCTAATTCAGGCATATGTTTGTAAAGGAAGCGACGATCTTGCCCAATACTATTCCCACAAATTGGCGATTTTCCTTTTGAGACCCATTTTTCTAAGAACGCGATCGTTTGATCAATTGCATCTTGCTCGGTGACTTGGCTCTCTTGAACTCGCTTAACTAAGCCGCTACCGGTATGCGTTGTCGTACACCACTCATCCATTTTCGCTAATTCATCATCAGATTGGTGAATAGCCAAAACAGGCCCTTCTGCTAGAATATTTAGTTCGCTATCGGTAACAATGGATGCAATTTCAATGATTTTATGAGTTTCAGGATCTAAGCCTGTCATCTCCAGATCGACCCAAATTAAGTTCTGATCGCTAAAGGACATAAGGGAGCTGCCTATTTGTTTAGGTATAAAAGAGGTACTATACCCAAATATGTATACTCAAACTAGGTTTAGCACGACCGAAATATCGTAGTGTCAATAACATAGCGTTGAGTACTCAATCATCAATTTAGATGTGTTAAGTGGAAAATTGTGGCTAAAAAGAAAAAGTTAACCAAAGGTCAAGTACGACGCGTACGCAGCAACCAGAATAAGCGACTTAAAAAAGAAGACTCTGTTCAGTGGGACGAAAACATGCTGGGCGGCACTAAACGTGGTTTAGTGATCACTCGCTTTGGGCAACATGCTGACATTGAAGATCTAGAAACCAATGAAGTTCACCGCTGTAACTTACGCCGTAGTATTGAAACTTTAGTGTCTGGCGACAAGGTCATTTGGCGCGCAGGTCTGGAATCAATGGCTGGTATTTCTGGTGTTGTTGAAGCCGTTGAGCCAAGAACATCAATGCTAACTCGCCCCGACTACTATGATGGCCTAAAGCCTGTTGCAGCAAACGTTGACCAAATGATCATTGTATCAGCCGTGTTACCAGAGCTATCCCTTAACATTATTGACCGCTACTTAATTGCATCAGAAACAGTAAACATAGCCCCACTTGTCGTACTTAATAAAGTCGACCTCCTAACAGAGAAGCAGATCGCTGAATACCAAGAAACATTAAAAGCTTATGAAAAAATTGGCTATAAAGTGCTTCTTGTCAGTAAAGAGTCTGGCTACGGCATTCCTGAGCTTGAAGCTGAACTTAAAGGCAGAATTAATATTTTCGTAGGTCAATCAGGCGTAGGTAAATCCAGTCTGGTTAACGCATTAATGCCAACTCTCGATATTGAAGAGGGCGTGGTTTCTGAAAACTCAGGGCTTGGTCAACATACTACGACGGCTGCTCGTTTATACCATTTTCCATCTGGTGGTGATTTAATTGACTCCCCTGGAGTTCGAGAGTTCGGTTTATGGCACCTTGAACCCGAAGAGATCACAGAAGCTTTCATCGAGTTCCGCCCATATTTAGGGGGATGCAAATTTAGAGATTGTACGCACATGGACGATCCAGGTTGCCTCCTAAGAGAAGCCGTAGAAAGCGGGAAAATAAGCAAGCTACGATTTGATAATTATCACCGCATCATCGAAAGCATGGGTGAAAACAAAGCGAATCGTCAGTATTCTCGTGGAAAAAAAGCTGACCTCTAAGACTAGAATATCGGTAAATAAGCACCATATTATGAACAACTGATACCACGCCTACTCATTGTAGGCTGGGCATCCTCTTTTAAAACCTAAACATAGAGCACTGGAAACTCGCACCATGGATAAAATCAAAGTTGGATTGCAATACTGTATTCCACAGCACGGGCTAACTCGCCTAGTCGGTAAAATTGCATCTGCAAAAGCAGGCGCTTTAACCACCGCGATTATTAATTGGTTTATTAAGCAATACAAAGTCAACATGGATGAAGCTCTGCACAGCGATCCTAAACATTTCAAAACGTTCAACGAATTTTTTGTCCGTGAGCTTAAAGAAGGCATGCGCCCAATCGCTGAAGGTGAAACGGTAATTTCTCACCCAGCAGATGCTCGCGTTAGTCAATTCGGACCAATTACTGACGGTCAGTTAATTCAAGCGAAAGGCCACAATTACTCAGCACAGGAGCTACTTGGCGGCGACGCTAACCTTGCTGAAGAGTTTAAAGATGGTGAATTTGCGACACTTTACTTATCGCCAAGCGATTACCACCGTGTTCACATGCCATGTGACGGTACGCTTCGCCAGATGATTTATGTTCCTGGCGACCTTTTCTCAGTCAATCCATTAACTGCAGAAAATGTTCCGAATCTATTTGCTCGTAACGAACGTGTTGTCTGTATCTTCGATACTGAATTCGGTCCTCTTGCTCAAGTTCTTGTAGGCGCAACCATTGTAGGAAGCATCGAACAAGTATGGGCGGGAACCATCACCCCTCCACGCGGTAATTCCGTTTACAAATGGGACTATCCATCACAAGGCAATACCGCTGTGAGCTTGAAGAAAGGTGAAGAAATGGGCCGCTTTAAACTTGGCTCTACTGTTATCAACCTTTTTGCTAAGGATTCGATTCAATTTGATGAATCAATGAAAAATGGTGAAGCGACCGTAATGGGTACCGCTTACGCACAGATTAAGAGTGCTGAAAATAAGACACAAGCGTAACCAACCATCCTTAACTCTCTTTAAAAAGTTGGTACTTCGGTATCAACTTTTTTATATCTATCGACAAAAGCATCAGTTCATTTTCTTGACCAAAGACAAACCTCTCACCGAAATATGCTACGAGTTTGTAAAAGTCATACTCCCGTCTAGGTACCTAAATCGTTGATAATTTATTCTATTTTGAGTTCATTTATTTATGAGGTTGGTCATCTATGCCGAAATTACGTTCAGGAGTGCTGTTGAAGCTGCTAGTCTGCTTTTCAATCCCCTTAGCTGTGCTCTTTATGCCAATAGATGCTATCCCTATCGACGACCTCACTTTAATTCAGCATCGACTACTCGCTATTTTCCTACTTGCCGCTCTTTTGTGGGTGCTTGAGCCTGTTCCCGTATTTGCCACCTCAATTCTCATTATCGCTTTAGAGCTAGTGATGATCTCAGACAAAGGGCTTCATCTTTTTAGATCGCCCCCTGCGGGACATGATCTTGGAGAGTTAATGAAATACACCGACATATTCAGTGCATTTTCGTCTCCTATTATTATTCTATTTATGGGGGGATTTGCTCTTGCGATTGCAGCCTCCAAATATGAACTCGACAACAACTTAGCCCGAGTGTTACTCAAACCTTTTGGTACCCAGCCTCGCTTTATTATGCTTGGGCTCATGTTGATCACTGCTGTCTTCTCTATGTTTATGTCCAATACCGCGACCACGGTTATGATGCTGGCGCTACTCGGCCCCATCGTCGCGTCTGCACCAAGAGGTGATTTAGGTATAAAAGCATTGGTTTTATGTATTCCGATTGCCGCGAATACAGGTGGCATAGCCACACCAATAGGAACCCCTCCAAACGCCATCGCTCTTCAATATTTAACCGGTGAAAACAGTATCGATTTCCTTTCATGGATGATGATGGGGCTACCTTTTGTCATTATCCAACTCACCATCGCTTGGTTTTTATTGCAGAAATTCTTTCCATCGTCAGAGAAAGAGATGATTTTAAAACTCGACGGAAAATTCAAGAAAAGTTGGCGCGCGATCGTCGTCTATGTCACCTTTGCGGCCACCATTATTCTATGGATGACGACTAAACTACATGGGATGAATACCTATGTGGTTTCTATTATCCCGCTAGCCGTATTTACGCTGACTGGGATCATGGGCAAAGAGGAGCTTAAGCAGATTAACTGGGATGTATTGTGGTTAGTTGCAGGTGGTATTGCTATCGGGATCGGTTTAGATAAAACAGGGCTAGCCGCAGCGCTTGCTCACGCTATTGATTATGAATCTCTTTCTCCAATGTCGGTGGTTTTCACCTTATCGATAATCTGTTGGTTAATGGCGAACTTCATGTCGAATACCGCCACCGCCAACTTATTAATGCCCATTGCTGCCGCGATTGGAGCATCAATGGAAAGCTTAGTCAGCATTGGTGGGTTGCAAGGTTTACTGGTTGTTGTCGCCTTCTCCGCGTCATTAGGGATGATCCTTCCGGTCTCTACGCCACCAAACTCTTTGGCTTATTCAACAGGACTTATCGAAAGTAAGGACATGGCAAAAACAGGTTTAATCATGGGCGTAATTGGCTTACTCATTGTTTATATTGCCGCCCTCGTTATTACCTAAATTATCAATAGTGAGATATACGTAGGCTTGAATGAGCATGTAACATTTATAAGCCTACATAACCGCGATTTTAATTTAATAGACAACTGTGATTTCGCTTCACATTTTATCCAACAAACCGCTTATAGGTTTGGATTTATTTGATTCTAAACACATTTTTTATACATCAATACAACGACACTACACGCGCGTCAATCACGCATCCACCAGCACCATGCATCATTTTGACTATCGATTTTCTAAGAGGGAGGAATAGACCTTGAGGCATACCATCAAATTTAAAATTCAAATCGCAATAGCGGTTATTATCGCCGTAGTTAGTGGCGCTCAAGCTTGGATTTCCGTCAATCAGCTCACCCAAGAGACTGAAGTTGCGATTAGCCAAGAAATGAAGAATGTAAGTGTAAGTACAACCAACTATATTGCCGATTGGCTCTCTATTCGTAGCGATATGATGGTTGCGAATGAACCAACCGTTTCTAGCAATGAAAATTCAGATCGCGAACTCCTCATCACCAAGCAAGCGGGGCAATTCTTATCTGTCTACGCCGGGTTTAGTGATGGCACTATCGCATACGGTGATAAGGGTGAAGATTGGCCAGCAGGCTACGACCCACGAACTCGCCCTTGGTATAAAGATGCAAATGCAGCGTCAGGGCTCATTATTACTGAACCTTATCAAGACTTTGATGGCAGCATTGTCATCAGTTTCGCCAAAGCATTTAACGGTGAACAAAAAGGTGTTCTCGCCGCTGACTTAACCGTGACGAGCATTATTGATGCCGTTCTTAACGTAAAACTTGATAACGATGGTTTTGCATTCTTGGTCGATGGTAACAACAACATCGTGGCTTACAGTGATGAAGAGTTAAGCCAAAAACCACTAACAAGTCTGAACCCTGAACTTACGGCAAGCAAAGTTTCACAACTGATTCAAAACCAAACGATCACGACTCTCGCTTGGCCTAAACAGAATGAGAAGATGATCTACATCGCCAATGTACCGAATACCGATTGGTCACTGGGTATTGTTATCGATAAAGAGATGGCGTTTTCTGCGGTATCTGATGCTATCCAGTTCATCGCGCTAACTTCATTTATTTTGTACATCGTCATTTCAATCGCAAGTACTATGGTCATCAACCGCTTGCTTTACCCATTACAAACATTATCTGAAGCTCTAACTCAACTCGCACAGGGCCGAGGCGATCTGACTCAGCGTATTGATATTACTCGCATGGATGAGATTGGAAAACTTGCCGAGCTTGTGAACCAGTTCTTAAGCCAAATGCAGAGCATGCTAAAAGGAGTCATTGAGCACAGCCATGACTTAAACAATCATGCCGAGCAAGCGAATCAACTGGCCACTCAATCTTCAATTCGAGTTGAAAACCAGCAAAACGATATCAATCAAATAGCAACGGCTATCCATGAGATGTCAGCAACGGCGGCAGAAGTAGCAAGCCACGCAGAATTAACCGCATCAGCGTCTCAAGCATCAGCAACCGCATGTAATGAAGGCCAAGAAGTGATTCAACAAAACCGCGATGCAATTACTGGTCTTGCAACTCAGGTAGAAGATGCCGCTAACGTTATTCGAGAACTAGAAAGTAACGCGCAAAGCATCAACCAGATCCTATCAACCATCCAAGGTATTGCTGAGCAGACCAACTTACTTGCATTAAATGCGGCAATCGAAGCGGCTCGCGCTGGTGAGCAAGGTCGAGGCTTTGCTGTAGTTGCTGATGAGGTACGAGTACTCAGCCAAAGAACGCACGGCTCAACAGAAGAGATCCGCGTTATGATTGATACTCTGCAGAAGAATACTGAACATGCCGTTGAAAGCATGACAACCAGTACTCAACTGGCAGAGAACAGCGTTGGCTTTGCTGAGCAAGCGCATGGCAGCTTAACCAAAATCACTCAAGCAATCACTGAAATCAATGATATGGCTCTACAAATCGCAAGTGCTGCCGAAGAGCAACGCGCGGTAAGTGAAGATATCAGCCGTAACACCCAAGGTATTAAAGATGCTTCTGACGATCTTGCCCATCAAGCAGAGAGTAGCCGTAATAGCTCGAACGATATGAGCAAAGCCGCTGAATCTATGCGTCAAGATGTGGAACGTTTTAAGGTATAACGCCCAAACGTACATCTTTTAATATCCGTAATACCGCTACCGAGACTGAAACAAAGCGATCCTTTTCATAAGAATCGCTTTGTTCTCAGCTCGGTTTCATGCATATTTATGAGCTAATTTATCCCAATCACAAGGATGTTGTTCACATGGGATTTGAATGGTTAGCGCTTGCAGCGGCTTTTCTATGGGCGATCTCAAGCCTATTATCTGTCTCTCCTGCTCGTCATCTTGGAACATTTGCCTATAGCCGTTGGCGTATGGGTTGCACCGCTTTAATTCTTTCATCCATGGCTTTTGCGACTGGAGGGTGGTCAAGCGTTGAACCTCACCTTATCACTCCAATGATGCTGTCAGGTTTAATTGGCATTTTTATCGGTGACACCGCTCTTTTCGCTTGTTTAAATCGAATGGGTCCAAGGCAAGCAGGGCTTCTATTCTCTTGCCATGCGGTCTTCTCTGCCATTTTAGGGTACTTCCTATTTAGCGAAACCATGCAAGGCACTGAGCTTGTTGGGGCCGTATTGGTTTTCTTAGGAGTCATCACCGCCATTTTCTTCGGAAAAAAAGCGAATACCCATGAACTGGAATCAATCAAAGGGAAGGTTTGGGTGGGCGTCGGATTAGGTCTTACCGCCGCGATATGCCAAGCTTTAGGGGGAATTATTGCTAAACCCGTCATGCAGACAAGTATCGATCCCGTTGCAGCATCTGCCATTCGTATGATCACCGCTTTTCTTGCCCACAGTCTATTCCGTCTCAGTGGCGCGAAGTTGGCTCGTCCAACAAACCCAATGACAGGAAAGATGCTAGGGATCACCGCTCTCAATGGCTTTTTAGCAATGGCCGTGGGTATGACTCTGATTTTGTATGCGCTACAAGAAGGAAACGTAGGAATGGTCGCCCTGCTCTCTTCTACCACACCTATCATGCTGTTGCCTCTTCTCTGGGTATATACAAAAAAAAGACCCAATCGATATGCGTGGTGCGGGGCGATTTTAGCCGTTGTCGGAACGGGAATATTGGTGAGCTAGAAATCGAATACTGAAAACAAAAAAAGCCAGAACACGCTAAGTGCAATGGCTTTAATCAGTCACTCTATATTGACCGATGACTAGGCTTTTGGGAACGGAAATGCCGTGACATCGTCAATGTGATCACAATTCAACGCGAGCATAATTAAGCGATCGATCCCCAGAGCAACGCCCGCACATGCTGGTAATCCAGCCTCCAGCGCCGCAATCAAGTGGTGATCGATAGGCTGTGGTGATAATCCCATCTCCACTCGTTTTTGATTATCCGCTTCAAACCGAGCCAATTGCTCTTTTGCATCATCAAGCTCATGAAAACCATTCGCAAGCTCAATACCTTTGAAATAGACTTCAAAACGATCGGCAACTCTCGGATCTTGCTTATTAATTCGAGCCAATGCCGCTTGTGACGCAGGGAAATCATACACAATGGCAGGAACTTGCAATCCAATTTTGTTTTCAACCCCAACGCTGAACAGAAGTTGCAGTAGTGTATCTCTATCCTCTTCTGGCTCCGCAATATCACTCAAGCCTAATTCATTCGCCACAACTTTAAGTTGCTGCATCGACGCTTCAAGTGGGCAAACCCCTAGAACCTGTAAAAATGCGTTCTGATACGTCATTTTCTCAGCAGCTTCACATTGAAGAACTTGCTGTAATAATGCGTCCATTTCAGCCATTAGATCATGATGATCAAATCCAACTCGATACCACTCCAACATCGTGAATTCAGGATTATGATAGCGACCATTCTCCTCATTACGGAATGCTTTTCCTATCTGGTAAATACAACCACTCCCAGCCGCCAGTAAGCGTTTCATATGAAATTCAGGACTGGTCATCAGATAAAGATGACTACCGTCAGCATAGCCAGGGCCAATAAAATCAGTTTGAAAAGTATGTAGGTGTACATCCGTTACGGTTGCATGACTAATCGCAGGTGTCTCAACTTCAAGAACCTGACGTTCTGCAAAAAACTGTCGAATTGAAGCCAGCAATAATGCACGTTGTTGTAATTTAGCTATTGAAGCGGAGGGTTGCCAATCTGAACCAATCATATCGAGTTACACATAAACAAAAGTTATGCGAATTCTAACGCTACCATCCAATAAATCCACAATTGAATGTGATTCAAATCACACAAAAAACAAATAGTATGCTTACGATTTCACTACCGAAGAAAAAACCTAGCAGCATCAATTTTTTGTTCACATGGCTCTTTTAGAATACCCACTACCACTTAAGGCTTATTATTAAAAAACTCGATAAGCAAGCCTTTTACTATAACAAGTGAGTTAATTTAAAACTCACATACACTGGAGGATAACTGTGAAGACTATCACCACAGATATCGCAGTCATCGGCGCTGGCGGCGCTGGTTTACGTACTGCAATCGCAGCCGCAGAAGCAAACCCTGACTTAGAGGTCGCTCTGATTTCTAAAGTTTACCCAATGCGCTCTCACACGGTGGCTGCAGAAGGTGGTTCAGCAGCAGTTATCAAGGAAGAAGACAGCCTAGACAATCACTTCAACGATACCGTTGGCGGTGGTGACTGGCTATGTGAACAGGATGTTGTTGAATACTTTGTAAAAAGTGCAACTCGTGAAATGGTTCAAATGGAACAATGGGGTTGCCCATGGAGTCGTAAAGAGAACGGCGACGTCAATGTACGCCGATTTGGAGGCATGAAAGTCGAAAGAACGTGGTTCGCAGCTGATAAAACTGGCTTCCACATGCTTCACACTCTATTCCAAACATCGATGAAATACGATCAAATTAACCGATTTGATGAATACTTCGTGGTTGACCTATTGGTTGAAGGCGGCGAAGTTCAAGGCCTTATCGCTATCCATATGTCGGAAGGTGAACTGGTTACGATCAAAGCAAAATCTGTTGTATTAGCAACAGGTGGCGCAGGTCGAGTTTACCACTGTAATACAAATGGTGGCATCGTAACGGGCGACGGCATGGCGATGGCTTATCGTCACGGCGTTCCACTGCGTGATATGGAATTTGTTCAATACCACCCAACTGGCTTACCAGGTACAGGCATCTTGATGACTGAAGGTTGTCGTGGTGAAGGCGGTATTATCGTCAACAAAAATGGTTACCGTTACCTACAAGATTACGGCATGGGACCAGAAACACCCGTTGGCGAGCCAAAGAACAAGTACATGGAACTTGGCCCACGAGACAAAGTATCTCAAGCATTCTGGCATGAGCAGCAAAAAGGCAACACAATCAAGCATGCACTAGGTGATGTTGTACACCTAGATCTTCGTCACCTAGGTGAAGATTACCTGCAAGAACGTCTACCATTCATTTGTGAATTGGCAAAAGCGTACGTTAACGTTGACCCAGCAAAAGAACCGATTCCAATTCGTCCTACCGTTCACTACACCATGGGTGGTATTGAAACTGACGGCCTATGTGAAACTCGCATTAAAGGTCTGTTTGCAGTAGGTGAATGTGCTTCAGTTGGTCTTCACGGTGCAAACCGTCTTGGCTCTAATTCTCTAGCAGAATTCGTTGTATTCGGTCGAGTTGCCGGTGAAAACGCCGTGAAACGTGCAGCAGAATTCAAAGGCTGGAACGATGAGTCTATCGCTAAGCAAGTAAAAGCGGTTGAAGATCGTATTGCAGGTTTGATGAATCAAGAAGGCGACGAAAACTGGGCAACAATCCGTACTGAAATGGGACACACCATGGAAGCGGGTTGTGGTATCTACCGTCAAGAAGATTTAATGCAAGCGACGATCGATAAGATCAGCGAGCTAAAAGAACGTTACAAACGCATCAGCATTAAAGATAAAGGCAAAGTATTCAATACTGACCTTCTTTATGCAATTGAAGTGGGATACGGCCTTGAAGTGGCAGAAGCAATGGCATGTTCAGCAATCCTTCGTAAAGAGTCTCGTGGTGCACACCAACGTCTAGATGAAGGTTGCACAGAACGTGATGATGTTAACTTCCTCAAGCACTCTTTAGCATTCTACCAAGAAGACGCTGCACCAACGATCGATTACAGCGGTGTAACTATTACTAAATCGCAACCAAAAGCACGTCTGTATGGTGAAGCTGCCGAGAAAGCCGCAGCTGAAGAAGCGAAAGCAAACCAAGAACAGTCTGCCGAGGAGCAAAAATAATGTCAGCAAATCGTATCCAAAAAGTAGACATTCTGCGCTACGACCCTGAAAAAGATAACGAACCGTACATGCAATCTTTTGATGTACCGTTTGATGAAACCATGTCAGTGCTTGATGCAATTGGCTATATCAAAGACAACCTAGACAAAGACCTATCTTACCGTTGGTCTTGTCGTATGGCGATTTGTGGCTCTTGCGGCATCATGGTGAACAACGTTCCAAAATTAGCATGTAAGAGCTTCCTACGTGATTATCCAGATGGCGTAACCATTGAGCCTCTAGCAAACTTTGCTATTGAGAAAGATTTAATCGTTGATATGACGCCATTTATTGAGCGTTTAGAAGCAATTAAGCCTTACATCATTGGTAATGACCGCACTGTAGAAGATGGTCCAAATAACCAAACGCCTGCGCAAATGGCGAAATACAAACAGTTCGCTGGCTGTATTAACTGTGGTCTGTGCTACGCAGCATGTCCGCAATTTGGTTTAAACCCTGAATTCATCGGCCCTGCGGCATTAACGATGGCTCACCGTTACAACCTTGATAGCCGTGATAACGGTAAAGCTGAACGTATGAAGCTTATCAATGGTGAAAACGGTGCTTGGGGTTGTACTTTCGTCGGTTACTGTTCTGAAGTTTGTCCGAAGAACGTTGATCCTGCGGCAGCGGTAAACCAAGGCAAAATCGAATCTTCAATGGATTTCGTGATCGCAATGCTTAAACCTGATGGCCAACCAACATCAGTAGAAACAAGCAAAGAGGACGCATAAGATGACTAATCGTAAGCCTTATGTTCGTGAAATGAAGCGCACGTGGTGGAAATCTAGCTCTTTCTACCGTTTTTACATGATGCGTGAAGCCACTGTATTACCTTTGATCCTATTTACTCTGTTCCTGACCTTTGGTTTAGGTAGCTTAGTAAAAGGCCCTGAAGCATGGGATACGTGGTTAGGTTTTATGGCAAACCCAATTGTTGTGGCGATTAACATCGTCGCTCTATTAGGTAGCCTATTACACGCGCAAACCTTCTTCAGCATGATGCCTCAAGTAATGCCTATTCGCATAAAAGGCAAACTTGTCGATAAGAAGATTATCGTTCTAACTCAGTGGGCCGCTGTTGCGTTCATTTCACTGATTGTTCTCATTGTGGTTTAAGGAGCTGAGTGTGTCTAACAATTATCAGGTAAATAAAAACCCAAAACGTTCAGATGAACCAGTATGGTGGGGCTTGTTTGGCGCTGGCGGTTCATGGTTTGCAATGATCACACCAGTGACTATTTTGGTTCTTGGTATCCTTGCTCCTCTGGGTATTATTGATGCTGAAGCGATGAGCTACGAACGTGTATCTGAATTTGCAACGAGCATCATCGGCGCTCTATTCATTATCGGTACTCTAGCGTTGCCAATGTGGCATGCAATGCACCGCGTACATCACGGTATGCACGATCTTAAGATTCATGCAGGTGTTGCAGGCAAAATTGCTTGTTACTTCTTTGCTGGCTTAATCTCAGCATTAGCGGTTATTTTCATCTTCATGATCTAATTCATAGATAGAAAATCAAAGAGCTCAGTCATTCGTTACTGGGCTCTTTTTTTATCCATTTTCCGGATAACTATAGGTTTCAGATAAAAAAGTACAGATAACAAAAATGTTTCAGGTAACAAAAAAGGCCACCGAAGTGACCTTTATGCTTAGTAACCTTACTTAAAGAAGATTACTTCACACGACCAACGTATTCACCGCTACGAGTGTCAACTTTAACGACTTCGCCAATCGCAATGAATAGAGGAACACGAACAACAGCACCTGTTGCAAGCGTAGCTGGTTTACCACCAGTACCTTGAGTGTCGCCCTTTAGGCCAGGATCAGTTTCTGTTACTTCGATTTCAACAAAGTTTGGTGGAGTAACCGTGATAGGGTTATCATTCCACAATGTTAGAGTACAAACATCGTTTTCAACCAACCATTTAGTCATATCACCCACAGCTTTTACATCAGCGGCGATTTGTTCAAATGTGTCATTGTCCATAAAGTGGTAGAATTCGCCATCGTTGTATAGGTAAGCTAATTCGATATCAACAACATCAGCAAGCTCGAAGCTTTCACCTGATTTGAATGTTTTCTCTAACACTTTGCCTGACAGCAGTTTACGAAGTTTTACACGGTTAAACGCTTGGCCTTTACCTGGCTTAACGTATTCATTGTCGATAATTGAGCAAGGCTCGTTATCTAACATGAACTTTAAACCGCCTTTGAATTCATTGGTGCTTACTGTCGCCATGATTATATCTTCCACATCTTTGAGTTAATTTCAATGCCGCATATAATAACCCGAAAAGCCGAATCTGTTGAGCAAAACTGGCTCAAACAGCTATCGAATGCGATCTCAGACCCCGCAAAACTCCTAGAACAGCTAGAAATTGACCCTCTGCATTGGAAAAAAGGCTTCGAAGCGAAACATTTATTTGCTCAACGTGTGCCACAAAGCTTCATTGATCGTATGGAAACAGGCAACCCTCACGATCCATTGCTACGCCAAGTGCTTCCTCTAAGCGAAGAGTTTGAAGTTCACCCTGGCTACTCCACAGATCCACTGGAAGAGCAAGGCAACGAAACACCAGGGTTACTGCATAAATATAAGAATCGAGCATTAATGATAGTGAAAGGTGGCTGCGCCGTTAATTGTCGCTACTGCTTCCGTCGCCATTTTCCCTATCAAGAAAACAAAGGCAGCAAACAAGTTTGGCAGCAGAGCCTTAGCTATATTGCTCAGCAACCTGAGATCAATGAAATCATATTGTCAGGTGGCGATCCTCTCATGGCGAAAGATCACGAACTTGAATGGTTAGTGGCCGAAATAGAAAAGATTCCTCACGTCAAACGTCTGCGTATTCATAGTCGATTACCGGTGGTGATTCCCGCTAGAATTACTGATGAGCTATGCTCCATACTCAAACAGACATCGCTACAGACGATCCTAGTTACGCATATCAACCACGCCAACGAGATCAACGCTGAGCTAAAAGGAAGGCTCGCGAAACTCAAAGCAGCCAATGTCACTCTTCTCAACCAAGGAGTCATGCTAAAAGGTGTCAACGACTCAGCATCAGCACAAGTCAACTTAAGCAATACCCTATTTGATACTGGTATATTGCCATACTACCTGCATGTATTAGACAAAGTTCAAGGCGCTGCTCATTTTTATATCTCAGATAATGAGGCGAAAAAAATAATGGCAGAAGTGATGGAGCAAGTGTCTGGCTACCTAGTGCCAAAGCTCACACGGGAGATAGGAGGAAGAAAAAGCAAAACACCACTCGATCTGCATTTAGAGTAAGTCGATATTTTTATCGTCACTACTAATTTTCTGATTCGATTAGCTATACTTTTCCATGCATACTCCGCAATTTAGGAGCTGACCATGCAACCCATCGTTTCAGTTTTAGATCTTGGCCCGTTTAGTTGGTCAGCTTTAATGTGTTGTGCGATAAACGGAGTACTCATTGGGGTTGAAAGACAAACTCGTGGTAAACCCGTAGGAATAAGAACATCGATACTCATTATAGCTGGCACCTACTTCTTCATGTCGATGGCGATATCTTTATCACCGAACACACTTGATCAAGCGAGAGTACTAGGCCAAATTATTACTGGCGTCGGTTTCTTAGGCGCGGGAGTAATGATGACACTCGATGGGAAAATACATGGCGTGACATCTGCCGCTATCATTTGGATGCTGGCCGCGCTTGGCATGATGATAGGTCTAGGTTACTTACAGCAATCTGTCGTGATCACTCTATTAGCGCTTTCCGTTCTTTTAGGTGTTGATAAAGCCGAGAACTCCTTTAAAAGCTTACGCCGAGGCGTACACCAAAAGTTTCGCCAAAGACCAGTACCGCCCAATAAAAAATAAACCCAACAAGCCGTAATCAAAAAAGCCCAGACACACAACGCGCGTCTGGGCTTATCTATTCGTATCAAGAAACATTTCGTATCAAGAGGCATCTGAAATTTGACTTCAAACGCCCTAATATTTCAATTACTTCGCAAAGTTAATGATTGGGAAGCACTTAAAGAAGCCATTGTCAGCACAGTTGATCAAGCCAACTTGAACGCCTTCTATTTTCGCCGTTTTATTGAAGAAGCCAAGTTGGACAGTTGATGCATCAGAGAAGTTTGCCGCACCAAAATCAACCAAAGTGTTACCTTCTGAATAGTTCACAAAACTCACGTTAGCGCCTTTCACATTATTAGTAATGTTCACAGCACCAATGTTCGCTCCCGTCATATCACCGCCCATCCAGTTAAAGAAACCCAACGACGCACCCGTCATCTCTTGGTTAACTTTAGCCGCACCAAAGAAACCTAAGTTAACACCCGTAGTTTTCTGAGTTTCCGACATACCAATTATTGCGATATCAAGGCCTTTTACTTCATCAACTTGACCATGAAGCGCTGCAACACGAACACCTTTTACACTGGTGTTTGATGGTGCATTAAAGTCATTGATTGATGAGAACATGACAGGCGCACTATCAGCAAGAGCAATAGGAGAAGCGACTGCTGCCGATACAGCAAGAACTGAAAGTAGTTTATTCATGATAAAAATCTCCACTGGCTATAGTTAGCCCTATTTATTTAAGGCTTTATTTTATATGTATTATCAATCACTAATGTTAATACCAAGTCATGATTGATCGTTGAGGTAAGTACTCAAAAACCACGCTAGATGTGCAACTTACCACTTATATAACTATAGCCCTTATCATTGTAAGTGCAGACTTTTTAAACGCGCACAACAAAACCGCAAGCAATAAAAAAGCCGAAGGCATGAACCTTCGGCTTTCGAATCAAGACAGGAAGTCTGTCGGCTTACATCATGCCGCCCATTCCACCCATACCGCCCATGCCACCCATATCAGGCATTGCAGCAGCAGAATCTTGAGGCTTATCTGTTACCATCGCTTCTGTTGTGATCATAAGACCCGCAACTGATGCTGCGAACTGAAGTGCAGAACGCGTTACTTTAGTTGGGTCAAGAATACCCATTGCGATCATATCACCGTATTCGCCCGTTGCCGCGTTATAACCGTAGTTACCTTCGCCAGCGCGAACGTTGTTAGCAACAACAGAGTCTTCTTCACCTGCATTCTTAGTGATTTGGCGGATAGGAGATTCCATCGCACGAAGTGCTACGCGGATACCCACATTTTGCTCTTCGTTATCACCAACAAGGTCAGCAACTTTAGATGCAGCGCGGATAAGTGCAACACCACCACCAGCAACCACACCTTCTTCAACCGCTGCGCGAGTTGCGTGAAGTGCATCTTCTACGCGGTCTTTCTTCTCTTTCATCTCAACTTCAGTTGCTGCGCCAACTTTGATTACTGCAACACCGCCAGCTAGTTTCGCTACGCGCTCTTGAAGTTTCTCTTTGTCGTAGTCTGAAGTTGCATCTTCAACTTGTTGACGAATTTGAGCAACACGACCTTGGATCATCACTTCTTCACCAGCGCCATCAATGATCGTTGATGTCTCTTTAGTGATAGAGATACGTTTTGCTTGACCAAGATCTTCTAGCGTTACTTTTTCAAGATCTAGACCGATCTCTTCAGAAATAACCGTACCACCAGTAAGAATAGCGATATCTTGAAGCATTGCTTTACGACGGTCACCGAAACCAGGCGCTTTAACAGCAGCCACTTTCACGATGCCACGCATGTTGTTCACAACAAGAGTTGCAAGCGCTTCGCCTTCTACATCTTCAGCAAGAATAAGAAGTGGACGAGACGCTTTTGCTACTGCTTCTAGTGTTGGAAGTAGTTCACGGATGTTCGATACTTTCTTATCAATAAGAAGAACGAATGGACTTTCTAGATCAACACTGCCCGCTTCTTGGTTATTGATGAAGTAAGGAGATAGGTAACCACGGTCGAACTGCATACCTTCAACAACGTCTAGCTCATCTTGTAGAGCTTGACCTTCTTCAACAGTGATAACGCCATCACGGCCTACTTTTTCCATTGCTTCAGCAATCAGGTTGCCCACAGTAGAATCAGAGTTAGCAGAGATAGTACCTACTTGTGCGATAGCTTTAGTATCTTCACATGGCACAGATAGCTCTTTTAGTGCTTCAACAGCAGCCACAACCGCTTTGTCGATACCACGTTTAAGATCCATTGGGTTCATGCCAGCGGCAACGGCTTTAAGACCTTCAGCAATGATTGATTGTGCAAGTACTGTTGCAGTTGTTGTACCGTCACCCGCCGCGTCATTCGCTTGCGAAGCAACTTCTTTAACCATTTGTGCGCCCATGTTTTGGAACTTATCTTCAAGTTCGATTTCACGAGCAACAGAAACACCATCTTTAGTGATGGTTGGAGCACCAAATGATTTGTCTAGTACAACGTTACGGCCTTTAGGACCTAATGTTACTTTTACCGCGTCAGCCAGAACGTTTACACCTTCTAGCATTTTGATTCGTGCGTCGTTACCAAATTTAACGTCTTTAGCAGCCATCTTTATTTTCCTTTTTAAATCTGTTTTTATCTAATTAGTAGAATTCGAAAAACGAATTACTCAACGAGTGCTGGTTATTCAACAATAGCCATGATGTCGTTTTCAGACATGATCAACACTTCTTTGCCGTCGATTTTTTCAGATTTAGTGCTGTAGCCTTCTGCAAAAATAACGCTATCACCAACTTTAACATCCAGTGGTTGAACTGAGCCATTTTCTAAAATGCGGCCTTTGCCTACCGCTAGAATAATACCGCGAGTTGATTTCTCAACAGCAGCACCAGTTAGCACGATGCCACCAGCAGATTTTGATTCAACTTCTTGGCGTTCAACGATTACGCGATCGTGTAAAGGACGAATGTTCATTGGTCGTCTCTCCTGATTGAGGTTAATTTGATGAATGTCGATTTGTCGACTAGTGAATATTAAGTGGGGTGCGATCCCTGATAACCCAAGGGGTCGGCAATTAAAAAGTGTGATTAATATAACGAAATAGATCAAAGTTTTAATCGTATTGAATAAGGAATCCACGCAAGAGAGATTTCGAGCTCTTCCCGCCGACTTTAAGAGTGAATAGATAAGAGCTTGATGAGTGTTTAAATAAGCGCGGTGCATTCTATAATCTCCACTTTGTATCCTGTATCCTACTCACTTCCCAGAGACACGTTGTCATAACGCTCATTTTTTCATAACGCTAATTGTCATAAAACTAATAGCCATAAAGCTAATTGTCTTAAAACTTATAGCAACGAGCTAACTGGCTACAGAGCGGATTTCCATAGAGTAAAGGTTATTCATGCAAGATAAGCACGGCTTACTGACCGCCCCTATCACCAATGTGCTGCGCCAAATGACCATCCCGATGATTTTCGGCTTGGTGGCGATCTTGATGTTTAACTTAGTGGATACTTTCTTTATCTCGTTACTCGGTACTCAAGCGCTCGCGGCGATCAGTTTTACTTTTCCCGTCACGTTTGGTGTGAACTGCATCACCATGGGTATCGGGATTGGGTTATCGACAAGCATTGGTCGTCTACTTGGACAGGGCGATGCACACTCTGCGGCTCGATTTACTAGCCACGGTTTATTACTTGCGGTGTTACTTGTCGCGCTAACGTCAACGCTCGGTTTTTTCACCATTGAACCTCTGTTCTTAATGCTTGGTGCAGAGCAAGAGCTGATCCCTCTGATTGAGCAATATATGCAGGTTTGGTATCTCACCATCCCATTGCTAGTGATCCCTATGGCGGGCAATAGCGCCATTCGTGCCACTGGAGATACCAAAACCCCCGCCAAAATCATGATGCTCGCTGGACTTATCAACGGAATTCTCGACCCATTGCTTATTTTTGGTTATGGCCCATTCCCTGAACTTGGGATTCAAGGTGCAGCGATTGCAAGTGCTTTCAGTTGGTTTGGAGCGTTAGGGGGATCATTCTATGTTCTGATTCTGCGTGAAAAACTGCTGGCTCCCCCTCGCTTATCAACTATGTTCAATGATTGGAAGTTAATCCTAAAAGTCGGCACGCCTGCGGCTCTATCGAGTGCAATGAATCCTCTTTGTGGTGCTATCTTGATGATGCTGCTTGCGAGTCATGGTACAGCAGCTGTCGCGGCTTATGGCGCAGCACAACGAATTGAATCTATCTTAATTATCGTATTAATGGCGCTCACTTCCGCCCTCACCCCTTTTATGGCTCAAAATCTAGGGGCCAAGAAACCACAACGTAGTTTCAATGCTCTTTTCCTGAGTATGCGTTTTTCAATTGTTTTCCAACTGATCATTTTTGTCATGATGGTGCCGCTTAGCATTCCACTTTCCGCTCTGTTTTCTCAAGAGCAAAGCGTGAGAGATTTACTGTGGCACTACCTTTTAGTCGTGCCTTTTAGCTACGGTTTTCAGGGGATTTTGATGATGTTAGTGAGCGGGTTAAATGCGATGCATCAACCGATGAAAGCATTTCGTTGGAGCTTCATGCGTCTGTTTGTATTCACTCTACCAACCGCATGGGTCGGGAGTTTACTCTACGGTATTGAAGGCTTATTTATAGGTATCGCTCTGGGGAATGTACTTGGTGGCGTTTGCGGTTATCTCTATGCATTGAAGCTAAGAAGAGAGGAGCATGGTATCGAGACTCATCACGCTTAATGTCACTGTAGGGTGTCGAGATAGAGTTTCAGTATCGGGTTTTGATATAGAGTCATAGGCAGCCGTATTGATGTTAGTGGCGACTCTTTAATAAAAGATAAACAACGCTACCACTAACATCAAATAAGAAGAGGCTCGAAACAGAACGTCTAGATACCATCCCCACCCGTAAAGCTTTGTGATTTACCGTTAAACTGCTGGTCCATATCGAGCGAAGGCTTACTGCTCTTAGGTTTACCCACAATCTTAGCCGGAACACCCGCAACCGTTGTATGTGCAGGAACCGCTTGAAGTACAACCGAGCATGAGCCAATTTTCGCCCCTTCTCCCACTTCGATGTTACCTAGAATTTTAGCCCCAGCACCAATCATGACGCCTTCGCGAATTTTAGGATGACGATCACCGCACTCTTTACCCGTACCACCTAGCGTCACGTCTTGCAGGATAGACACATCATTTTCAACCACTGCAGTTTCGCCTATCACAATACCTGTAGCATGATCGAGCATGATCCCGCGGCCAATACGCGCAGCAGGGTGAATATCAACTTGGCATGCGACTGATATTTGGTTTTGTAAGTAGGTCGCAAGAGCAATTCGCCCCTGTTTCCACAACCAATTCGCAACGCGATAGCCTTGTAGCGCGTGATAACCCTTCAAGTACAACAGTGGCATTGAATACATTGCAACAGCAGGATCTCGCGTAACAGTCGCACAAATATCACAAGCTGCGGATTCCATGATCTTCGGGTCTTGCTCAAAAGCTTGTTCAACCACTTCACGAACCGCCATTGCAGGCATAGATGCGGTTTTTAGCTTATTCGCCAAAATATAGCTCAATGCAGAGGCAAGGCTATCGTGATTAATAATCGTTGCATGGTAGAAGCTTGCTAGCATCGGCTCTTGTTCCGACTGTTCACGCGCTTCGCGTACGATTGATTTCCATACTTTCTGTTTTTCGCAATGTTTCATGAATCGGTTCCAGTCGTCCGGGTTTTTAAGCTCTAGCTCACTCATTTCACCATAGGGAGCTTTTCGCTCCCTTTAGCTATTCTTTTCTGTTTTTATGCTTCTGATTTCTTATCTCGCGCTAACAGATCTTGAGCAGCAAGATGTGCATCTTTACCTTGATACAATACTTGATAAATTTGGTCAACAATTGGCATCTCAACACCCATGCGATTTGCCAACATCCACACCTCTTTGGTATTGCGATAACCTTCCACCACCTGACCAATTTCTTGTTGTGCGGTATCGACATCTTTACCCGAACCTAGCGCTAGCCCAAAGCGGCGGTTACGCGATTGGTTATCGGTACAAGTGAGCACCAAGTCGCCTAATCCAGCCATACCCATAAAGGTTTCAGGTTGGGCTCCTAATGCAGCGCCTAAACGACACATTTCAGCCAGACCACGCGTGATCAGCGCTGTACGAGCATTAGCACCAAAACCAATACCATCGGACATGCCAGCACCAATAGCGATTACGTTTTTCACGGCTCCGCCTAACTGCATTCCCGTAAAGTCGCTGTTCGCGTATACACGGAAGGTTTTACTACAGTGGATTTTCTCTTGGAGGTCAGCGACAAATTGTTCATCTGGAGAGGCCACTGAAATCGCCGTTGGCATTCCCATCGCCAACTCTTTCGCAAACGTTGGGCCAGACAGTACCGCTAATGAGTAGCCATCACCGACCGCATCATGCGCCACTTCTTTAAGCAAGCGACCCGTTTCAGGTTCAAGCCCTTTGGTCGCCCAACAGATACGAGTATCGCTGCGCAAGTGAGGCTTCAAGCTGTTAAGTACAATGCCAAAAACGTGGCTCGGCACGACAATCAAAAGATCTCGGCTGGCTTGTACCGCTTTTTCTAAATCCGATTCAACAATCAGTGTTTCAGGGAAATCAATTCCTGGTAAGAATTCATGGTTGGCACGATCCGCTTCAAGTTGCGCCATGTGGCTCTCTTCATGTCCCCAAATGACGACATTTGCCCCATTACGCGCCAAAGAGATCGCCAGCGATGTTCCATAAGAACCAGCACCAATCACGGTCATCGCAATCTCTTTACCATAAACGTCATGACCAGATGCTTTTGCGTTTTGCTGGTCTAGCGAATTTTGAGCATTCAGTTTTTGAGAATTCGATTTTTGAGAGTTAGAGTCTTGAGAATCTGTCATTGTTTCACCTGATTATTGGTCGCTACGTTCAGCGTTATTTATTGGCTAGTATAAATAAAAAATGCACATCGCTCTAATGATCTCAATAAATCATTGTTGCTCTGTGCATTTAAAAAGCTTTCAAGAGAAGATTATTGCAACATTACATCGCGGCTCTAACCTTCTCTGATGTCTGGTCTCAATTATGCTTCAGGTTGAGCTTCAGCTTGTTGAGCTTGGTTTTGTAGGTAGTTCATGAACAATGCATCGAAGTTAACTGGAGCAAGGTTCAATTGTGGGAACGTACCTTTAACCACTAGGCTAGAGATTGTTTCACGAGCATATGGGAATAGGATGTTCGGGCAGAAAGCGCCTAGGCAATGTGCAAGTTGTCCAGCTTCCATTTCACCAGCAGTGAAGATACCACCTTGTTGAACTTCACATAAGAATGCTGTTTCTTCTTCATTCTTAACCGTTACCGTTAAACGTAGAATGACTTCGTAAACGCCTTCACCTAGCTCACGGCTTTGAGTGTCAAGATCTAGCTTAACATCTGGGTTCCACTCTTTTTGGAACATGTTTGGTGAGTTAGGCGCTTCAAATGAAACGTCTTTTAGGAAGATACGTTGGATTGCAAATTGTTGTTGTGCTTCTTGAGGTGCTGCTTCAGCCATTTTCTTAATCCTTAAAATACTTACTCAAAATAGAGAATCTGTTGGTGTGTCTGCCTTTAAGCGAATAAAAAGAGACTACCCGAGCTCCATTACAATGACTAGATTAAGCCTCCATTACGTGGAAAGCATCACAACTCTTAGGGATAAGTGCCGAGATTTTGCCCAGTCATTGCATAAATAAAACCAATTAATAGAGCGAACTATTTTTTACCACGTATTAGTGGCATGTTTGCTTCGCTCCAACCTGCTAAACCATTTTGCAGCAAGTTAACATTTTCAAAACCTGCTTTTGCCATAAGGTTTGCACTTTCGACAGCCGTTTGGCCTGTCTTGCATACAACAATGATTGGGTCAGCTTTATGGTTTTCAAGGCTACCAAAGTTACCCGCTTTGATATCAGACGGTAAAATGTGAACTGCGTCCGTAATATGCCCTTTCTTGAACTCATCTTTAGTACGGATATCCACAACCACACCATTTTCACGGTTCATCAGTTGTGTGGTTTCCGCTGAGTTGATCTCTTTGTATGCTGCTGTCGTTGATTTCACAATATTCATGATCACTGCAACAACCAAACCAATCCACGCAATTGCTAGGATCATATTCTCTTGAAAAAATGCTACGTATTCTTGCATATCTGCACTCTACAATATCGGGCTAAAAAGTTAGACAGGGAGTATAGCGAGGTTATAAGCGCGAAGCGAGAGAGGAAAATATTTCTAAGCAATAATTGAGATCTGTTGTAAATGATTATTCGTATCGGCAGAACTCATCGAAAAGAACAGCATCGCCTTTACACCTTCTTGATATCTATCTTGCATCCATCCAGTTGAATTGTGGTACTAATCTCTGAGTTCAAAAGAAAAAATGACAATATATGAAAGCGAGTAACGATAAACTGCGAACATTATTTGATCTTAGCCTACAGTTTCCACTACAAACTGTAGTAAAATTACGCTAATTTATTTCTTAAAATTACTTTGAATTGAACGAGGTCAGTCCTATGTCAGCTAAGAAGCCAATGGCTCTAGTGATCCTTGACGGTTACGGTTACCGTGAAGACAACCAAGACAACGCAATCGCAAATGCAAAAACACCAGTACTTGACGGTCTAATGGCAAGCCAGCCTAACACTCTCATCTCAGCTTCTGGCTTAGATGTAGGTCTACCTGATGGTCAAATGGGTAACTCTGAAGTTGGTCACACTAACATCGGTGCTGGTCGCGTTGTTTATCAAGATCTTACTCGCATCACTAAATCTATCGCAGATGGCGAGTTCCAACAAAACGAAACGCTAGTTAACGCTATCGACAAAGCCGTTAAAGCAGACAAAGCGGTTCACATCATGGGTCTTATGTCTCCTGGTGGCGTTCACTCTCATGAAGATCACATCTATGCAGCAGTAGAAGCAGCAGCAGAGCGTGGCGCAGAGAAAATTTACCTACATGCTTTCCTTGATGGCCGTGATACTCCACCGCGCAGCGCAGAAAACTCACTGCAACGCTTCCAAGATCTATTCGCTAAATTAGGTAAAGGCCGTGTGGCTTCTCTAATTGGCCGTTACTACGCAATGGATCGTGATAACAACTGGGATCGCGTACAAAAATCTTACGAGCTACTTACTGAAGCAAAAGCAGAATTCACTTTTGCAACAGCCGTTGAAGGCCTTGAAGCGGCTTACGCTCGTGAAGAGAACGATGAGTTTGTGCAAGCGACTGAAATCAAAGTCGAAGGCGAAGAATCAGCTGCAATCGTTGATGGTGATGCGGTTATCTTCATGAACTACCGTGCTGACCGTGCACGTGAAATTACTCGTGCATTCGTTCCTGATTTCGATGGTTTCGCTCGTAACGTATTCCCAGCAATCGACTTTGTTATGCTGACTCAATACGCTGCAAACATCCCTCTACTTTGCGCGTTCCCACCTGCATCATTAGAAAACACTTACGGTGAGTGGTTGTCTAAAGAAGGCAAAACTCAGCTACGTATTTCTGAAACTGAAAAATACGCGCACGTAACTTTCTTCTTCAACGGCGGTAAAGAAGACGAATTTGAAGGCGAAGAGCGTCAACTTGTGGCTTCTCCAAAAGTGGCGACTTACGACCTACAACCTGAAATGAGCGCACCTGAGCTAACAGAAAAATTGGTTGCGGCAATTAAAGGCGGCAAATACGACGCTATCGTTTGTAACTTCCCTAACTGTGACATGGTTGGCCACACTGGCGTATACGATGCAGCGGTTAAAGCGATGGAAGCTCTTGATGAGTGCATCGGTAAAGTGGTTGCTGCAATCAAAGAAGTGGATGGTCAAATGCTGATCACGGCTGACCACGGTAACGCGGAAATGATGGTTAACCCAGAGACAGGTGGCGTTCACACTGCGCACACTAACTTGCCAGTACCGCTTATCTACGTAGGTAACAAAGATCTAGAATTTAAGGAAGGCGGTAAGCTTTCTGATCTAGCTCCAACGATGCTTGCACTATCTGGTTTAGAAATCCCTGCTGAAATGTCTGGTGACGTTCTAACTAAATAATCGTTCAAACTAAAATAATTAAAGAGACTTATTCTTTTAAGGCTTTTTAATCACAAAACAGAGCGTCCGTATTTCTACGGGCGCTTTTTTTTTCGCCATTTTTCCACCAGTGCGTCGTTCGGTGTTTACATCCTCAGCAAGTACGATGAGTGATAAAACACAGGCTGAGATTCGCTCTTAGTGAGTTCTGTGGGTATACTTGCGATATACATGGATAGGGGCATTTAACGAAAATGAAGACACGCGATAAAATTGTGTTCGCAGCACTAGATCTTTTTAATGAAAATGGTGAACGTAATATCACGACCAACCACATTGCGGCGCACATCGAGATCAGCCCTGGGAACCTTTACTACCACTTTAATAACAAACAAGAGATAGTGCGTGAAATTTTTGCTCTCTACTCCGCTGAGTTATTGGAGCGTTTTACCCCAATCGAAGGCCAAAAAGAGACGCTAGTGTTGCTGCGTAGCTACCTCGATTCAATTTTCACCTTAATGTGGAAATACCGCTTCTTCTACGCAAACCTGCCTGAAATTCTCTCTCGTGATGAAAAACTGCATGAAGAGTACATCGAAGTACAGGACAAGTTACAAGCGAACCTTGTTAATATCACAAGAGCATTTGTTGAAATCGAATTGCTTTCCGTCAGTGAAGAAGAGATCAAGCCATTGGTGACAACGCTGCATTTAATTGCCTCAAGTTGGCTTGGTTACCAATCTGCGATGTCGCCAAAAATTCAAATTACAGAATCCGTTGTACATCAAGGCATGCTACAAATGATTACCGTAATGAAGCCTAAAGCCACCGCGAAAGGGTTTGAGCAATTACAGCTATTAGAAGATGGCGTAAAAGTCATGAATGCTTAATTGACCCTTTAAATAATGAGTGGTTGTGAGTAACAATCACTTTTCTCACCGCTTCTGACCTGACGCCTTCTACCTTATAACACATCCGTATTTTCCACTTACGGCCTATCTTGCATAAGATAGAGGCTGATAAACTCAATCAGAAATGGACCTTCATGAACTACGATATCTTCAATGGTGATGCCGACGGTATTATTGCATTGCTACAGTTACGCCTCGCTAACCCTCAAACCGCAACCTTGATCACAGGTGTGAAGCGCGACATTAATTTACTCGCTCAGTTACCCACGACCAGTGGCGAAGATAGCGTGACGGTCTTAGATATTTCGATGGCAAAAAACAGCAAAGCACTGCATCAACTAATCGATTCAGGCGCTGATATTTTTTATGCTGATCATCACCAATCTGGGGAGATTCCTCAAGTAGACAACTTAGATGCACACATCGATCTGGCTCCGAACACATGCACTGGTTTGATTGTCGATAAACTGCTAAATGGAAAGTATCATGCATGGGCCATTACGGCAGCGTATGGGGATAACTTACTTTCTATTGCCGACGCATTAGCCGACACCTCGGGGTTTGATGCATTACAAAAATCACAATTGAAAGAGCTTGGCACTTTAATTAACTACAACGGTTATGGTGAGCAGTTAGAAGATCTACACTTTCATCCCGCCGATTTATATCAATCTCTGCTCCAGTATTCATCACCATTTGCAGTCATAGACGATCACCACTCCCCTTTCTATGTTTTACAACAAGCGTATCAAGACGATATAAAAACGATTTGTAGTTTAGCCCCCTTCTACCAGTCTTCTATTTTATCGGTATTTTCACTGCCAAACACGGCAACCTCTAGACGCATCAGTGGCGTATTTGGAAACCAACTCGCCAATGAAAGCCCGAACTCCGCTCATGCGGTACTAACAGAAAACAGTGATGGCAGTTTTAAAGTCTCATTACGAGCACCGTTAAATAATAAGCGGAAGGCTGGCGAGATTTGTAGTCAATTCCCAACGGGGGGAGGAAGAGAAGCGGCGGCAGGCATAAACGCTTTACCCGCGAAAGATATCACACGTTTTATTGAAGCGGTCACGGCTTGTTATCAATAGATACCGCGCAATAAATAGTGAAATGAACCGCTAATATCGAAGATCAATTAGCGGTTACAATGTAAAGGGTTCTATTTCACCAACCAACGCTTAGGGTTTTGTGCTTGGCTATTACGACGAATTTCAAAGTAAAGCGAAGATCGAGATTGTCCACCAGTATCCCCTGCAAGGGCGATCGTTTCTCCAGCTGCGACTTTATCTCCCTCTTTTTTTAGTAACGCTTTATTGTAACCATAGAGCGTCATATCACCTTTGCCATGATCCAGCAGCACCACCAGTCCGTACCCACGTAAATATTCCGCAAAAACGACAGTACCAGAATAGACCGACTTAACCGCCTGACCCGGTTTGGCACTTATCACCATCCCTTTCCAGTTAATTTGCCCTGTCTGCTTCGTCCCAAAGTTGTGTAGAACTCTGCCTTTCAATGGCCAAGGTAAGCGCCCTTTTTTCTTTGCCAGCCCGTCCATCGGGATTGAGTTTCGTTTGGCTGCTGCGGCAATTTCAGCTTTCAAGCGCGTCTCATTACGCTGCAACTCCGCTAAGTAGTTCTTATCTCCCGAAATACTTCTTTTGATACTTCCAACGGTACTTTTACGCTTGGACTGCGTTTTCGTGAGTTGATCGCGTTTTTTCGTTTGCTGCTTAAGCAGTGCCGCTATCTGATCTTTTTCTAAACTGAGCTGATGTTGACTTTTAATCAGTTGCTCACTGGTGTGATTTAGCGCGGTGATGGTTTCAGAACGAGCACGAGCAAGATGTTGGAAGTATTGGCTGATCCTATCCTCTTCCACTCCATTATTCAGAATGCTCGTCGATGCTTTTGCTCTTTCAGTGACATAATAAGCTTGAATTAACTGCTCCAATTTAGCGGTTTGTTGTTTCTTCTGAGTTTCTAGAGTTTGAATCTTCTTCTTCAAATTCTTGATGTTCGCATCAGACGTTGCCAGATGCTTGCGAGTCTGCTTAATCTCTTTCTCTAAATTAACAATACTCAGCTCTTGGTTCTTTAGCGATTTTTGCAGTTTATCTAATTGATTTTGCTGAGAGGTGAGTGTTTTTTTCTGACGAGATATTTCACTTTTCACACCGCTTAATTGATTCGAGTCGGCGGCAAATGCAAGCGAACTCAACGTCGTTGCAAGTACGAGAAGTAGTGGCAATAGTGCTGCATAAATACGGTTCATCAAAGATAGAGAAGGCATGCAGCCATTTGATTGAGAAAGCATCATCCGTTTGGTATATCCAAATACAACAAAAGAGTAGCCAACGAGTATACGTTAAGTTCTGAAAGACGAGAAATCACAAGGTAATGCTTTGAGATATTTAGCAAAACAAATAGAAAAAGAGAGAACAAAAGACCAAGCAGCAGGAACTCCAATCAACAGATACAAAAAAACCGCTGACTGTGCAGCGGCTTATATTGCATTAAATTGAACTAAACCTTAGAACAACTCTTCAGCAACTTTGAACAGGTCATTACGCACAGGACGCTTCATATTCTCAATAGCGTCGATGATATCGTGGTGAACCAATTCTTCTTTTTGGATACCAACACAACGACCACCTTCACCTTCCATAAGAAGATGTACCGCAAAGTTACCCATGCGAGAAGCAAGAACACGGTCAAATGCCGTTGGACGACCACCACGTTGAATGTGACCAAGAACCGTTGCACGAGTTTCACGACCTGTTGCCGCTTCAATCTCTTTTGCTAGTTCGTTTGCGTCCATCATCAATTCAGTAAGGGCAATAATAGCGTGCTTCTTACCTTTTTCGATTCCCGCAAGAATGCTTTTGATCAACGCTTCTTTGTCTAAACCATTTTCTGGTGTGATGATATATTCACAACCACCAGCAATCGCTGAAGTCAGAGTCAAATCACCACAGTGGCGACCCATGATTTCAACAATAGAGATACGTTGGTGAGATGAAGATGTATCACGTAGACGGTCAATCGCATCGATAACAGTGTTCAACGCCGTTAGGTAGCCGATAGTGTAATCCGTACCTGCGATATCATTATCGATAGTGCCAGGAAGACCGATACAAGGATAACCCATTTCAGTTAGTTTCTTCGCTCCCATGTAAGAGCCGTCACCACCAATAACCACAAGTGCTTCGATACCGTGTTTTTTAAGGTTTTCGATACCTTTTTCACGTACTTCTACATTTTTGAATTCAGGGAAACGAGCAGAACCTAAGAAAGTACCACCACGGTTAATTACATCAGAAACACTTGAACGGTCAAGTTTCTCAATGCGGTCTTCAACAAGACCTAAATAGCCATCATAAATACCGTAAACTTCAATGCCAACGGATAGTGCAGTACGAACTACGCCACGAACTGCAGCATTCATACCTGGTGCGTCGCCGCCACTTGTTAAAACACCGATCTTCTTAATCATGCTCACCCTCGATTATTGGGAATCTATTATTAATTTTAGTGTGAGCCGCATGTAATTTGCCACTCACTAAATCTGTTATTTTGTGCGCTATGTTACATTTACCAAACAGGAATACCACTCAAATCGCACTAAATTATGTAATTTATCTACTTATGTAAGAGTATTACAGTTTTACTCATTTACTTTGTTGATTCATATCAGAATCACTTTGTTTTCTTTATATTGCAGAAAAGATAGTCAATGGCTACAAATTTGTCTTCTTTTCTTATATAAAAATCATCACCAATCTTGAGTCTTCTGCTCTTTTTCACTGCCAAACACCACGGAATATGGGTCTTGATGAATTAATACATCAGCTTCTGGGAAAAGGTGTATTAGCTTTGCTTCAACGAGATCAGAAATGCGATGCGCTTCAATAAGCGCGATCTCATCTCCAAGCTCTAAATGCAGTTGAATAAAGCGAACAGGGCCAGACATACGTGTACGAACTTGGTGCACACCTAAAACCCCATCAATCGAAATAGAAGCCTGCTTTATCTGTTCGATCTCCTCTTCTGGTAATTGGCGATCCAGCAGAGATTGCACCGCTTCATTGGCCATTTGAAATGCACTATAGAGAATATAAAGCCCAATACCGACAGCAAATACTGAATCCGCCTGACCAATACCAAACCAACTTAACCCTAGCGCAATCATAATCGCCGCATTCATATAGAGGTCAGTTTGATAATGTAAAGAATCCGCAGCAATGGCTTGGCTACCGGTTTTCTGCACCACGTGTTTTTGAAAACGAACCAGTCCAAACGTCATGATAATGGCAAAGAAACTGACATAAATGCCGTACTCTGGAGAATTCAGTTCGTGCGGTCTAAAGAAACGTTCCACGCCGTTGAGGATCAAGAAACAAGCCGAACCAGAAATAAACATCGCTTGAGCCAGCGCCGCTAATGATTCGGCTTTACCATGACCAAAAGTATGCTCTTTATCTGCTGGCTGAAGGGAGTATCGAACCACAATTAAGTTGACGACCGAGGCCGCAATATCAAGCAGCGAATCGATCACTGAAGCCAATAAGCTTACCGAACCTGTCATCCACCACGCCACCATTTTTACAATCAATAATAGCGAAGCAATTGTCGTTGCAGCCCAAGCGGCCATAGTAACCAAACGTGCGTATTCTTGTTTCATAATGCCAATAATGAGTGTGAAGTGAACAAAGTATAACCTGCAAATCGATGCTTGAATATATATCCAAAAAAGCGAACGCTGAAAAAACTAAGTTGTGTAGCTGTAAAGTTGTATAGCAGTAGCGTTGTATGGCAATAACAGCATCACTGACAGAAAATCAGAGCGTTAGAGTGGCCCCATTAGCGAGCTCCAAACAGCAGACACAAAAAAAGCGACGCTAAGCCGCTTTTTTATCATGAATGTATGACGCTATTAATACGAAATACCGTATTAATTATTTTTCATGCGCTTTTCCATTTTAGCTGAACACTCTTGCATTCTCTCTTGCTGAAGCTCCTGCACTTTTGCTTTTTGCTCAGCCGTTAATACGCTGAACATCTCATGCTTTTTCTTCATCATTTGTACACGACGCTCAGATTGTTGCTCAACCATCTCTTTCGCAAGATCGTTAGCCGCCGCTTCATCAAAGTTATCCGCCAGCACAAGAGCTTGAACCTTCGCATGATGCGCTTGCATTTCAGCACGTTTCTCTGCGTACTTACCTTTCATTTCTTTACGCCCAGCTTCACGCATCTCTTTTAGTTGATCGCGCTGCTCATCCGTTAAATCCAATTGGCGCATCATGCCTTTATCGAATCCACCACATTTACCGTCAGGACCTTTATGGTGACCTTTACCACCACCGAATGCGAATGCACTTGCGGTACCAAGAGTAAGTGGAAGAACAACAGCGGCTAAAATTATTTTCTTTGCATTTTTCATAATAGATACCTTCATCAATGATTCGTTGGCGTGCTGTCTTCACAGCGGTTGAGTATAGAATAGAACCTTCGATGTAAAGTGGCGTATAGAGAGCGTAAAGAATCGTAAAGACTGTTAATCGGCTAAGGTTTAACAGTAATATAAATAGGTAATCACCTGGATAAAGGCAAAGCAATGGCACATATTCTTCTCATCGACGACGATACTGAACTCACCAGTCTACTAAAAGACATTTTGAGCTTTGAAGGTTTTACGGTCTCAGAAGCAAACGATGGTGAAGCAGGGCTTGACGCTATCACAGATGACATCGATTTAATTCTTCTTGATGTGATGATGCCAAAGCTTAATGGAATGGAGACTCTTAAGCGCCTGCGCACTCAGTGGGAAACTCCTGTACTCATGCTAACCGCTAAAGGGGAAGAGATCGACCGCGTGATAGGCTTAGAGCTTGGGGCGGATGATTACCTACCAAAACCATTTAGTGACCGCGAATTACTGGCGCGTATTAAAGCTATTTTACGCCGCACACAAACAGCACCAAATACCAAAAACAGTGATGGTATTGAATATCAAGATATCCACGTTTACCCAGGAAAACAGGAAGCTTACTGTAAAGGTGAATTGATCGATTTAACCACCACCGAATTCTCATTATTGGCTCACTTCATTCAAAACCCGGGAACGACGTTAACCAAAGAGGCCTTAAGCTTAGATGTGCTAGGCAAACGTCTGGCCGCTTTTGATCGCGCTATTGATATGCATGTCTCTAATTTGCGCAAGAAACTCCCAGAGCGAGCGGATGGAAAACCTCGAATCAAAACATTGCGTGGACGCGGCTACTTGTTGGTGGAGGAAGGGTAATGCGCGTACCTAAAATTACCAGCTTATACGGGCGCATCTTTGCCATTTTCTGGCTCACGATGTTACTCGTTCTTCTGGCCGTGTTAACCCTGCCCCATTTAGATCCTCGTGTGGCTCGCGATGTTCCTCCTGATCATTTAAGTCGCTTATTCTCCATCCAAAAGAATACCGAGGCTCGCTTTCAAAATAACGATAATCTCACCTCTATTATATACAGCTTAGAAAAGAGCGATCATCGTAGCGGTAAAGCACGCTTTTTCATCACCGATTTAGAAGGCAACATTCTCACGATCAGAAAGCATAAGGATTTTAAATTCAAAGCGGTGCAGAACTTTATCTCCAGTATTGATGACAATAGCCAACCGAAACAGAAACTGTATGGCCGATATATGCTGGCAGGCCCAATTCCTATTACTTTAGCGAATCAAGAACTGCAGATGTTTGTCGGGGTCAAGTGGGATCGGCCTCCACCGTTTCTATTGCGACTGTTTGATAAGCCCTTCCAATTGCTGTTTGCCGTCATGATCGTCAGTACCCCACTCTTATTATGGTTAGCATGGGCATTAAGCCAGCCTGCTCGTAAATTAGAAAAAGCCGCCCAGCGAGTCGCCAAAGGTGAATTTGTGGCTGATCCTGAATTAGAAAAAGGGACGTCAGAATTTAGGCAAGCGGGCGCAAGCTTCAACCAGATGGTACTGGCGGTGAATCAAATGATGTCTGGGCAACAACGACTTCTGTCTGATATCTCCCACGAATTGCGTTCCCCACTTACGCGTTTGAGAATGGCTAACGCATTGGCGACACGTAAACAGGGGGAAAGCTCGGAGCTAGAACGAATCGATACGGAAGCGCAGCGACTTGAGCAGATGATCGGTGAGCTATTAGCACTATCTCGAATGCAAGTCGACAGCCACCTTGCTAGGGAGATCCAGCCACTTTCAAGCTTATGGGAAGCGATCCTTGTCGATGCTCAATTTGAAGCTGAACAGATGGATAAAACGTTAACTTACAGCGCCATTCCTGAAAGACACATCTCAGGTAGCCCTAAGCTATTGATGAGTGCAGTAGAGAACATTATCCGTAATGCCATTTGCTATGGGAAAACCACGGTTAATGTGGCGATGAGTGTCGATAAAGAGTGTTTGACCATATGTGTTGAAGATGATGGAAACGGTGTGCCCGAAGGTGAACTCAAAGAGATTTTCCGACCGTTCTACCGCGTGTCAACCGCCAGAGATCGTCATTCAGGAGGAACCGGATTAGGTTTAGCAATTACTGAGAACGCGATCAGGCAACATAGTGGGACGATTCAAGCGAGCAAAAGCGCTCTCGGTGGATTAAAAGTCCAAATTGAACTTCCACTGCAAGAATAAATCGGCTGTATTTCCGACTATAGCCGTCTTATACTCCTTGCCTATCTTATTTATATCGTGGACTCATATGTTTGATATCGCTCTTTACGAACCTGAAATCGCGCCAAATACTGGCAATATAATTCGTCTTTGTGCCAACTGCGGAGCAAACTTGCATTTAATCGAGCCGCTAGGATTTGATTTAGAAGAGAAGAAAGTTCGCCGTGCAGGGTTGGATTATCATGATCTCGCACGAGTGAAGCGTCATAAAAACTTAGAAGCCTTTCTAGAGTATTTACAGAATGAGCGTGAAGGTGATTTCCGAATCTTTGCCTGTACAACGAAGACAACGGGTCATCACGTGGATGCCTCTTTCCAAGCGGGAGATGTATTGATGTTTGGGCCAGAGACTCGCGGCCTTCCTGCTGAATATATTGAAAGCTTACCAATGGAACAGCGAATTCGTATTCCAAT
This sequence comes from Vibrio genomosp. F6, assembly GCF_005146325.1. Lineage (NCBI taxonomy): Bacteria > Pseudomonadati > Pseudomonadota > Gammaproteobacteria > Vibrionales > Vibrionaceae > Vibrio > Vibrio genomosp. F6. The sequence continues at coordinate 4,477 of NZ_SYUT01000041.1, read as the reverse complement.
GATGCCAGATAGCCGCAGTTTAAACCTGTCTAACGCCGTGGCTATTATTGCGTTTGAAGCTTGGCGACAAATGGGCTTTAACGGCGCGGTTTAATCGAACCTAATTCATTCTCATGCAGATCGCGTCAAAGACGTCATCCATTTTTCGTGAATGATCAGACAAATCGCTGAGAGCAAAAAGCAAAAAGCAAAAAAGGATTGAGCATCACGCATCAATCCTTTTTTATTATCGGTAATCTTAGTAGAGATGACTATTTCAAGCGTTTGCCTTCATCGTCTTCTCTTTTTTCAAACTCACCTTCGAAGGTATTACCATCATCTCTTTGCTGTGAATTAAACGGGTCGCGATGAAAAGGGTCTTGCTCAAATGGGTTATGCCCACTTTGATTTGCATTTCCTCCCATCGGGCCTGAGCCAAATGAACCGGCGTTAAATCCACCCGACATGTTATTCACCACCATTTTGCTCATTAGCTGTTTTGCAATCATAGCTCGTGGCGCAGGCAGTAATACCAACATACCAAATGCATCCGTCATAAAGCCTGGCGTTAAGAGCAACACACCAGCTACGGCAAGCATGACACCTTCAAGAATCTGTTGAGCTGGCATTTCACCTTGCTGCAAACGGCCTTGCACCGACATCAGGGTTTGAATACCTTGGCTACGAACCAGAGAAGCGCCCGCAAATGCAGTGATCAAAACCAAGGCGATAGTTGGCCATAAACCAAGGAAGCCACCCACTTGGATAAATAAGCCAATTTCAATGATTGGCACAAATATAAATAGTAAAAGTAAAATCGGAAACACAAGTCCTCCTTTGGTTTTCTTCAGTGTATGCCGAAACCCCTTACAAGCTCAAATTTATCCTGTAAAAAAGCTTATCAAAACGAAGTCAACGAACTTTGCAAAAGAATGACAAAACAAAAGCAGAAAAGGTGATCTAGTTACTATTTTTATGCGCACAGTACAGTATTATGTGCCACATAAGTCAGGACGGATTTTACAGCCAAAAACTCTAGCGAATGGATTCTTTACGCACAGAATTGGCTAATAAACTACTATATTGTCAGAATAAATCTCTAAGGATCCTGTTATGGCTACCCTATCTGAAAAAAATTGCACTGCAAATCAAGCAACTCGTCTAGAAGAAGACCTTCTTGGTCAACGTCATGTTCCTGCTGATGCTTACTACGGCATCCATACTCTACGTGCAGTGGAAAACTTCAATATCTCTAATGTGACTATTTCAGATGTACCTGAATTTGTTCGTGGCATGGTCATGACAAAGAAAGCCGCTACATTAGCAAACAAAGAGTTAGGTGTTATCCCAAGTGACGTAGCAAAATTCATCATCCAAGCTTGTGACCTGATTCTTGAAACAGGCAAATGTATGGATCAATTCCCATCGGATGTTTTCCAAGGTGGTGCTGGTACTTCTGTAAACATGAATACCAACGAAGTTATCGCTAACGTTGCTCTAGAGCTTATGGGTAAAGAAAAAGGCGAATACGATTTCGTTAACCCTAACGATCATGTGAACAAGAGCCAATCGACTAACTGTGCTTACCCAACGGGCTTCCGTATTGCGGTATACAACAGCGTAACTAAGCTAACTGAAGCGATTGGCTACCTAAAAGGTGCTTTCGAACTTAAGAGCCAAGAATTTGATACCATTCTAAAAATGGGTCGTACACAGCTGCAAGACGCCGTTCCAATGACAGTTGGCCAAGAGTTCCATGCTTGGGCTGTAACGTTAAATGAAGAAATTAAAAACCTAGATTACACATCTAAACTGATTCTAGAAGTGAACTTAGGTGCGACAGCGATTGGTACTGGTCTTAACGCCGCTCCTGGTTACCAAGAGTTAGCAGTAAAACACTTAGCAGCAGTGACTGGTCTTGAGTGCGTACCAGCAGAAGACTTGATCGAAGCAACATCTGACTGTGGTGCTTACGTGATGATCCACGGTGCACTAAAACGCCTAGCCGTTAAACTGTCTAAAATCTGTAACGACTTACGTCTTCTTTCTTCTGGCCCTCGCGCTGGTCTGAATGAGCTGAACCTTCCTGAACTTCAAGCGGGCTCTTCTATCATGCCTGCAAAAGTTAATCCTGTAGTACCTGAAGTAGTAAACCAAGTTTGCTTTAAAGTTCTAGGTAATGACAACACGGTTTCTTTTGCTGCTGAAGGCGGTCAACTTCAATTGAACGTAATGGAGCCAGTTATCGCGCAAAGCATGTTTGAATCTTTAGACATTCTAACTAACGCTTGTGTGAACCTACGTGACAAGTGTGTAGACGGCATTACGGTAAACAAAGAAATTTGTGAAGCGCACGTGTTCAACTCTATCGGTATCGTGACTTACCTAAACCCATACATTGGCCACCATGAAGGTGACATTGTTGGTAAGATTTGTGCTGAAACCGGTAAGAGCGTTCGTGATGTTGTTCTAGAGCGTGGCTTACTGACTGAAGAAGAGTTAGATGACATCTTCTCTGTCGAGAACCTTATGCGTCCGCAGTACAAAGGCAAACGCTACGAATAATAGATTAAAGAATAAAGGCTCTGGAGACAGAGCCTTTTTTTGTTTCTGACCAAATTATCAATAACTATATATTTAGGAGTCACTCATGTTTTTACTTGAGCTAATCGTCGTATTGGGATGTATCCTGATCGGTGCTCGTATCGGGGGGATCGGCCTCGGCGTTATGGGCGGTGTCGGTCTTGCGGTATTAAGTTTTATTTTCGGCATCCAACCAACAAGCCCACCAATTAACGTAATGTTAATGATCATGGCGGTGGTTGCAGCGGCAGCAGCAATGCAAGCGTCTGGTGGTTTGGATTACATGATCAAGATTGCATCTGGCATTCTGCGTAAAAACCCTCGTCACATCACTTTCATCGCACCTTTAGTGACTTACTTTTTCACAATGATGGCAGGTACTGGCCACGTTGCTTACTCTGTTCTACCTGTTATTGCAGAAGTGAGCCGTCGTAGTGGTATTCGCCCTGCACGCCCACTGGGTATGGCTGTTATCGCATCACAATTTGCGATTGTTGCAAGCCCAATTGCAGCCGCTGTTGTCGCTTTGGTTGCCTTCCTAGAACCACAAGGCATCACGCTAGGTAACGTGCTTTCTGTGACGATCCCAAGTACTTTCCTTGGCCTTGCTTGTGCTTGTGTCATTGTTAACAAGCTTGGTAAAGAGTTAAAAGACGATCCTGAATTCCAACGCCGCATGCAAGATCCTGAGTTCCGTAAAGAGATGGAACAAGAGGAAGCGGTTGAAGATATCATCATCACACCACAAGCGAAAAAATCAGTAGGCATGTTCCTATTTGGTGCGCTAACGGTAGTTATCATGGGTGCTTTCCCATCACTTCGCCCTCAATTTGATGGCTCTCCTATGGGTATGGCGCACACCATTGAAATCGTAATGCTAACGGTTGCTGCTCTTATCATCTTGATCTGTAAACCAGACGGCAATGCGATTAGCCAAGGCTCCGTGTTCCATGCTGGTATGCGTGCGATTGTGGCTATCTTCGGTATTGCTTGGTTAGGCGATACTTTCATTGGCGGCCATGCTGCAATGGTAAAAGAAGCAGTATCTGGTTTAGTTGAAGTGGCACCATGGACATTTGCATTCGCACTATTTGCTTTATCGGTAATGGTAAACAGCCAAGGTGCAACAACTGCGGTTCTTGTCCCTGTCGCGATAGCTCTAGGTCTTCCACCAACAATCATCATTGCAACCTTCGTTGCGGTTAACGGTTACTTCTTTATTCCAAACTACGGTCCTATCATCGCATCGATTGACTTTGACCGAACTGGTACCACGAATATTGGTAAGTACATCTTCAACCACAGCTTTATGATCCCAGGCTTACTCAGCATGGTATTTAGCATCATATTTGGTCTGATCCTATCGAACATCATGATCTAATCGACTAGATTTTGTATTGAATAATGAGGAGCGAATATCGCTCCTCTTTTTATTTCTTCTACGTAGTTCCACGCTTTTCTTCAACGAATCATACGCTTAATTACCACCCACTTTTATTCAGCCATAATTTGCGTAACTTAGTGTAAATTCTTATATTTTTAGTTACTCAAAGCACAAAACAAATCTAGATCACGCTTCAGATTTGACATGCATCAAACATTGTCGAAATAACACCAAAAACATAGCCGAATTTTCTTTTGCATAAAATTCCAGACATTTATGCACACCAGCCCCTAGAGACCCGAAAATAAAAGAACACGCCTCAACCAGCAGCATAGATAACCACTTTAAGCACACTAATACCCTGATAATTCCAAGAACAGCTATTGAGTATAAAGTTAGCACAATAAAAGTGTGAACAACGCCTAGGATAGATTTCACAATGGGATTTAAAATAGCCGCCAGATAAATGAAACTTTAAATTTAATATCGGATTTAATTTAATAATCACAAATATAAATTATTGGTTTAATG
>NZ_SYUT01000005.1:0-1472 GCF_005146325.1 Vibrio genomosp. F6 | reverse complement strand
GCGCCAAGGTGCTGAATTGACTACAAATCTACTGGCTTTAAACTCAGATGTAAACGGATAGTTCGAAACTCAACCATAGACAATAAAACGCACTTGGCTAAGAAGCGAAATGAGCTGAAATTGGAGCCATTCGATTAGCCAGAATGACAAAGAATTCGAACGAGAAACCTGACGACAAAGTGCGCTGAAACCACAATTTTCAATGAAGCTTCCACGAAAAAGAAGCCGCGCAAAATGAACTTGAGCCAGCGAAACTTACTAACGAGGAGACTTGCGTGACGTTGCAGCTAATTAGCCGACAAACTTTCTACGTGCGATGGGCATTTTGATGGCATTTTTCACGAAACGAACAGGTGTGTAGCTCGAACGCAGAACAAAGATAAACGGATAATTTAACCCTTTGAATCTTATGCAATATAACGCCGCGTTAAGTGGTGAGCAACGCTACCACTTAACTTTAACTACTGTGCCTTAAACACAAAACCCAACGTTGGACTGAAAATGCCAAGCGTTGGGAATCTGTCTTAAACGCTTTGTTATGCAACTTTTTCAAAGGATTAGAAAATACTAACTGTTTGCTTTAATGAATTCCGCAACTTCGATTTCTTTCGATTTAGAGAATATCCAACCTTTCAAAGTTCGGTTCCATTTACCTCCAAGATCTTTAATGCCTTGCTTGATATCGCTCGTGTCACCTTTAACAAGGAAAGACTTAACTTCACCGTCTTTATTTTCGTAGTCTTCCATGAAAACTTTACCCGACTTCATGATCTTTTTAACCACCTTAACCTTTTCTTTTACTTCAGCTTCAGTTGGTATTTTTGTTACTTGGTTAGTAAGCAAGTTATGTACATTTGTATTAATTTGACTTAGCAATTGCTCTTTAAAGTCTACAATATCTCTATACGAACCTGTTAAACCAACCTTTTGCATTTTCTTTTGAAAATCTCTTAAAGCCTTCAGTTGATCGATATCAATGCTGTTGATATCTACTTGCTGAGAAGAGAAATACAGCATTACAGGTTTATCATTTTTGATGAACCATTCAATTTCTTCAACTGTACCACTTTCGCTAACACCTGTTGGAGAGCCTAGGCGAGTCCAGAAAACACCAATCAACATATCACAACCATCAACAACTTGATCGTTAATAACTCCCTGAGCACGGTTACCTAATAGAGGAGCTGAGTGGCTCTCCCAGCCAACAGCCATTAACATTACGTTTTGCCTTTCAGCATTCATGCTATTCCATTTTGTAATAGTCTCAGCAATAGCATTTCGCTCTTCTGCAACATCACCGGGGCTTGCAATTAAAACCTTATAAACCTTTGCATCAAAAGACATTTTGATTTCCTTTCTACATATTTATTAGATTTATATAAGGGCGCAACGGGAAGCGATCAAGTGGTTGAAGTAAATTTAGTTGCATAACGCCCAATTAAGGTGCGACAACGCTATGACACCCAAGCTAA
>NZ_SYUT01000040.1:0-30727 GCF_005146325.1 Vibrio genomosp. F6 | reverse complement strand
ACGGGGCGTACCATACATTCTGTCCAAAAACAAGTTAACTCGTTGTCTGTGGCGCATTCAAACGCAGACTTTCTCGCCTAGAAATTGTAATCCATATAACTTAAATTTTGCTCCGTTTGGGTGTGTAATAGCGACCAGATAGTTCGAGCATTCTTTGCTGCAAGAGCGACAATAACTCGGTTCATTCCTCGTCGTTCCAACACACCTCGACACCACTGACTGAGCCTGTCTTGTTTATCAACTAGATTAGCAATGACCGTTCTAGCACTATAGCCGAGTAAGGTGTGTAGATACTAGTCTTCGTGTCTGGTAACCCTGCCCAATCTGGGTTTGCCGCCGGTTGAATACTGCGTCGAAACTAACCCTAGCCAAGCGGAAAAATCTCTGTTTTTCACAAACTGAGAGCCGTTGCCAATAGAGGCCAGAATAGCCGTTGCTGTTTGTGGGCTAATTCCTCTGAGCTTCATGATCTGTAGAACATTATCACTGACCTTTGAAAAGGCATCGAAGACTTGCTCGGTATCCGCAATACGTTAGTTAAGTTGTTCAAGGTGATAGTACGCGTCAGCAATAACAGTTCGATCTAAGTGTGGAAGTTCGTTTTCAGCATCTTCCAGCGTGAGGGGAACTGGTTTCATTAAAGAAAATCGTCCGCCCGTAATAATGAGACCGAATTTAGACAGTAACGCTCGAATACTGTTCATTAGAGTAGTACGTTCACGTACCCAATACTTACGCACGATGAACAGAGTCAGGAGATTTGGTAGGAACAAAGCGGGTTACGTAACCTTTGAGCCCCATGTTGGCAAGCCTACCTACGTTTGCTCTGATGAAGATGTAGTGTCGATTGCTAATATTGAATGTGACTGGGATTGATCTACCTCTACGTGTTTATTGAATTAGTTGGTTTGGTGGCAGATGAAAAATGGAGCCTTCCTTTATTAATTAAAAGATGAACTATTCACAGTAAAGCGAACGTTATTACTTCGGGTTTATTCACTGATAATAGCGACATGATCCCCTGCTGTGTGAGTGAACCATGAATCCATTAGATTACACCTTCTATACTTTAAATGCGAAACAGTACTTACCAGAACAACCTCAAACGATGACAGTGATACAAACTCAAAGCCGTCCGCGTTTATCTGGTATAGTTTTCTTGGTGGGCTTCTTAGTTGGTCAGCTCGTCCACCTATATTAAACTCGGACTCTGAGATGACAAAAAGAACAATTTTACGTTATTTCGTCAAGTGTCAGAGTGAGCCGTCGTATCTAATGAACATATTTTTGAGGTTGACATGGTAGGTTCTCAGTCGTTGTCTACGAGTCATCTACAACGCTTAAAGCAACTCGAGAAACATTTTTTTCGCAATGAAACTTATGATGTCGATATCGTCACCCTTGCCGAAATTCTGGTCTGTTCAGAAAGGTACGTGAGTAAGCTAATGGCTGCCTTTGAGAGTTTTGGGCTTATCCATTGGGCTGCGGGCCAGGGACGTGGCCATCGTTCTAAACTGACACTACTCAAAAGTTTTGAGGCCTCACTGCTGACTCAGTTAGAGCAAATGGCTCGGTCTGGCAGAATGAATCAGGCATTTCGGCTAGCCACTCAATTTGGCGAAGTCCACCTGTTTCAAGATCACATACCTCTCTGGTTAGGGGACGCACAACAGGAACTGAAAAAGCAGAACACTTTAATGTATTTAGTGCCATATATGCTGCCTGAATGGCATCCACATTTGGCACAGTCCGCTCGTTCTATTTTATTGATCGAAAGCGTGTTCGATACCTTAGTGCGCTATGACCCCATTCAAAATGATATTGTGCCTCACATCGCACACCAATTTCATTTCAGCGACAAACAAATCCGTCTTCGCATTCGCACTGACATAATGATGCACAATGGAGAAGCGCTGACACCGGAGCTGGTCAAAAAAAATATCGAGATGCGTCTCAACACGCCTCACCCATATCAAATTTTATTTCGCCATGTCGAGCGGATTGACATAGATAAACAGTGGGTCATTTTCTCTATGCGTCAATCTGACCCAGTTTTGCTTCATTTATTAGCCGATTCTCACAGTGCGATTTTTGATTATCAGGCATCAAAACCTATCGGGTGTGGAGCATATCGGGCCGAAAGTCTGGAAAAACAGTATTGGAGTTTGGTTCGTAACAACCACTATTTTGGCTTTGGTGGCCATATTGAACGAGTAGAGTTTTGGTGTAGCGATGCACAACCTCAAACGCCTATGCACGTGGCAGAACTGCTCTATTGCGAATCTCAACCCGCTCAGCCACAAAAAGTCGATCGCAGTGGGTGTACTGTTTTTCAGTTTCATCATCATGCAAACGCCTTGTCCGCTCAAGAAAGAGCCTGGCTTGTTCATCATAGTCGACGTTTTACGCTTGATGGCCCAAAAAGATCAGCGAACAGCGTGATGGATTGCCATCAAGACAAGGGATTTCACTTGTTCAATCACGACATGAAACTGCCGGCTCGCCCGGTGGTCATTGAAGTGGTAGACAGTCATATGAGGGAGTTGCAACCTTTGCTTGATGCGTTGTCTCAAAAAGGGGTTATTTGGCAGGTATATCTTCAAGGACAGTCTCAAGATGTGGCTGTTGATGTCTCTTACGACTGTTACGTATTTGGCGACGACCTGACGTTCCAGTATTACGAATGGCTACTTTGCGGCAATGTGTTTAGCCTATGTTTGCCTGAACGTGGAAAACAAAGCCTATTAACCTTTATTGATATGCTCATGCAGGAAAGTAACGACAGTGAGGAATTTCTGCACAAGCTGTATCGAGCGGAGGATTGGCTTATTCAGAACTATTATTATTGCCCTCTCTGGCGCAATCATTTCACCGTCACTCGAGCGGACAATTTGTATGGCACAGAAACAAACAATATGGGTGTCATGTCTCTGGTGAATATGTGGTTGGAGTAATCGCTGGTATGGTAGTGTTTGAGTGGCAATTTTGTTTGCAGTGTTTAACGGATAATTAAGGATAGAAAATGGATTTTAACGTTTGGCTCAGTTTTGTCGCAGCCTCCCTCATTCTTACCGCAACACCGGGGCCTAGCATATTTTTAGGTATTGCACATGCACTGAGATATGGTCATAAACGTGTGTTATATACCGCCCTTGGGGATATCTCTGCTAACTTTATTCAAATGGTGTTAGTTGCCTTGGGTTTAGGAGTCATCCTTGCGAGTTCGGTAATGGCATTTACTGTCATTAAAGTCTTTGGTGTCATGACCTTGGTTTACATGGGGCTAAAAATGCTCCTCGTTAAACCCAAACAAGTTGAGCGCTTAGACCTCAACGACTCGGATTTGCAGGCCTCGAACAAAAAGTTGTTCTATTCTGGCTTTTTAGTCGCCGCTGGTAATCCCAAAGCCATCATATTCTTCTCTGCTTTTTTTCCGCAATTCATCAACCCTGACTTGCCAGTGTTACCTCAACTGATGGTGATGTGCCCAACCATGGCATTTCTTGATTTCAGCTTAGTAATGTTTTATGCATTTTCGGCCAGGCGCATTGTTAATGCGAGCAGACTATCTCTTAACACTGTGACCAGAGGAAGTGGTGCTTTACTGCTCGGAGCCGCAGGTATTCTAGCAGTTAAAGAACCCACTTAATCTCGACTGAGAACCGCGTTCAAGATTGAACACACTGTGCCCAGCACAACCATTACACCTATTTAGCAACTCTCGGAGTAAGACACTTATGATCACTTTTTACGAACTGTGTGGGGACGATGGCTTAAAATTCAGTCCTTATTGTTGGCGAACGAAAATGTGCTTGATACACAAAAATATAGCGTTTGATACCACTGACCTATCTTTTGTCGACCTTCAGGCTCAATTTAAGGGGCAATTTTCTACACTCCCCGCCATCAAAGATGGTGAAACGGTACTCTCTGATTCGTTTAACATCGCTGATTATCTTGAGGCTCACTACCCTGAATTACCCTCATTATTTGGCGGTAAAAAAGGGCGTTTAATGGCACTTTTTTTCCATGAGTGGGCAGCATCATTACATTCGGACATTGCCAAAATTGCCATCTTCGACATTTACTGCAAGCTTAAAGATCGAGATAAAGAATACTTTCGTTCCTCTAGAGAGAAACTCTTTCAGGACAGCTTGGAAAATGTACAAAACAACAACCAAGATTTAGCAAAGGCCGATTTACTCAAAAAAATGAGAGTACTGGAATCTTATTTAGCTAAGACACGATATTTATCGGGCGATGCGCCCATGTATTCAGACTATATCGTCTATGGAACGTTGAAGTGGCTGCTGTCTACGAGTAACGCTTTCACAGAGGAAATGCTGACTAACCATGTTTTAAAGTGGTATGACTGCCTAGATAGGATTGGCACTGGAATTTAAACATGCTTAAGACAGCGACGGAAATGTGAACGCATCGCATAGTTTCATGTTCAAGCTTTGCATCAAGTGAGATCGTTGATAATTTTTCGCACATAGGATTTGGCTATACAAGGAGCTAGTTTTAAGTCGGGGGCGTTAAAACCTTACCTTAACGATAAGTATGACAATACAGAGAGTAAGACGATGGGAGGGTTATACTTAGATGTCAGCGCTCAAGTTTTCGATTACGTATTCATCGAAGGAAAAGCAGATTTTCTCACTCGATTTAGTTCGGAGGTAGATAGTTGGTAAGCCGGCGGAGGACTCATTGGGCGTTTGGGAGGGGTAATGGCAAGTTCTTTATCCTGTGGCGCAGTAAACTATCGTGCTGATAGTGATTACAGTTCACCATATTCCGAGCATGGAACATACTGTCAAGCGATGGTTAGAAAACAAATAGCTAATCATTGGCAGATGGGAGTTTCCTATCAGCATGATTTCTTAGATCTAGCAAGAGATGAGTTCAAGTGGAATAACGTCTTTCAATTCGGCTCAGTGTCTGGCTTAGTCGCAAATTTAGAATATGCAGAGCGTGAGAAAGCGGAAGTGAGCTATGAGCTTGGGTTGCAGTTCTCATTTTAACGTATGCGCATCGCAATAATTAACGTCATTATAGATCTGAATATTGGGGCTATAGTAAGCTAGACTTAGCCACCGCTTGAAAATCATCTCTATATAAAATCGTACCTATATCCGAATATTGTAATACTGAGACATTGGTATCATATTCTTCTAATATGTACTTTAACTCGTACATGATCGATATGTATTGGGTACTAGAGTCTAAAAACCAAGAAATTGCATTTCGTGGCCATGATTTTTCTTCAAATGGTGGGCAAGGTAAAGAGGAATTGAGTTGAGAAAATATTTGTTCGATATGTTCTCTATGATATTCATGGAGTATTAGATCTTCCTCGAGCATTAATCTCGCCTGTGTAATGATGCCATGAGTATTCTGCAACTGTTTTTCTTCATTATTGCTAGCGATAAATCTAATGTACATAACCTTGTTACTCTTTGGGTTAGTTAGTGCCTAAATTAATATAAGACGGACAGAATTCTTGAAACTGTAGCATAGTTAATGGGAGGTAACACACGTATGAGAACAAGAATAAATGAAGCTATCTTGCTGAGAAAAAAAGGGAGCTATAAAGAGTCTCGTCAGTTATTACGCACGGTGTTAGCGAATTCCTCCTATGCGCCTTCCGCGCATTTGAATATTGCTTGGTCCTACGATAACGAAGGTAAAGAACAACAAGCTGTAGAGCACTATCGGTTAGCATTAAAGGGGCTGCTTTCACCTAACGAGCGATTTGATGCTTTGTTTGGTTTAGCGAGCACTTACAGAAGCCTCGGTTGTTATGGAGATGCGCTGGATTACTTTCAACAAACGATTACCGAGTTCCCAAGTAATTTAGAAGCTCAGCCTTTTTATGCGATGTGTTTATATAACTTAGGTAGACATAAGGAGGCAACCGCTTTGCTTCTTAATTTGTTGGTATCGACAACTGATAATCAGTCAATAAAAGAATACCAAAGAGCAATACTGCTGTATGCAGAAGACCTTGATAAAAAGTGGTAAATATTGCGTTCCTACGTATATTTGTTCGTCTAACCGTGGAGTAGACACAATAGCGAGGTTCTAGTCATGAATTCTAAGGTTTTGGATCTCGATAACTGATTAACTGCTGTTTCAGCCCTAAAAGAGAGAGGCTAAGGTTTCGACTTATCATGAAAGAGAGTGGTGTCAATCTGATGATATGGATAAATAAGTGGCAAACCTACCTCCACTTTCACCTAGGTATCGTGTAAAAAATCTTGATCAGCTTTCTTTTGGTTCTCAGCGTAAAACAGCACAAGAAAAATAGGGAGAAATCATCCTTGTCCTTGTGGAAGTGGAAGTGGAAGTGGAAAAAAATACAAACGATGCTGCATTTCGTAAAGATATAACTATTTCTTCTTTTATAGTATAGATGGGCTTTTGTGAGCTAGATTTTGACCAAACTCAGCTTATCCGAACTGCATGGCTTGGAGCATCAACTCTAAGCCATTTCTGTCCATTTCCTTCCAACTACAATCGTGATGACCAAATTAAAAAGGAGGTCATCATGGTAGTTTTCAACAAAACGAAACGAAGTGGCGTCAAAAAGCCTTTTCGGCTTGAGGAAATTTGGCGGATCAGAACCAGATTAGAAATTGAAAATAATTTGATGCAGCTTGCGTTGCTCAACTTAGCTATTGATAGCAAACTTAGAGCAAGTGATTTGCTCGTTCTCAGAGTTTGCGATGTATCTTCGCAAGATAGGATATTTAACCGCGTTAAGCATATCCAGCGCAAAACAGATATTGAAGTTCAATTTGAGATAACGACAAGAACTCAACAGAGTCTAATGAAATGGATTTTGATGGCTTCGCTACATGACAGCAATTTTATTTTCCCAAGCCAAAGGCGAAAGCAACAACCGATTAGCTATTCGTACTATCGATACTTAGTGAGGAGATGGGCTTCTAATCTGGGGTTGGATCCTAACTTGTATGGCACTCACTCGATGAGGCGAACAAAAGCGACGTTAGTCTACGCAAAAACGAAAAATATCCGAGCGGTGCAGCTACTACTTGGTCATACCAAGGTAGATAATACAATCCGCTATCTTGGGGTTGAATTAGAAGATGCATTGTTGCTTTCAGAAGGTACTGAGTGTTAATCGAAAAGGAACCTAAATACTTAGGTGTTTCAATTGCTATTACGCTGAAAGTTGTTACCCATTCACCGCTACACTTGATTATTTTCAATACGTTAAGTGCAAATACTACTAATCTGTCCAAGGTTTAGAGGACCTTGAACAGATTAGGTATACACAAGCTTAAATTAAACGTTGGAACGCGCGTTTTTCTTCTTTGATTTATAGGCTTTCATTGAAATTTTTAAAGCAAGCTGTTTTTGTTTAATTGAAATGAGTTGTCTAGTTACGACCTTATGGTGTAACTCTGTGATAAAGTTTTTTTCCCAAGGCGTAAGGCGGTCAAACCTCAATAAAATAGTGTCATTGAGTACATTGAACAACTCGTATTGGCTTTTATCCATTCGACTGCTAAGCATTCAATTAGAGCACTTAGCTAGAGAAATGACGTTAAGGCTTTCTACTTTCTCATTTTTTCCTAAGGTAATGATTCGATAAGAGATCCCACTCTCTAATAGTGGTCTTATTTCGATGTTGTCACAAAAACTAACGGCGACTTTTTCTACTAAGCGGTCCATATTCAAAGTTTTCTTTTTTACGAAAACAAGAGTGACACTATCACCCTCTGACTGTGCATTTACGAGTGTGATTGAGCCTAACTCTTGTGGAAGTTGGCTTGAAATAACTGTCGCTCTATAATCGGCAAGTCCATTAGATTTTATTGGGCTTATCTGACAACCGTTAAGCATGACACTGACGAAGAGAATTACAGTTGTTCGTAGCATTATGCGCTCCTTCTTCCTTTCTTCTCCCTTTAGGTGCCTTAAAATATTTATGGATATAACGTGAAGATATAGAAGATAAGAGCGCACTGTAATCTAAACTGAATGTGACTTTTTCCCCTACAAATAGTGGTTTCTGTGAGGATTCAAGGACAAGATGATCACTGGTTGAAGACATGATCTTAATCCCATTCGGAGCCTTAAGCCCGCTGACACAAACATCTTGGCGGCCTAATGCTAGAATAGCTTGTGAGACCTCCCCTCTATCTTGAAGGTTTTCTTTTTCACCAAAAGCATTTAACCCCCGACTCCCCCAAGGCAAAGTCGGTTTAGTCTTGGATTCAATCACTTCAGCGGTCAAAGAAACCGCATCCGTATGTAAGCCTTTGATATTTTCGTGCTCTAAAGGCTCACAGCCTAAAAAAATTGCTTCTCCTATACGAAGGTTATTGACTCGAGTTAAGCCTGTTCTCTGAAGAGCCCAGTTAACTGAAGCAGAATTACCCCCTGAAATAATTTCTAGACTGACCCCAAATGTAGCTTCAATTCCATCGGCAAGCTCAGAAAGAATACTCATATTTTGATCATCTGGAGCGACACCATACCGACAGGCTAAATTCGTACCAATTCCTTTTATCGTGATGTTTGGTAAAGAAATAATCTCTCGGATAAAATCAATCACGCGATTTGGCATCACACCTTCTCTGAGATCGCCAAGCTCAACCATAATAATGATACCGTGACAGCAATTTTCTTGTTCCGCTGCATGTGAAAGCCTCTGAATCACTTCAACTTCAGAGTTTAAACTCATATCACTGTATTTTATTACGCTCGCCACTTGACTGAGCATGGGTGTACGTATCAGCATTTTAGGGATAGCAATGCCAGATTCAGTCATCTTTTGAAGATTTTCGATTCTTGAATCGGCTAACATTGTTGCGCCAGCATCAATAAGAACTTGTGCGATGATAGGGTGGCCGAGGAAGGCTTTTGTTACAGGCGTAACGGATATATTTTTCAGTGATAGCTGAGAAATCAGGAACTGAGCGTTATGATGAACTTTCCCACAATCGATGTCTAACCTAGGGTAGTTCACCCTTTTTCGGCCAGTTTACTTGCTATTATAGGAAAGGCTGACGTTACGATGTGCAGTAAATGTTCAACAGGCTGTGACAAGACATCAGTAACCGGTAAACCAAATTCGGTAGTGTAAGTGTCTATCGCACAACGTGTTTCATCCAACGACATATCTTCATGATTCAGTGTTAGTCCAATAACATTGGTATTAGAAAACGTTTCGATAAGATTGATTTCTGAGGCAATCGAAGGCATTGAGCAATCAGGAAAATCACTACGATATAAACGTTTAGGGGCATGTTGCAGTATCACACCCGTTGGACAACTGCCACGTAAGATAAAAGCGCTGGTTGAAAACGCAGGGTGACTCAAGGCTCCTTGCCCTTCAATAATAATCAGATCCGGATTTTCTTTTTCATAGGCCTGTACAATGACAGATTCCAACTCACCGGCACAAAATTGTGAAGGAACAGCATCGAGTGCAACGCAGTATTGTGCGCCCTGCATAATGCCTGTTTGACCAGTGGCAATCAGAACGACGTTAAGGCCTTTTTTAGTCAGTTCATTCGCCAATATTGTTGCTGTTGTTCGTTTTCCTAGCGCGCAATCCGTCCCCATTACAGCAATTCTCGGGCATTTAACGTTGTGTATTTTCCCGCTAAACGTTTTCAGTTCGCCTTTATTTTTGGGTTTGCGAGTATCGAATATTCGAACGTTATTCTTTAAGCTGGCTTCTAAAAATAGAGGATCATCGGTTAGGAATTCATGTAAGCCATTTACGATGTTCATTCCTAGTGACATGGCATTTAAAATGATGCTTTTATCTAAGTCAGATAAAAAGCCACTTGATGGCGCAATGCCAAAAATGAAGTAATCAGGAATGCTTTCTGCGTGAATGATAGCTTCTTCAGCATTAGCAAGGATCGGTATTCCATTGGCTTTGTTATCAAGAACTTCACCAGCATCTAAGCCAGCAGACTCACTATCAATAACCGATAGAATACGATAGCTTAACGAATGTCTCACTAACCCATTAGCGGTTTTACCATCAATTTTACCAAAATTACCTTCGCAATATACAATCGCAGAAGGGATGACAGGTTTTACTTTTTGAGCAAGTGGTAACCAAGGTGCGAAATGGGGTACGTCGTTGTTGATTTCTACATTTTCAATTCTAGTGAGTTTGAAGATGTTTCTTAACTTTTGGGTTGAAATGGACATAATTAAAGCCTGCGGTGAGGCTTAGGAGGGCAACTAAGGAGTGCCGAGATGCGAGTTCGGAAAAGAAAAGAAGTCCCCACTAAGCGGTAGGGATAACAACCAAGGTAACACACTCACCAGATTTTTGTTGATTATTATTCATACGCTTTCTAAGTCTATCACTTTCAGGCTTCACCTATACTAACGTGATTGATTAGATAGCTAATACTCATTGTTCAACGTTGCCGTATCAAACTCGCAGATTTACGGTTTCAAGATACTTTTTCTAATATCAGTTAAGTGAATTAGAGTTTTGAATCTAACACGTTTTTGTCCGTGCGACCTGAAGTCGTATGAAGCGTTGTTCACCACGAAAGAGTGAACCATCTGTATCACCAGATGACCCTAGGATCCTGAATAAAGCAGCGGATCTGACAATGTAACGAAACTGGCTATTAGGCTGAGTGGGAACAAAATCGTGAGAGGATGTTCCTCCTGAAAACCACGGTTCGGGTAAGTGCTAGGGAGTCAATATGATGAATGTAATGTGAATCCATTTAAGGCGCGTTATACGCTGAAGCAGCGGAAGTGGTTAATACGCTGTAGCCAAAAGGCAACGAGAGTCGGAAAGAGATTGGACAATGCTCTTTCGTGGTCATTGTACTCTCCGCACCATTGTGGGCATCTAAGTTGACATTTTACGCGACATACGGAACAGGGTAAGCCTGTATATCTCCCTATGGGAAAGCAGTCTGTGAAGATTGCCGATAGGTATGCAGGTAAAGGAGGTTAGAGAAAGCGAATGCCGCTTTGTAACGAAGCGGATACAGGTCTGTATCTGGCGCGAAAGCGAGCTGACTTCTAACTGGTCTCCCGTTGCGAGAGAGTTTGAAGAACTTTATTAAAGAAGAAAAGCAAATGATGATTTCAAATGAAATTAGTGCGTCTTCTTACAACGAACCGTGGTCTATCAACTACTGAGTGACCATTGAGGAAGTATTAAAGCTTCAAGTGCGTATCGCAAAGGTAATTAAAACGAAAGGTTAGTGCCGTGACCAATTTTTGGTATCGCTCTAATCCTATAACGATTTAATCACTGGGTATTTAACGGTGCCTTTGTGGAGGCTTGAGCCGTATGCAGTGAAAGTTGCACGTACGGTTCTGAGGAGGGTGGCACCTGGTAACAGGTGCCGTCTATCCGACAAAAGCTTGTTAGACGATACTGATGTATCGTGTGATGTATCGTTATACTTTTCTATGAGGTGTTGAATTGCTTGTATTTGGTAATCCCTGCTAACAAGCCTCTCATTATAGGAAGTTACTTGTCGGGATCGTCAGCACCTTACTGCGTGCTTCGATTCACTTGTTTGTTAAGTTGATACTTCAAATATTCAGGTAGAGAGCAAACGCTCCCGAAGGAGCGATCGTAATCATACTAGGTTGAGTCTGTGGTTGGACTCTATTTCATCAAGGAACGATGGTTCGACACCTACGTCTCTTGCTATTTCTCGCCATGTTGTCACGGTGGCATGAACCTCATTTAAAATAGCTTCTGCCTCACCTTGTAGTGATGGAGGTACGACTCCTAGTAAGTCTTGTTTGGTAAAATTGTCTCGCTTACCGTTGATCGACATTTGATGGCTCTCTACCCAAGGCGATCCGGGTTTATAGCTATATGCTAGATCGAATGCTGGCGCGAGTTCCCACTTGTTCGTACTATTGATAACGAATCCCCAGTTTTTTGTGTGATCATCGTGGTTGCGGGCAATCACGTTAAAGGCCATGCGTCTAAACACTTCAAGTGCTGATAGTCGATCAAGTCTCAGTGAGCGCAATAGGGTGAAGAGTTCTTCATAACTGTAACCGCCAGGCTGTTTGAAATCTGCGTGATCCATAGCGCATAAAGATTGATAATGCACTTTTTCGTTTCCAACGCGGTCAAATCGTTTTGTCATGAAGTGAGCACGCCCGTTTTCTTTTAATAATTCACAATGTGAGATATCGATGCCGGCTTTTTTGGCCATTAAGTAATAGGCATATTCCATTAAGCCGAAGCCTTTAGGATCACCAAATACCTCACTAGTGGATGAGCGTTCGACAACGCCATCAAACTTTAATAGGAAGTGTTCGAAGCCTTTGGGAGCATTTACCTGACCTGAGCGTATTTGCGTGCGATCTGAGTTGACTGCGATAACAGCTTTAGCTCTAGCACCGCCAGCTGAGGTGCCGACTTGAAGGATGCCAGTTAAGGCTTGCTCCGCTTCCTGCTCATTGATGATGGTTTCATCTAGGTTGTTTCTTTCGTCAAGGACGAGTTGCGCCATTGCTACAAGTGAGTCGAGTTTAATTGATTCATCTTGTTTTTTATTCGTGTCAGCTAATGCGGGTGTGTACTCAAGAGCTCCCATACCTCGTGAACCGGTATAGAGCAGTCTTTCCAATGCACTGAAAGATTGTGGGTCTCGGCCCTGGCGTGCAAGCCAAGCATTGATTACGGCATTACCAAAGTCATCGGGTAGAGTATCTGCGAAGGCTGCAGGTAGGCCTTTATAGGTTGGATAATTCAGAGTGGGAAAACTAAACGCGCCAGCCTCAAGAGGGAGTCTTTGTGAAATGGCAAACCCAGTTTTTAGCCACTCATCGAAGTATTCAAAGCTAACGATTCCGGTCGTAGTATCTTCAGCTAGAGCGCCGACATCTTTACCGAATATACTGACTTTTGCTGTGTCGTATTTCTTGCCTACCAATCTAAGTCCTCCTCTTTAGGTTGTTGTGGCGTTGAGGCCAGATTTACCCTTTGCCGTATTTTCCCTTTCATTTTGAGAAGTTGTACTGGGCTAATTCCAGGGTCTGGTAGGAAAGATTCAATGCCTTCCAATGAATCTAACACTCTGAGTACCTTGATGACGTTTATTAGGGTTGATCTACCCTCTATCATATTTTGGTATGTTGACCGGCTGATTCCGGCCTTTTTAGCTAACTGTGCTTGAGTAAGTGACGAACGGTGATCGAGCCTTCGTCTTTCGATTCGACGGCCAAGTTCACTGATCAGTGCTTCATCTGACATTGCGTATATATTCGACTTAATCATAATGACCTAAAATTCAATCGTTAAGTAATTTTAATATAGATTATGACTTAAAAAGCAGTCATTATACAGCAATGATAACAAAAAATATCAGAGCATGTAATGCCTTTAAAAACGGTCATAGTGAACATTTATAACACGTAGTGACCGTAAAAAAAGGCATTAAGAGTGCGCTGGTGTTTATTATGCAAGAAAAAGCCCCGCATGCGAGGCTATTAATCTTAATCCATTAGGGTGCCGTTTGTAATAGAGAGCTCTGAGTAGCTTGTGCTTCTATCTGACTTAACTTGTTTTCCCGCCCGATAGTTGTGTCCCAACCTTCACATAAGTCGCTTTGTAACGCAGTTATGTCCAGAACCTTCATAGGCTAAACTTTTACCCTAAACTTTTACCCTTGTGAACTTTACCCGTGGCATTTTTAGCACGAAAATGCCACTAAACGTTTCAGAACGCATAGTTTCGGTAATAGAACTAGCATACTACCGAGGAATCCTCTGCAGTTGAACCGTTGCAAAAATTACCTGACATCAGCCAAGTCCGGTGTTCATAAATGTGCGAGCTGCAATCGTTGACTCTCCGCGCGGCACACGAGCTGGATTTTGTTACACCGCAAGGTGTCTTGGTTTAGCCACCGATTGAGGCAGAAACGAGCGAATAGGTTTGCGAGATAAAGCATGGTTGCCCGTAGGGCCCTTAATTTCAATACCTTAACTATCAGCCAATATGCCTTTGGCTTGTTCTCGCTTCCATTAGAACTTTAAACCAACATCTTCATTCGCAAAACTTGATAGCACTTCCAACGCACTATTCCCTCAATTAAACGCTCTGGCAACACGGCCGTTACTGCTCAATTCATAGTGACCAATATAGGCTGGGATAAATACCGATTGCCCTTTAGTCAGGGTTAAATGCTCGCCTTTTGGGCTCATTAGCGTGAAATCATCATCTATTGCCATTAAAATTTCAGCACCACTTGTGATGACTTCTTCTTGATGAGGACGATGAAATATATTGAAATTAAAATCACTGACCGGGATATCATAGCTATCACATTGATCTAATTTTGAGGGTGCCAATAATAAGCGTTCGAACGAAATTGGCGTGAACTCCGTGCATGCGACTAACTCAGCGACATCAATGTGTTTCGGCGTTAAACCAGCGCGTAACACGTTGTCTGAATTTGCCATGATCTCGAGACCAGTCCCCTTAATGTAGGCATGCGGAGTGTTCGCATTCAAATACATCGCTTCACCCGGCTTCAGTGTGATCAAGTTAAGTAACAGAACACAAAACAGGCCAATATCGTTTGGGTACTGATGGCAAAGCTCAGTAACCAAAGCAAACTCTGCTTGATCTTGATGAGCTGCTGCGTAAGTTAGGAGTTGCTCTAATGCTTGGTGTTTACGTTGGTCATTCAGCGTTAATAGATCACGGAAAAACGCCTCTAAACCTAGAGAGTTAAGGTTATCACCAAACTCTTCAACCAAACCAACAAGCTCGATAGAATCCAATTTTCTGAACAAGGCTAATATTTCATCGAATTCTCGAAAGCCATTCATCGCTTGGTATTCAGTAATCGCGTAAACCAATTCAGGTTTATGGTTAGAATCTTTGTAATTACGATGTCCTGCGGTCAGAGGAATACTTGCTTGCTCCTCTCTCGCAAAGCCAACCTCGGCTTGGTGCTTGCTTGGGTGAACTTGAACAGATAGTGCCTTTTCTGCCGCTAAGATTTTAAATAAGAATGGCAGTTCACCAAACTCTTGCGCAGTATCAGTAGATAAATAGGCCGATTTATTCTTGTTAATCAGCTCGGAGAGAGGCACCAAATGTTGGTCAAGCTTAACCATTGAGCAACCTTTTGGATGCGCTCCCATCCAAACTTCCGCTTGCGGTTCTTGTGACTCATTCTTAAAACCAAACAGTTCACGTATCGAAGAGATACTCCCCCATGCATAATTTTGGATGGTGTTTTCCATTGGGAAGAATGAGTGTTCTGAGAAGTGGCTGAGTGACATGGCGTTTTCCGTAGTGAGCCCTTTGAACACAATTCAAGAGAGCTGATTCTAATAACGTGAATAATTAGAAAGACTACAGAGAGCGGCTTGAGCCCACATGAGATGGGATCTTAGAGGTAATAGGAAAAATTCTTAGAAACGGGGGATTTCGATGAAAAGCGTGAAAAGAGTCACATTTGAATATCACGTGTAGAACGCGCTGAGAATAAGACAGCGATGCTAGCAACAGTAATACAAGCTGTCACACTATCTTATTCTCGGGAAGACACCTTAAAAACCAGATCGAGCCTCTGCACTTTTCTGAGGTGATTGAGCCTGTAGGAAAGGCAGAAGAAGCAGCCCAATAACGGCCGCACAAGTAGAGATCGTAATGAAAAATCCACTCCAACCGTAAGTTTCTAGAACGAGCGCCAATGGGTATCCGGACAGTGCAGCCCCCATGTAGGCGAATAAGCCAACAAAGCCAGTCGCCGCCCCGGCAGAGTCTTTATGCGAGCATTCGGCCGCCGCCATACCAATAAGCATTTGAGGGCCAAAAACAAAAAAACCAACACAAAACAACCCACCCGCTTGAAACACAAAGTTGGTTAAAGGCATAAGCCATAAAGCGGATACCGAGAGGAAGATACCAATCGCAAACAGGATATTCATTGGACCGCGGTTGCCACCAAACAGCCTATCCGATCCCCACCCAGCAACAAGTGAACCAACGAAGCCACCAATCTCGAATAGAGATAAAGCTGCGTTGGCGTTTATCAAACTGTAATTGTGTTCTTCGGTTAAGTATAAGTTACCCCAGTCGTTAACCGCCGTTCTTACTATGTAAACCAACACATAACTAAAAGCAAGCAACCAAATGTACTTATTGCTGAACACGTAGGTTTTCAGGATTTCTCGATAGCTTAATCCTTGTCCATGGTTCTCTTGAGCCAATTCTAAATGATCATTGCGCCACTTCCCTACCGTCGGAAGTCCCATAGTGGTCGGCTTATCACGTAAGCGCCAGCAAACGATAAGACCAATAAAAACACCAATCACGCCCGGCCAGATAAACCCAGCTCGCCAACTGAATTGAAGCGTCAGATAACCCACAAGAATAGGGATAAGAGCCCCACCAACGTTGTGTGCTGTATTCCATATAGCCCAACGAAAGCCTCTTTCGGAGCGAGAATACCAGGTCGTCAATAACTTAGAGCACGATGGCCAGCCCCAACCTTGAAACCACGCATTTAGCACCCAAAGTGAGATAAAAGCCGCCAACGAACTAGAAAAGCCAAACGCGATATTGATCAAGCCTGTCGCGATTAGGCCAAGACCCATGAAGTAACGCGGGTTTGAACGGTCCGATATCGTGCCTGAGATAAATTTCGATAAGCCATAAGAAAGATAAAAGAGCGTGCCAATTAAGCCGATATCGCCTTTGTCCAAGCCAAGGTCGGTGATCATAGCTGGTGCTGCATAATTAAAGGTTTTACGAGTGAAGTAAAAACCTGCATAGCCGACATACATCCCTATCATGATATGGAGGCGCCAGTAACCATAACTCTGATTGACCTCATCATCAGTTAGAGCATGACTATTTGACGTTTTTGAGCGCAGAAATCCAAACATATTCGTTCTCACACTTTAGGTAATGTTACGCTGATATTGGTACCCGAAGAGGAGTCATTAGCGTTGATTGTCATCTTGCCGCCGAGCGCCTGAACACGCTCTAGCATACCGCGAACCCCCATTCCTTTGGGAAGATCTTGCGCTGTAAAGCCAACGCCATTGTCTGTGATCCAAAGATAAGCCTGATCATCTAAAATTAATTCAATTCTAATTTCGCTCGCTTGAGCATATTTATGGGCATTATTTAAAGATTCTTGGCACAAACGGAAGAGGGTAACCTTGAGCGTGTCACTCAAACACGAGTAATCACCTTGCCAATTTAACTGGATATCAACACCGTGGTCCGAAAACTCCATTTCCCGAATAAGCTGTTCAACGGAGTCTTTTAGATCAAGATCGTCCAACATCTTAGGTCTTAGTTTTGTCAGTAGACGTTTGGTGGTGTCATAAACATTCAAAGACAATGACTCAATCGTACCCGCGCAACGAACGCTCATCTCAGCCGCGTCGACACGTTTAATAATGCTTGCCTGCGTACGAATTGCCGTGATGTTTTGCCCGATTTCATCATGCAGCTCACGCGCAATATCACGGCGAACCGACTCCTCAGCTGTTACTAGCTGGCGTGAAAGATTTTGATTTCTTGAGAGTTCACTTCGTAATTTTGAGTTGAGATCTTTCTGCTTTTGAACCGCTAAACCAAGCAATATACCTGTGATGGTTTGAGCAGATAGAGATAATAGTAAATCTGTAATTTCGAGTTTGGATGTTCCGCTGTGAGCTGCAATCAATGCGACACTGTTTAATAGAGTCGCCAATAAAGCACCTTGCCACCCGTAACGAACGGCGAGCAGGATGATAGGGATAGCCATACAGAATGGGGCGAAGCGTCTTAGCTCATCAGGTAAACTGGTTTGTATCAAAATACTGGCCACTAGCAACACACTGTATAAAGCAATGTGGCGGATTTTGAACTCAACAACATTGTTGATTAAATAAGAACTCAATGGCGCCCATTTGTTTTGGAATAGATAGTTCCAGACCAGATAGCACATCGGCACCAGCATCAGTCCGCCAGTGATACTCACCAACCACACCATGTAAACAGCCGGAACATGAGAGCCCACTACTGCAACGTTGATCAATGAGGTGACCATAATTAAGCTCGTCATCACTAACAAGTGACGATTCTGGTCACCAGAATAATAACGTTTGGCAATTAGAGTGGCAGGAATGCTCAATCCACTGGCGATTAGTATCGTCAGCCATTGGGGTTCATCAAGTAATAACGCTAAAGCGATCGCGAGCCCCCACTCTGCAATATAGATAGCAGGCCAATAGTGCGTACGAGTGTGCAGCGTCATTCCCAATCGAAGTGAGAATGGGAAAAGCAGAATGGCTAACTCAGGGTCATTGATGAAATAGAAAGCAATAACCCACAAACAAAACCATGCACAGCCAGCCATAAAAACTCCACATAGGGAGGTGGCGAGATAGGAACGCATTAGTACTGTTCTTGTGTGAATAGTTTAGCTAACTCGACGTTGTTCTTAACATTGAGTTTGTCCATCGCATTGGCACGGTGTACATGAACCGTTTTATGGCTAACCCCTAACTCAACGGCGATAGATTTTACATCGAGCCCTGTTGCCAATAACTGACATACTTCGCTTTCTCTCCGGGTTAGCTGATTTAACGAGACTTTATTCTTCGTAGGTGTCGCAAGCTTTATAGCGATATCTGGCGTGAGATAACAACCGCCCTTTGCGCTCGTGTGTACGGCTTGAATTAATTCATCAGGGCTACAGCGCTTACTGAGATAACCTTTGGCTCCTAACTCTAATGACCTCTCAACCATCGCCGGAGAGTCATGAACGCTCAACATGATGCTGGCAATTCCTGATGGAATCTCTTCCAATAAGCTCAGGCCACTTTCGTCCTGCATTGAGATATCCAAGATAACGACATCAGGGTGGCAACTTGGCAATCCGAGGCGCGCTTCTGCCGCAGAGTTGAATTCACCCACGACCGTAATATCAGTTTCAAGACTGAGTAATTGAGCAAAGCCCGAACGAACAATGACGTGGTCATCAACAAGCGCAACATTAATCATGATATTAGCCAGAATTAAGAGTAAGAAAGAAAAATAGCCCCGACAGGAGCTATATAATATTAATTTTATTAATAGAGATGATACTGAATCGAACTAGCGATTGGTATGATCTCACGTGCTTTAATCCGATAAAGTACGTGAGACTATGTATCCGAAACTCTCTTTGCGACAACAAATGCGCGAGAACAAGTACGCGAGACTAGCTAGGCGTTTTGAGCCGCTAAGTGTATTTTCTTAGCTTGACGAATCTTCTTCTCTTCCGCAATCGCAACGAATAGCAGCAGTACAATACAAATGGCAGCTGAAGTATCAAGTGCTGCGAACGTTCCTTTCCAACCCGTTAAGCCGAAAATAGGTGTTCCATCAGCAATCATACCTAGGCCAAGTTTTGCGAAACTGTCACCAATTAAGTAAGCAAAGGTACCTTTCACACCATCCGCAACACTGATTGCTTTCTTAGGCACAAAACCAACCGCCGCAACACCAATCAGCAACTGAGGACCAAACACTAGGAAACCAAGCACGAACAGTGATGCTAGGTACATGAACTCACTTGTTGCATGCTGGTAGAACTCTAGAGAAACGATAATCAGGCCAAGCGATACACAAGCAACTAAAGCGCGGCGGCCGTTCGCAAGGTCTGATAAATAACCCCACATTAGCGTACCGACCAGAGCTCCCACTTCAAACAGAGTAAAACCTGAAATCGCCGTTTCTTTTGATAGGCCTAGCTCTTGATACGCATAAACGGTAGACCATTGATCGATACCGATACGAACAATGTACAAAAAGATATTCGCGAAGCAGAGCAACCAAATCACTTTGTTTTTAAGGATATATTCAACAAAGATCTCTTTCTTGGTCATTTGATTTTCTTCAGCGATAGTATCTTCTTCGCTGATTTCTTCATCAAATAACTCTTCAACCGTACCCAGACCGTATGCTTCTGGAGAGTCGTTACCAAAACGCATTCCAATAAAACCAACCACAATCGCGATGATCGATGGGAACACGAACATACCAACAACGCTGCCATCAAATAGGTAATTTGCCCCAAACAAAGCAACACCAGCAGCACCGGCACCACCCACGTTGTGTGACATGTTCCAAAGGCCTAGGTAAGAACCACGCTTATTACGAGGCGTCCATTTAGTAATAGTCGAGTAACTTGAGGGGCCACCTGTACTTTGGAAAAAACCACTCAATGCGTAGAAGGCAATCATCATGAATAAGCTAGCGCTGCCGCCACCCATACTGAAACTAAAGCCCAACATGGCAAGGCCAGACAGGATTAGCATAAACGGTAGGAACTGCTTGGTATTCTTACCATCAGCGTAATAAGAAACTACGGTTTTACCGATACCGTAAGTGATAGAGAAACCCAGACCGATAAGACCTAGATCCGTCATCGATAATCCATAAGTAGAAATCATGTCGTTTTGCGCGACATTGAAGTTCTTACGGATCAAATACATGGTTAAATAACCAATGAACACGACAAGGTAAGATTGTAGGAAGGGTTTAAACCACATTTTTCTTCTGGTTTCGACCGGAAGATCCAGCGTCGGTTTTCGAACCTGATCTAGGAACTTTAACATTGTGAACTCTCTTATTTTTTGTGAGGTCTGCACGGCATAATTCCGACCATGCATTCTTTGTTAGTTGACCGTGAAATAATAAGGAGTCTAAAAATCGACCGCATGAGAGAGGGGCTTAGAATAACTAGGAAAAATTCTTAATTCAGAGTCAGGAGTCAAGAAAGCGTGAACAGCATCACTTTGTTTACGATCTGTTATGTATTGATATTACGATAACAAAAGTAGCTCATTTCAAGGCAAATAAACCTTGTGAGCAAACAAAAACAAGTGCTATTTATCAATAAAACCCACAGCAATGGAGTCACGCAAGGCAACCTAGATCCACTTACTGATTTACTAATTGAATGTTTTTTTGATGCCCCCACCCTCTCTACAAATGTACTAAGTGCATGTGAAAACAATAAATTATGCATAACTTGCATATATATAATGCAAACCATTCATTTTACTCCTTATTAATACCCATAGTATTTTGCGCAAAAACCTATTGATGCCAATTTTTTATATGAAAGTCCCCTTTCTTAGCAACGGCGGTTTATTAAGGCGCATTTCATATGAAAGTTAATTTGCATAAGGATAATTCACAGATGACTAAGTTGCTCAAAGACATAAAACTTGGGTTTTCACAAACGACGCTTAAAAACCGGATCGTGATGGCACCGATGACGATTCAATCTGCATTTTTTGATGGCGGTGTCTCTCAAGAAATGACCGATTACTACGCCTCTCGCTCAGGAGATGCGGCAGCAATCATTGTTGAAAGTGCTTTTGTAGAAAATTACGGTCGAGCTTTCCCTGGCGCTTTAGGCATTACTCACGATAGTAAGATTGCGGGACTAAAAGAATTAGCGACGGCCATTAAAGCAAAAGGCTCCAAAGCCATTCTTCAAATTTATCATGCTGGTCGTATGGCAAGCGCGGAATTTAATGGCGGTCATCAACCAATTTCTGCAAGCCCAATAGCAGCACTTCGCGCTAACGCAGAAACCCCACTTGAAATGACTGACGAGCAAATCCACAACATGCTTGAGTATTTTGGTCATGCTGTAAATCGCGCGATATTATCAGGATTTGATGGGGTTGAAATTCATGGGGCGAATACTTACCTTATTCAACAGTTCTTCTCCCCTCATTCAAATCGACGCACCGACAAATGGGGAGGCGATATTGAAAAACGCACTGCTTTTCCGCTTGCTGTTTTAGAGCAAGCAAAACAAGTGGTTGCCGACCATCAGATGACTGACTTCATTATTGGCTACCGTTTTTCTCCTGAAGAAATAGAAGAACCTGGAATTCGATTCGAAGACACGATGTACCTTCTTGATAAGTTAGCAACAAGTGGACTTGATTACTTTCATTTCTCTATGGGTAATTACGCCCGTAACTCGATTGTTAACCCAGAAGACAAAGCTCTACTCATCCACAAATTTCATGAGTTGAAGTCTGAAAGTGTCGCCCAAATCCCGGTCATTGGTGTCGGAGGTATTTCACAGCGCAGCGATGCTGATACCGCTCTTGAACAAGGGTACGACATGGTCAGTATTGGTAAAGGCTTCTTAGTAGAGCCAACGTGGGCCACGAAAGCAATGAACAATGAAAGCTGTGCTGAGTTTGCCGATATCGCTCAACAAGAAGAACTCATGATCCCCACGCCTTTATGGGAAATCATGGATTACATGATCATTGACAGCGCAGCTGAAACTTTAAAACATCAACGTATAAAAGAACTGCAAAATATTGATATTAAATTCGAACCCGGTGAATTTACCGCTTACGGTTATGGTCACAACGGTCAACTTCCTGTTACCGTTACTTTCTCTGAAGATAGAATTTTAGGGGTGTCGGTTGATTCATCAAAAGAGTCGGATGGTATTGCAAACCCTGCATTTGAACGTATCCCTCAACAAATACTGGATGGTCAAACACTTAATGTTGACGTTATTTCTGGCGCAACAGTGAGTAGCCAAGCAGTCATTGACGGTGTGTCTAATGCCGTGGATTTAGCAGGTGGTAATTCAGAAGCTCTTCGCTGTAAAGCCCGTGAAGCGGTAGAGTGGTCGACACAAACCATTGAAGAAACGGTTGATGTGGTCATAGTGGGCGGCGGCGGCGCAGGTTTGAGTGCCGCCCTAACTGCGCTAGACAACAAAAGAACCGTTGTTGTCCTTGAGAAATTCCCGGCCATTGGTGGTAACACAGTTCGCACAGGTGGCTGGGTGAATGCCGCAGAGCCTAAGTGGCAAAAAGATTTCCCTGCTGTAGCGGGTGAAACAGACTATTTAAAAGCGATCGCCAATACACCAGAGTCCGAAATTGCCCAAGAATATCTTTCTGATTTTCGAACACTTCGAGATCAGTTAGCCAACTATTTCCTTGATGTTGATAGCGGGAAAAACTATTTATTTGATTCAACTGAGTTACATTTAATTCAAACGTATCTTGGTGGCAAACGCACCAATCTAGATGGCGATCCTATTTATGGTCAGTATGACCTTGTACATACGCTGACTAACCGTGCTATGGAATCGATCGATTGGTTGACAGAAAAAGGCATCGATTTCAATCGAGGTATGGTTGACATCGCAGTCGGAGCTTTGTGGCGTCGGGCGCATAAACCCAATCGCCCTAAAGGTGTTGAATTTGTCGATAAACTTCAAAAACACATCGTCGCACAAGGTGGCCGTATCATAACGGATACACGTGCAAGCGATCTTATTGTTGAAAATGGTCAAGTGGTGGGCGTCAATGCTACACATTCTAATGGAACCAAATACTCACTCATGGCTAATCATGGCGTAGTGTTAGCATCTGGTGGTTTTGGCGCGAACACAAAAATGTTGCAGAAATACAATAACTACTGGAACAATATCGCTGATGACATCAAAACAACTAACTCACCAGCGTTAATTGGTGACGGTATCGCTATTGGTGAAAAAGCAGGGGCTGACCTTGTGGGAATGGAATACATCCAACTTATGCCTATTGGCGATCCTAAATCCGGAGCGTTATTAACAGGCTTAATCGTTCCACCAGAAAATTTTGTCTTCGTTAATCAGCAAGGCAAGCGATTTGTAAATGAGTGTGAAAGCCGAGATGTCCTTTCTAACTCATTTTTTGATAACGGTGGCCTTGTGTACATGATTGCGGACGAAGAAATTCGTAAAACCGCGGCAAACACAACCCACGAAACGATTGAACGTGAGATCGAGGAAGGCATCATTATCAAAGCAGACTCTATTGAAGAGTTAGCGCGCAAGATTAATGTTCCAGAAGCTGAGCTATGCAGCACAATCCATCGTTATAACTCGTTTGTAGAAGATGGACGAGATCCAGAGTTCCAAAAAGGAGCGCTAGGTTTAAAAGTGGAGAAAGCCCCCTTCTATGCAACACCAAGAAAGCCCTCTGTACACCATACAATGGGAGGCCTAAGAATTGATACCAAAGCTCGAGTCTTGGATCAACAGAGGTCACCTATTCCTGGGTTATATGCAGCTGGTGAAGTCGCAGGTGGTCTCCACGCAGGGAATCGACTTGGCGGTAACGCATTGATTGATATATTCACTTACGGCCGAATTGCAGGGGATAGTGTTTCAAACAGAAGTTAGATTGTTAAGGGGAAGCCATGAGCTTCCCTTCTTTCATACCAGCAAAAAGGCAGGCAATGTTAAGTTATAAAACTCGCTTTAAAATGATGGGAACCATCATCGACCTCACTATCCATCATCCAAATGGCGAATCACTGCTAACAGATTGTTATCTTCAACTTGAACGTTTTGCACAACGCTTTACCGTCAATCAGTCACACTCTGAACTCATGAACGTCAATCACAACGCTGGTATTAGACCTGTTCGTGTAAAGGCAGACCTTTACGAACTAATCAAAAAAGCTAAAACGGCTAGCATGGATAACTCCAACCCTTTTAATATTGCCATTGGCCCTCTGATAAAGACATGGCGTATTGGTTTTAACGATGCCAAGCTGCCAACAGATCGGGAGTTAATGAACATTCTTGATATTGTTGACCCTTCACACATCGTATTGGACGATCTCTATCAAACCATATTTCTGACCAAGCCTGGAATGGAGATTGACTTAGGCGCCATAGCCAAAGGCTATTTTGCTGACCAAATAAAGGAATACCTTGTGAGTCATAATGTTAAACATGGGTGTATTAATTTAGGTGGAAACGTACTAACCATTGGCTACGCGCCAAATAATGCAATACAAGCATGGAATGTAGGGATTCAAGACCCTTTGAGCCCTCGCGGGGAGGTGTGCAGAATCGTACCGTTGCAAGGGCAATCGATGGTAACGTCAGGGATTAATGAACGATACCTTGAGCACGGTGGTCTGCGATACCATCACCTCATTGATGCAAAGACAGGCAAGCCGATTAACACCGATATTGCAAGTGTCACTATTATTTCCAACCTATCCGTCGATGGCGAAATTTGGAGTACCGCAGGCTTTCTATCTACCGTTGATGACTCTCTCGCTTATTTAAACAAACAACTCGATATTGAGGCCGTTTTAATTTCAGAGACCGGTGTCGTATCTATCACTAATGGTCTCAAAGATGATGGTCGATATATCCAGAAAAAATAATTTTTCGTTCAAGTGGCTCTTACATTGTCATAAAAAAGTGTGCTTTGGTTACCTCTAACGATCTCAATAAACACTTAATTTAAAGAAAACACAGTCCTATCCATCACCATTGCCGAGCGCCTTACTTCGACCAACGAAATGGTTCTGTACATTAAAAGGCTTATTCTATTTTTTATAACAAAACTAATGATGTTAATCATACTTTTCCCTTAGTCAGACCAATCTCTACTCATTCTCAGCATAAACGTATACCACTCGCAATGCTGCTATCACTAATGTGACGCTTGAAACAATCACAACCATGACTAATTTAATAAAATCACTCCCTCTTACCCCATAAATTTGTCAATGCTCAGCCTGAGCATTGACAAATTATTCATACCATACAAACCACATAGCAACTCCTGTATTTGAATAACAGAACAATCGAATCGATAGCATAAAGACAAATTTTCTTGCTTCACTATAGTAGTGGTTCAAATGTAAATGCTATCTTTAACCCTGAAGTAAAAGTGGGGGAGTTTGATGATCTTCAATCATATAACTAAGTTATATAGCCTCAAATCAAAGATGGAACACTCAATTTAAACAGTGAGTTAAACATGATTAAAGCCCAAATATATGACGTATTTTGCAATGAAACTGCCAAAGGGAACCCTTGCAGTGTTGTCGAGTTAGATGAGTGGGCAAGTGATGAGCTGTTACTGCAAATAACTCATAAACAAAACCAGCCAGTGACATCTTTTATTGTCCAATCTAGCGGCAGTTTTTACATCCGTTGGTTTACACTTGATGGTGAGATAAACCTCTGTGGACATGGCAGTTTGGGAGCAGGAGCTGCATTAATTTCAAAATATCAGGTGAGAGAAATCACTCTCAATAGCCAATATGGCCAAGTCGTAGTCTCAGAAAAAAATGGTTCATACAAAATAATCATGCCGATGTGGCTACCAAAAAACTGTTCGTTGCCTTTAGACATATCAGGCTTAATTTCTCCTCCAATAGAAACTTTCTCAACACGAGACTTGGTTCTAGTTTTAGACTCTGAAGACGAAGTCATTAACTTTAAACCAGACTTCTCACAATTAGAAAAAATTACAGACTTTCATGCTCTTATTATTACAGCAAAAAAATCTGAGGATAGTTATGTTTTACGCTATTTCGCTCCTAAAATCGGTATTTTGGAAGATTTAGCAACAGGTTCAGCCTAATGTTCGCTTGCTCCCTATTGGTTTCAAAAGCTAGGCACTGAAACTTTATCTGTTAGTCAACTTTCAGGTACTGGCGGATACTTCGAAGTTGAAAAAGGTATCGATTCAACAATCGTATTGTCAGCTCAAGTCAAAATTAGAAAACCATAATGAGGGAATCATTATAATAGTAAAGTTGATACTAATGATAAGCAGAAAGCATACTCACATTAGTATATTCTCTTTATTATCAATACGATAATGCCTAATTTCTTATGGAAGTAATATATGAATAGTGATCATTTTAAAGGTAAATATGAAGTAGAATTGAAGTATCGGCTTCGTTCTAAAACTGAATTCCTAAAAGCTTTAAGTCATATCCCCCATGAAATTATGCTTCAAGATAATGCAGAATCTGATTGGTACTTTGATACTCCAGATCAACTTCTACAGGCCCAAAATAAAAGCCTTTGCATTCGAACAATGGAGCCGTCAGGAATTAAATTGTGGATAGTAAAAGGTCCTGAAACAGATAAATGTGAAGCAACAAGCATTACTGATGCTGATCGTGCTGTAAGTATGCTTGAAACAATGGGGTACGAAGTCGTACTCAAAGCTAAGAAAACACGCAGTATCTATTTCATAGGACAATTTCATATCACCGTAGATTCATTAGCTGGTATCGGTGATTTTGCAGAATTTGCGATTATGACGGACAACGAATCAATGCTTTCTATTTACAAAGCAGATCTCGAAGCTTTAGCCAATCAATTTAACTTAACTCAAGCGAGTTTACAGAAAAAATCGTACAAAGAAATGTTCGAAGGAAGAGGAGCCTGACAAACCATATTGACAGACATGAATCGTGATGATTTGACTCATGATCGCTTTTCGTCTTTATTGGGCAATATTGCTCTCTAAAAACCTTGAGCCCATAAATCATATTCATCAATGATATAAACTTCTTCTTCTGTTTTTTCTCTCGGGTAATAAGGAAGTGCAAGTAGCACCGATGAAGGTAAAAGTTCCCACTCCGGGGACATTTTCATCCGAACGAGCTTAGAACCATCAGGCTTTTGAACATACATATAATACCCATCTGAGTGTGTATTTGCGTAACTTGCTATCTGCACAGTATCACCGGATGGTAATTTGACCATTCTTCCTAATGGAAATAATTGATGTAATGCAAAACTCACATGTGCATCTTCTAAATAACCTTGTTTGAACCTGTGCAAACCAATGGCAGAAGACGTTGCCCTTTTTGTCCAACCGACGAGCAGGAGCCCCTTCATCGAGTCTTTAAAGGGCTTACCTTTTGGTATTCCTTCATTTGATATAAATTGGACTAAGATAGAATCTCCATCCACATCAATAATATGAAGGTACTGCTCACCTGTTTTATCTGCTAATAATTTCATTTCATATGACGCATTTGATTCCATTTTCCTATGATACCATGTCTAACACAAGCCATCAGGTTAAGCGA
Source organism: Vibrio genomosp. F6 (assembly GCF_005146325.1). NCBI lineage: Bacteria > Pseudomonadati > Pseudomonadota > Gammaproteobacteria > Vibrionales > Vibrionaceae > Vibrio > Vibrio genomosp. F6. The sequence continues at coordinate 2,832 of NZ_SYUT01000040.1, read as the reverse complement.
ATAACCAATACTTAAGCTTCACTGGCGATAAGGTTTCTTGTGTTTAACGATACCAAATAAGCTGACTAAGATGGTGAATGTACATCCTTCTTGCCAAACGACCTTAAATCACATGGGAATACTCTTAATGATTAAACAGGATTTCATGAGCACGGTGAGTTGGAGGTATGGTGAAGCACTGAAAGTATACCTTTAGAGCAAAAAATCTACTTATCTCGATTATCGAGTCGCTTGTTCAATGAGCGTCTTGCTTTGATTGGAGCAGTAAGCAAACAATAATAAAAAAAATCCCCGCCCACCCAAGCAATGGAATTCGTTCCCCCACGACAAACACAGCTAATACAGTTGCAACTACAGGCTCAAACAACGTTATTATGACACCCTACTGTAGATCTCATAATGATAGAAGATGAAATAAACCATGGGTAGTTGTCAATGCTCAGGCTGAGCATTGACAAGTTCCTCTAACAAAAAAGTCAAGAATGCTTGCACATGAATTAAAATAAGCAAACATCAAACCTCTCAGTTATTGCGGATTTTCTCTCAAAACAACACAGATATAGAGCGTTCATTTTCTAATGTCTTTTCATACCATTTTCTCATCCTATTAATAACACATTTTAGGTGTCAGCTAGGCTAAACACCTAGATAGTGGTATCTTATACCTAGATTAGGTAAGCATGAGATTTTGAAAATGGCCAATAAACCACATCATTACCCAGTAGTCAGTGACAATCTTCCTAAGCATATTAAGAAGGGTCATCAAATGGTCTTCAGCCGACAGGACCTCTCAGCTCGCGAAGCCGATATGTTTGCTTTAATGATCGCCAATATGTCAGAAGGGGATTGGGATCGAACCACTCCTCACTACGAATTCACAGCTCATCAATTGTCCGAGTGGTTAAATGTCGACTCAAAACACATTGGCAGTAACTTGAGTCCTGTTGCAAATCGCTTAGCCAGTAGGAAAATTGGTATCAAAGTTGAGTCAGAAAAAAATGACACTGAATTTGATTACCGCCCCCTGTTTAAACATATCGCCTATAAAAATGGGATCCTGACCATGGTGCCCAATGATATGTTGAAATCAGAGTACATCGATTACAACCAAGGCTTTGCTTTAATCAATACGCAAAACTTTCTCAATGTGAAAAAAGAGTACTCCAAACGCCTTTATGAACTATTAAGTCGCTTTAAAACAGGCGGTACAGGCATGCACGTTCAGAAGCTAAACGAGCTCAAAGGAACGTTTGGTTTACTGGATGAAAGCGGAAAACTAAAGAAAGACAAAAGTTCGTTCAAAAATAACAGCGTATTTATGAAGCGTTGTATCCGTGACAGCATTGAAGAACTTTCGACCAATACAAGCACACGCAAAGAGTTACTGTTTTTAGACAGTGACAAAGGTGAAAAAGGTTATGAGCTGGTTAAACAAGGCCGCTCTATTGTGGGCATTAAATTTTTGTATCGTTGGGTCAAATCTGACAAATTTGAAGAGCTCAACTTACAAGATGTGCAAAGCGTTATTCGAGAGCTAGAACTCAAGCGTCTACAACATGGGCAAAAACTCACGATTGAAGAGTTAGATAAATTGGCCAACGCATACCGCTTTATTGGACGTGATGAAACCGCACAACAAATTGAACTCAGCATTGCAAAGCGCACTTCAACGACAGAACAAGAGCCACAAGACAGCACCAATGAGCTTGAAAGCATGCTCGAGAAAATTGATTCGCTTAAAGCGATAGGTGATAACCCTGAATACTAAAATACTGTGATAGATAACACATTTCAGGCATTTACACCTAAATTTCGTTATCTATACAGTAATAAGCGACAGAAATAAGGCTCAACAGCACTATAAATAACATAATTTAGGTATATAAATACGGTTGGAGTATCATAAATCAAGTATATACCTAGCCAAAAGGCCCAATAAGGAAAAAACCAAGTATCAAAAGGCTTAAATCACTCTAATGAAATAGAAATTTGATCATAACACCTAGAAAATGTCCTCTAAAGTGAAAAAATTGTCAGCATTGCACCTAATTTGTGTTATCTAAATACCTAATATAAGATCAATTACACCTTAATTTTGTCATCTAAACACCTAATAAATGATCACAACCCGCCTTTTAGTTATTTAAATTCAATTAGTTACAAGCATCTATAGATCTAATAGTCTTTATAGTTAACATAGATTAAATAGCTAAATATAGATTTTATAGTCAATGTGGATAAGTGGAAAATCAAAGATTTACACACTTAACCACATCTGCAGCAACATTTTCTTTTCAATTTTTTTATCATATTCATTAAGTCCATGATTTAATATCAAATTACGTTTATTTACGTACCACCCCAATAGCCAAGATGTAACTTATCAAAAGCATAGAGAACGAAAGTTAGACTCATTGATTATTGGTATGATCCTTAGTAGATCCAAAATAGAAATTAAAGCTTGAAACTAAACGTGATCAAATTGAAAAAGTACTTAGCAATGGGATTAAGCGTGCGTCTTACGGCTAAGTTAATCAACAAAGCGCTAAGTACATTAAGAGATTATATTAATCGCCGTAACATCCACTTTTAATAAGCAATTCTCTTTTGGTGTCTGCTATATCTTTTGTTGTCCAGATTAGTGTTATTTCTTTATCGTCGATGGATATGATTCCGTGCAGTGTATGCATACTAGAGATCTCTGCACGTTTCGCTATCAACTCATCTAAGGTTAACGATATTTCCCTTTTTGTTTGAGGGTTAAAATCAAAGTTAGTTTGATCACTTCTAATCATCCAACTTGAGTAGGTAGAACGTAAGCGTGTCATGAAC
>NZ_SYUT01000039.1:11329-11673 GCF_005146325.1 Vibrio genomosp. F6 | reverse complement strand
TGTTGCGTAATTCAATGGAACTAAATCCAGAACCTACGATCTGATCTGCTACGTCCACTATCTCTCGTAGCCTCATGCCTAAACCACGTTACAAAACAACCAACTGGAAGCAATACAACCAATCACTTATTAACCGTGGCTCTTTGACCTTTTGGATTGATGAAGAAGCGATAAGCGGGTGGGCGCAAAGCAAACAGAATAAGCGCGGGAGGCCACGTCGGTTCAGTGATTTAGCCATCACGACAGCACTAATGGTGAAACGAGTTTTTTCTATGCCGCTGAGAGCGCTGCAAGGATTTATCGACTCGATATTTAGGTTAGCCCATGTACCGTTAAGTTGTCCG
>NZ_SYUT01000039.1:0-10426 GCF_005146325.1 Vibrio genomosp. F6 | reverse complement strand
TATTGCCGTCGATACAAGCACTCATGAAATTATTGCAGCCGAGCTAAGTTTATCGACGGTTACGGATGGGGAAGTTCTCCCGAACTTACTGAAACAAACACGCCGCAGTATCCTTGAGGTATCTGGTGATGGGGCTTACGACACGAGAGCGTGTCATGCTGCTATTAAGATTAAGGGAGCCATTGCTCTTATTCCCCCAAGAGAGGGGGCAGCCTTCTGGGAGCGTGGTCACCCTCGCAATCTCGCCGTGGGTTGGCTCGAATAAGTATTGGAAAAAGCGGTATGGATACCATAAACGTTCATTGTCAGAAACAGCGATGTATCGAGTTAAACAGTTGCTAGGAGGACGGTTGAGCTTAAGAAATTACAATGCACAAGTGGGTGAAACTTACGCGATGATAAAAGCGTTGAATAAGCTCACTAGGCTAGGTATGCCTGAAACTTGTCGTATTGACTAAAAAGCATGCAAAACGGGCGGCTCTGTCTCTAAACTGAATTACGCAACAAAGCCCATCCCAGGTTAAGCTTGCGTTATCTAAATCAATGTCAATTGAGAAAGTAATATACACTGATTTTGGCCTGTTGAGTTTTTTTAATATTGATAAAGAAAAAGAGAAGAAAGCAAGAAAGTTACTCATAAAAGCTAAACAAATTGAGCGTTACCCTGTTGACAATAAACTCTCAAATGAAAACAAAGTCGGTTACTTACTTGTTGCAGATCGTATGTATAAATTACTCCAACAAGAATTTGACGAAGCTGATGCAACCTTAAGGCATTTAGAGTCGAAAGAATTTAAAGATTTCGTCAAAGATTTGAACTCATCGCTAGATCGCATTCAGTCCACGCTAGATAAAATAGATAATAATTCCCGCCGTACAGCCTCGTACGTACAAGAGTCTATTGCAGTATCGAAAAAAGGTTTTTCTGATGCAAGTGCTGATAGAGGTATGAGTGAATATTATTTGAAAAAACACAGGGAATGGGAAAAGCTTATGCACAATAAGGATCATGGCTATCAGTAATATTCAACCAATATCAAGTATGTTGAAAAACGTACTTGATATTGCCGAGCAATATACTATTCACCCACATCTCTAACCAACTCAGACAAATTAGCATTGATCGCCCTCAACCTAGAACTAGCCAAATGCCCTCACTTTCATTGCTTCGACATTTCGTTGGTCATGAATCGAGTTGGTGCTTATTGAATTTGAATTTACGTGATTGCATCACTACCTCCTTACTCATCAGAGATTGATAAATATTGGTTTAGTTCATTGTGGAATGTCTTAGGCATCAGTAGGTAGATACCCTTGTCGCTATCTTCAACAATGCTCAGAGAAATAGAAGCTCCGTAATCTAGAGCATCTTCGAATTCGGTATAGGTTAGTGCTCGTTTCAGTAGTTCGAGATCGTCGACGACAACAGCGTTTCGGTCATTAATTGAGGTGAGAAACCAGAGTTCACATTGCAGTTCATCCCAAGCTTGTTGGTTTTCCGTTTCATTATAAAATGGTTCGGTGAGTATAGCTTTGACTTGTTTTTGTAGGGTGGTGGTGACTGGGAGGGTAGATAGTTGTTGAAGATTGGTTATTTTGAGCATGATTAACTCCATAATTATCAGTATCATAGTGTTAATATGTATTTAATTTAGTTACGAATTCGGTAGGATGCCTAGAGAAAAGGGGTTCCATGTTTAGAGTGGAGATAAATTAATTGGAAATAAAACTCGTTAGGGACGGTGTAGACCCGACTATAGTAGTTATAAATGGCTTTTTAAGTGAATCAACAAAAGATGTTAACGACTGGCTTAGTGTTGTTGATGAATTATACCCTGAAAATAAAGTAGTTCACTTTACTTGGCCTAGTAGCAGCGTAAAAAGAATTTTGACAAAAGTTCTAGGTAAATCATTTATAACGGTCCTTATGAAAAAATCAGTCACACTTCCTGCTGATGCTGTAAAAGAATTTGCAGTGGAGTGGAAAAGGTCCTTAAAAAAGACTAGAGAGGCTGGTGAATGGCTTGCAAATTACATTAACCATGATGATGGGAAATATGTTTTCATGGGGCATTCACTCGGAGCTAGGGTCTCATACCATGCTCTTTCCGGGATCACTCGAAATGAAAGCGTACACTCAGCTTTATTGTTTGGTGGAGCCATATCAAAATCAGAAAGCTGGAGTAAAATATTAGAGGTCCATCCCGATACACTTATCACTAACTGCTACTCAGAAAATGACCTTGTTTTACGATATCTGTATCGAATGGGAACATTATTCAATAATACACCAATAGGTTTGGAAGCCATCGAACCAAAAGGAAAGAGTTTAATCTACAATATAGATCTTTCTAATATCGTTGACGGTCATACTGATTATAAGGTAGAAGATGTTGGTATATGGGTAGCTTCAATGGTCAAAATTACAAAAAATGAAGGAGGTGGCTTTTCGGCCTTATCAACGGAACAAGCTGGTTGGTTTCGTCGAACCATTTGGAGAGTTTCAAACGTGTTCTCTTAACTCCCCACCAAAAACCAATACCTAAATCCTAAGTCGCTGGGTCGATCACTCTAGACTGGCCCTGTAATCGCTCTCGAGCCCTTGCTCTACCTTGTAGTGAATAACTTGTTTCGACCTGACAAGCACTATCGAATTTTCTGTGAACGATCACTTGTATCGTGGGGTATCCAAAGTTCAGGGCAAAGCGTTGTGAGTTGCGTTTCGACGCCAAATTCAGATAGGTTGGCAATACCGATTTGAGCAGCACCCATACTAGTGGGCCGTTCGGCTCGAAATGATTGGATAACGATATCATTGGTCGCTTACTCAAACACTGTGGGTGAATTGTTGGAGCAGTATCCGCCGAGTTCAATTTTTTAGACCAGTTGTGGAAAGTTTGATAACTAATCGACTATTCGGTGAAATACGGCTTTATAGATAATGAGCTATGTTTCAGTTATTTCAAGAACTTGAAGCCAGAGGTTACGTTTTTCTTCTTGATTCATAGTGCCTTCGTAAAAAGGCACTATGACAAAGAGATATTGCTATTGGTATGTGTGGTTTAATCACCGTTTACATTTTTGTGACCATCACAAAAGTAAAGAACATTAAATAAGTCAGTAGATGAGATGAGTACTTACTAAGATGTTTTTTGTCTAAGATGTTTTTTTCATTTGGGCTAATTAACTCTAGCCTGACTGAGCCATGGCCAGATCTTCCCGTGGTTTTACCCTCCTCCTCAGTGATCACCTTTAACCCTTTGCAAGCGAGCATCCACTCCTCTTTCAAAGAACTTGATGCCATGTAATAGGTGACAACACGCCAATGGCTATTTGGGATCGCAAATTTAAACGCTTCTAAGAAGCGCAGTAGCTTATCTGGGTGGTTAAAATACACCCCAGAATGACTGACGGAGCAGTGATGTAAACAATATTTCATCTGTTCAATAAATTGCTCACGGTGAGCTCGATAATGCGGCCTTAGTTTTATATTGAACTTTTGAGCGTACTCCTTTTCTTTTTTTGTTTTTAAGCGGCCAGGGGCGAGCGAGTGTTGACGATTTTTACTGAATATTCGACTTTGATTACTATTGGCGTTGGCTGAGGTGACTCGTAATGATTTGATGTATTGAGCATTAGTGAACCACTGTTCAATGATCTCGGAGTTTAGCCGATACTCGAACGCCATGTTATCAATAGAGTGGCCGCAAGCAATGGCATCTAACACTTGGTAACATAATTCGATCGATAATGTATCTTGAGGTTTCGGAATTAAGCTCGTTGTGGATGCGTTAATATGTATTGCGCTATTAGACACTAACGCTTTCACATTCAGTTTCTTAAATAATGGCTTTAATCCATGGGCTAATATGACTTTTTGTTGATGTTTTTTATGCATCATCCAATATCGGTCATGTGTAAACACACCACTCTTAATTGCATCACTTGAATCAATAGGTTTAAGGTATTCCGTCTTTTGGGGGGCCGCGAGTAAATCACTGAGATGAAAATAATGGGCAAATGTGACGGTAGGATCTTCGTGTCCTGCGAATGCAGCAATTTCCCAATACCCCTTTAATGACGAATTTTTAAATAGCAAAGTACGAATATCATCGTGTTGCTTCTTATCGTATGGATAAAAATGAGGTAAAACTTCACTTGGTGATGGGAGTTCGAGCATGACTTGTAAGCGACTCAAACATGAATGTCTCAGGTGGTAGAAAACAAAGTGCTCTAAGCCAGAGGCTACTCTGAGAAAGCTCCCGACATAATTGGAAACGGCTGACTTATCAAATGGCTTCGTGGTGTTTTCGCCAATAGTCAGAAATGGAGATGCTCGATTTTTGGTGGTACTGCGTTTATGTTGCAGATAGGAATCAAAGATAGCTTTTTCATCATTCAGTAAAAGAGGCAATATAGGTAGTCTACGTAAGCTACTTGCAGTTTTGTTGTCCCCAAACTCATTGGGGCGAATGTCGATCCATATCTCATCGCAATGGCTGATATTCCTCATTTGTATTTTATACAGCTCATTCATTCTCAATCCACAACGATACGATAAAATACAGATAGACTGCAGTGCCAGTTTATCAAGAGTATTGATATCTGTGAGCGAATGAATGTGCTCCAATAATGCTCGAAATAGCACTTCATCAATAATACCTGCTCTGGTGTGTTCTTGAGTGGCATCATGATGGAAGAATTCATCGCCAAGTGTCGGTAATGTCAAATAAGAATACGCGAAGCTATGCAGATCTTTTAAACGTGCTGAAAAGTTTTTTCTTGATTTCTCACTTTTACGGCGATCGATCTGTTGCTGGTAAACCTCTTCTAGTTCAACTGGCGTGAGGTCATGAGTGAGCGAATGCTCAGTGTTCATGTACACCCAATCTTTAAGTAATGTATTCTTGTAGCTATTGATGGTCGATGGTTGGCAACTCAAAAGCTTGAATTGTAGCCAGCCAATGAAACAAGACTGCCAGTTCTCAAGCGGATAAATCTCGGTGATAGAGCGTAATGCTGTAGACAATTCGGTTGGGCTGAGCTTTTGACCCGACGTCATCTTAAACGGTGCTCTCATTATGGAATAAAAACTGGCGAGATTGGCATTATTTATTAAGTTGATTGTTCTTTCATGCGGTGTGGCTCGGGGGAGATCTATCTGAAGGTGAAAATCACCGAATGATGTCGCTTTTGGCATACTGACTTGTGGTTGAATGATTTGTTGCAGATTTTTGGATGGCAATGAATACGATGAGGTACGCCCCGTTCGAAATTCAATTAATGCTTGGCTTACATGTGAGTTTCTATTCCTCTCATACCAACTGGCTGCGCAACGGCAAAAAGCACGGAACTTAGATGGTAGGTTATCTGACGAAGAAAAGTTATCGATCAATCGTTTGTAAATGAGATCTGGTCGTACCGGTGCCTCCCATTGATTTTTCGACGTTTTATTCCACAGATGCAATTGTGCGAGAGTGTGTATTGATAAGTAACACTGATATTCAGTGACCCTGTCATCATCAATGTCGGTGTTTGTATTGATGTTGCCATTATCTAGTATCAGCGGTAGACAGGTATAACAACTGAAGCGAGAGAGAAGCAACGGCTCACTTTGAGCAATTTTTTTGTTGAATGCCTCGATCACATCGATGTTAAACTGACCAGATTCAAATATGAGTGATAACAGTAAGCTTTGATACCTTAGATTTGGATCAGACGTATCCGTACTTAGATTTTGACGCCACGCCTCGTAGGAGTCGTAGATGGCCCATGAATAACTCAACCATTGGCTGTCTCGTGTCTGTTTTGGTTCTCTATTGGTAACGATGGTCGTCGGTGGAAAATAAGGCCTATTAAATTGTTTCTGACAATGACGCAGTAAATGTTCACCGCGTTTAAAGGCTTGCCGAAAATCTTTTTGTTGACCAAAGGTATTGAGTAATGACGCCTCAAACTTTTCCCAGACCTCAATGAATACTTCATCTGAATTTATCGTGCATGGTTCGAAAAAGGCTTGATGAAAAAGTTCATCCGCTTTTAGTTTTACCTTTTCAACATGTTTGATACGTCTTCTATGTCGACGCTCTTCTTCTGTCTGTTTGTCCATTGCTTTCCCCTAAAAGTGTCGTTAAATGCAATTGTAAACATTCTGAAATAGCGAACAGTTCGCTTCTTTTAAATTGGCTAAATTGACCGAATGGCCGTTGATTCGCGTATTTATGCCCTAACCACGCGGCGATGAGTTCACCTGATATCCCTTGTGAATAGAGATAAGATCTTAAGTAATGCCGAGTCCAATTGGGCTGTAAAGGAAAAATCATGTCGATTTGTTCCGCATACGAAGAAGGAGTACACATGTCAATTTTGTTTTTGCGAATATAAAAACAAAAAGCAGATTTACCTTGTCTTGCCTCGCGATAGCGAAGGCTTAAAGTGGGCGAACTGACGTTGTAATGTAGCTCAGCTCTTTCACAATATTGAAGATAAGCACGAATTCTGTTTATGGCGATTGGCGGCAGTATTACGACCCGTCCTCCATAAACTGAACCTCGCTCTTTATCTGCAATACGATACTCACCTGTCGTGAGATGAATATCGTTTAAAGTGCCGAACCAATCATTGACTGGGCGGTATCCAGAGCTGAGCCCCAAAATCATCTGTAGCTCAAGTACAAGCATATTATGGTAGGGTTCGGAAAAATAACCTTTAGGCTCTTGAGCAGTTTTCCTAAAGTAAGTGTTGAATTGTTGGAATATCCATTGGAGTCTTTTTTCTTCAATATAGAAAGGAGAGCCAAGAAATCCATTATTACGGATTTCATAACGGTCGAACAAATAATCAGATTGGCTTAACATGTTTAAATGTTGACAATATTGAGTGTAGGAATCTAGAAGCTCATTTTGGCTGATCTTTGTATAATACCGTGCGGATTCATTTTGAGGATCGTTGCCAGTGATTAATTCAATGATACAAATATCCGTATTTTCGGCGATGAGGGTCTGTTTCATATATTGAGAAATCGATGATACGTTTAACGATAATTGGTGCTTTGCTTTTATATCGGATAATAAGCACTTAATGTCATTATCGTTGATGGAATTAAAGTTAAAATTTTTAAGACTGCTTATCAAGTTGAGGGGGAGTGGGAGGCAATACTCTGACTGAAAATCTTTAAGAAGAAAGGTTAAGTCATTATCAAGTTTTTTAATTGACGGTAATTTAAATTCTCTTTTTATACCGATAATGTGATCAGTTTTCGGTGATTTTGCCGCTTTCCATTGTTTTATTTCACTGAACGAGTTACCAGTAAATAGCATCAACAGCAACGTAGTAGCGACTTCAGACTTGGTGCTATTGTATCGAATCAGCTCTATACACTCTTTAAGAAGACACCCAATATCAAATTGCAAAACATGGCTAATGTGGCACGTTAGTACCATGCTATTTTTTATGATACTAGAGTTGATGGCGTGTGCACGCATTCCATTTAGGTGTCGGTCATAACGGACGAAATGTTTTGATGACACTAATGAGAGAGAGCGCTCAGGCTGAATGTTATCTTCAGAATACCAACTATCGTTACTTTTGCTCTGTGTTGAAATTTCGGTGATCTGAGCCGTGAATATGTCCTGCTCATCATCAAATAGCTGTTTTTTAGATTTTGACAATTCATGACTATTTTTAAACTCTCTTGTACCAACATTTCGATGTATCCCTTGTCTGGCTTCGTAGCTAGAGCGGATTGGATTTCGATAATAAGTGAGTCGGTTGTGTTGCTGCTTATCAATACCGTCATTGTTTTGAATGAGTTCATTAAAGTATTCAATCAATGATGAAAAATCGTACCGTGTTAATTCGGGAAGGAGTGGGATGAGTTTCTTGCGTCGTCCTTGAGCGTACTGCCTAATTTCGTTGCACAGATTTTCAATTTGGCCAGGATGATCCCCATGAATATATAACTGAGTAATGATCACTAGCGCGAGTGCTTTATAGTGATCAAATTTTAAAGCATTGTACGAAGATAACGTTAAAGATGATGTAATGAAAGAAGCGATCTCTTGTTTACTAATGAGCCTTCTGTCATGGAGTATTTTATTGATCGAGGATAGAGATACCGTGTTTCGTTGTTTCTGATGGTATTGCGCTTGCTTTACAAGCCATAACGTTTCATCAAACTCATCTAGAAATGCGATAGGCAGAAGGGCGTATAAGCGTAATATTTCGTCAGCGATGGCGCTTTTCTTATCATCAGAGCCGTAGAAGAGATCATCTATGAATGCCGCTCTTTTTTCATCGTTTGTCTTATCATTGAGCTGTTGATTATTCGTCATTAAAAACATCCCTCATCTTGGAAAAAATAGCGGGTTTTGTTCGAATCGAAGTGGGCTCTTTTTTTGTTCTTTTTTTCTGCTTCTTTAATCCGGATACGCTTAAGTTTGTGATTCGAGAGAGTGTTTTTTGAGTAATATGATCGCTACGAAAGATCGAGTGCATGAGGGGATGGGGTGCGCGTAAGTTTAATGCTTCGCGTATCGATTCAAGGTTTTGTGCTCCGATAGAAGAAAGAATGATTCTAAGTACGCAGCCCCAAGAAAATTCCGATATTTGTTCAAAGCTGAGATCTGTTTCAATAAGAACTAAAGCATCTTTTAAGCAGAAATGTTCAATTGAGAATCCTATTTGTTCGAAGCCTGAAACTATGCCGATCTGGTCATCTGAAAGATAAGTTGCACGGTAGACTTGAGTCTTTGCTAGAGAGTCTATTGATGCAGCTCCAAGCTGAGTTTTATCAAATATCAATTGTAGAGAGTGGTAAAACTCATACGCTTCACGAGAAGCTGGATGTATGTCTACAGATAAGTTTTTCTTTTTTCTTTCGGATAAAAATACAGGCATTTCCAAATCCATCTTTTAAAAAAAGGTACCGTAAGTAGCTTTTTACTAGCTTTGTTTTGAGGCTACTTCGTTATAAGATGGCATTAAATGGTTATTGTTGTAAATAGAAATTTGTGATATAAGTGGTTGATTCAAAGTAAGTATCTATAATTCCTATGTTTTCATTATATTTCTTTCAGGTTGGTGTCACTCTTCCAAGCTGATGATGCGGGTTCGATTCCCGCTGCACGCTCCAATTGCTTCCTTCTGTTTTACAATCAAAAAAACCTTTAAAAAGAAACGCTTAGCTGCGTGTTTTTGTGTGTCTGGAGTTTGTGTTTTATATCATTAGCTTTTGCTAATTTAAAATTGAGACCATATTGAGACCAATTAGCTTTTTAAGTGTTTATTGAAGTCTGGTCTCAATTAGTAGTTTTATCGTCAGCTAATTATTAGTTTATTTCATCTATTCATTTCCTTTCCTTACCTCTAGAAGTTCCCCAACAGTGCAATTCAAGTAGAGACAAATTTTTTCTAGAGTTTCGAAGTCAATACGATTATTTGTTTCATGAAACAAACGATTCACCGTACTCCGATTGACTCCAGTTTCCCTCACAACGTCAGCTATCTTTAGTTTTTTTGCACCAAGTAAAGTGGATAGATGGCATTTAATCATATCTTAAAAGACTCCAAATGTTTCGCTAAAGACACATAATGGTGTTGGCAGGTTTCTTTTTGTGTCGTATTGTTTCTCTAGAGCTACAAAGTGTAGCGACAAAGACAGGAAATGATTATGGCATATACCTACCTCACAACAGAAGAGTTATCTTCTGCAATCAAATATAACAAACGTGTCATACGAGAACAGTTGAAAGATTCTGTGTTATTCGAAGGCATTCATTATATACGTCCTTTTGGTGGTCGAAAGATTCTATTTATCTGGGAAAGGGTGGAAGAAGAGATGCTTAATGGCATTACTTCTGAATCATTACTATTGAAATAAGGAAAATGTTATGGGAAGCATCAATGAACGTGGTGGGCTGTTGTTTTTAGATTTTCGATATCAAGGGCAGCGCTGCCGAGAGTATACGAAATTAACGGATTCAAAGGTAAACCGAAATAGAACCGAAAAGCTTTTGAAAAAAATTGAAGCGGAAATAATTGTGGGGGCATTCGAATATGGTAAGTACTTTCCAAATAGTAAGCTCAGAGCAAAATTTGATGAAGTTGATGAACGTAAGCGCCAATCACAGGCTTACTTCAATGCCCCTGATTCACCAAGGTTTGAAGAGTTCGCTCAAACTTGGTTAGCAGAAATGAAAATAGAATGGAGTAAAGGTCATTATGAAGACGTAGAAGGCGTTCTGAATAAGTATTTGCTCCCTACATTCGGGAATAAGAAGATCAGCGCCATCAATAAGGGGCAAATCCTACAGTTTCGTTCCATCCTCGCCAAAGTACCGGGACGAAAAGGTAGCTTTCTTAGCCCATCACGTATTAATCACATCATGACACCCCTAAGGGTACTGCTTAATGAAGCCGCCGATCG
>NZ_SYUT01000038.1:0-17080 GCF_005146325.1 Vibrio genomosp. F6 | reverse complement strand
ATTTGTTAGCATTTGCTAATTTTAAATAATAATCTATAAAATCAAACCTTTAACAATAGAAAAATCGTAAAAATAATCCTTACGAATTACCGTTAGGAAGATCTCTTTGATCGATCTTCTTCTGTGCTTGCTCAACCGCATAAGCCACTTGCTTCGGTGATACCCCACCTAATGCCGAACGTTTTTCTAAGCATGACTCTATGGTCAAAATCTCATACACATCCTGCTCAATCACAGCAGAAAACTCTTTCATTTCGGCAATTGATAACTCTTCTAGTGCACAGCCTTTTGCAATCGCAGCAACAACCGTCACACCAACGATATGATGCGCTTCGCGGAAAGGAATACCTTTTGCCACCAAGTAGTCCGCCAGCTCTGTTGAGTTCGCATAACCTTGCTGTGCCGCTTCCAACGTACGCTCACCATTTACTTGAATGCCATCAAAACAGAGAGCCGCCATTTCCATGCAGTCATGCCAAGTATCAAGCGCATCAAACAGCCCTTCCTTGTCTTCTTGCATGTCTTTGTTGTACGCCAATGGCAGTGCTTTTACTGTCATCATCATTGCCGCTAATGAGCCATATACTCGGCCTGTTTTACCACGGATCAACTCAAGCGCATCTGGGTTCTTTTTCTGTGGCATTAAAGATGAACCTGAAGTCACCGTATCGGCTAATTCAATAAAGCCTGATTCGCCTGAATTATAGAAAATCATATCTTCAGCCAGACGAGAAAGGTGCAGCATGGAGATAGAGGCAACTGACATAAGCTCCATCACATGATCGCGATCTGAAACTGAGTCGAGTGAGTTACGCGTTGCTCGGCGGAAACCTAAATCATGGGCAACTTGCTCACGATCCATTGGGTAAGCCGTCCCCGCAAGCGCACCTGAACCGAGTGGACACGTGTCCAAACGTTTCATCGCGTCACTCAGACGAGAATAATCACGGTCAAACATCTCAACATACGCAAGACACCAGTGAGCGAATGTCACAGGTTGTGCTCTTTGTAAGTGAGTATACCCCGGCAGAACGGTCGCTTGATGCTGCTGAGCAACATTCACTAGTTGAGCTTGTAGTCGATCCAGAGTGATTAGCAACTGCTGGCTTTGCTGACGACACCATAATTTCAAATCCGTCGCGACTTGGTCATTACGTGAACGGCCAGTATGAAGTTTTTTACCTAAATCACCGACCTTACCAATGAGCTTCTGTTCGACCCAACTATGAATATCTTCAGCATCAGAGTGTAAAATTTGTGCCGGATCTTCTAAAACTTCATGCTTGAGTTCATTTAAAGCGAACTCTAGAGACTGCTGCTCTTCTTTTGTCAGCACATCGACCGAAAGCAGTGCTTTAGACCAAGCGATAGAGCCAACAATATCTTCTTCCGCCAAACGATAATCAAAACGAAGTGAGTCATTAAAATCTTTGAATCTAGTATCTGCTGCTTGGGTAAATCTTCCGCCCCATAATGCCATTGCTCTTCTCCATTGAGTTTACGTCTTTATATTTTCTATCGCGGTTGAGGCTTAGTGTGTGATGAGAAGCCATAAAATTCATACCGCGTAGATACAAATAGAACCTAGAAGATAGCTTCTAGGTTCTAACGATTTAATCTAACCTAGGTATCGCGTTATTTTTTTGCCTGTTTTAGCGCACGGATACGGCTAGACAGTGAGTAAAGACGGATGAAGCCACCCGCATGGCTTTGGTCATACACTTCATCTTCACCAAAAGTCGCAAACTCTTCACAGTACAAGCTGTTTTCAGAACGCTTCTGAGTCACCGTTGCGTGACCTTTATAAAGCTTGATCACCACTTCACCGTTAACGTCTTTCGCTAGCTCTTCCGTTGCCGCTAAAATTGATTTACATAACGGAGTAAACCAACGTCCATCATATACAAGATGAGATGCTTTCACACCGAGCTCCTCACGGAATTCGAATGCACTTTTATCAAGCACCAGTTGCTCTACTGCACGCAACGCTTCCATCATAATGGTGCCACCCGGAGTTTCGTAGCAACCACGAGATTTCATTCCAACAAGACGGTTTTCTACAATATCAATACGACCAATACCGTGTTTCGCCCCTTTCTCGTTGAGATAAACCAGCGCGTTGTATGGCGTCATCGTCTCACCATCAACTGCTACAACTTCTCCGTTCTCAACTTTTAAAGTCACATACTCAGATTCGTTTGGCGCTTGTTCTGGATCAACGGTCCAAGCCCAGCAATCTTCATCCGGTGCATTCCACGTATTTTCAAGCACGCCACCTTCTGTCGAGATATGCCACGCGTTAGCATCACGAGAATAAATTTTTGTCAGCGAAGCTGTACAAGGGATATTACGCTCAGCAAGGTAATCAAGACACTCTTCACGGCTCACAAGATCCCACTCACGCCAAGGGGCAATAACATGAAGCTCGGGAGCAAGCGCCGCAAATGCGCCTTCAAAACGAACTTGGTCATTACCTTTACCAGTACAACCATGACACAACGCATCAGCACCCACTTTACGAGCTAACTCAACTTGTGCTTTCGCAATAATTGGACGCGCCATTGACGTACCAAGTAGGTATTTACCTTCGTAGTAAGCGCCTGTTTTTAGCGTTGGGAAAATGTAATCGGCGACCATCTCTTCTTTTAGATCGGCAACATAACAAGCACTTGCGCCTGATGCGATGGCTTTCTCTTCAATGCCTTGTAACTCTTCATCGCCTTGACCCACATCTGCCACGAATGCAACCACTTCACAGTCATAGTTCTCTTTCAACCATGGAATGATCACAGATGTGTCTAGACCGCCTGAATACGCTACTACTACTTTATTTACGTTAACTTTGCTCATGTTCTTACTCCTATTGCCCGGGCTGCACTTTGGCGGTCAGTTCCTCGGGGTATATCCATATTTATTATAAAATCTATAATTCTTTGATTGGGTGGTTAGTTTGTCATTAACAATTAAAAACTAACTCATCGGGGTAAAAATTGAGTTCCGATGTTTTCACCTGCAAATAGTTGGGCTAGTTTGTCTGGGTAGCGCCATGTTGCAACTTCAACTGGTCGTCCCAAATCACTGGCTGCTTGTAGCGCCGCCTCAACTTTTACAATCATTCCGTCCGTGACTACTTTGCCAGTAATCAGTGCGTCAGCTTGTTGATGATTCAAGCTCGAAATGAGATGGCCTTTACCATCTAACACACCACTGACATCAGAAAGAAACACAAGCTCTGCATCCAATGCGCCTGCAACGGCAACGGCGGCTTGGTCAGCATTCACATTCATCATCTGCCCTTCAGACGTAAGCCCAATAGAACTGATGATCGGTAATGCGCCCGTAGAAAGCACCGCTTGTAATACATTGGCATTACCCGGTTTTGCCTTACCTACTGCACCCAATTCAGGGCTAAGCTCTTCCACCACACATAGACCGCCATCGGCTAAGCTTAACCCTACTGCATTAATTCCATCTTTTACCGCCTGACCTTGAAGCAGCTTATTTGCTGTTCCGGCTAGCGCACCTACCACCATAGGGATCTGATCGTAAGGTGTTACACGTAAACCTTGGACTTTCATCGTCTCAAGCTTGAGCTTCGACATTAAGTCATCTACCAAATAGCCACCGCCATGAACGATGACGATAGGTCGCTGAGCTCGTCGCTGGTACGCGGAAATCGCACCAAATAATTTGCTAAGTGTCTCTGTGCATGAAAGGGCTGCACCACCTAACTTAATTACTAATGACTGCTCGTTTTGACTCATATCGTGCTTCCTTAAACAAGTGCTGTTAATGGTTTAAAACCATAGTGAATATTTAAACATTGCATCGCCTGGCTAGAGGCTCCCTTTAGCAAATTATCTATCGCTGATACCGCAATAATATGTTGCCCTTGCACCTTCCAACCTATATCACAGAAAGGTGTATTTTCTACATCTTGAATTCTCGGTATGTTATCTAACAAGCGAACCGCAGGTTTATCCTTATATGCTTGTTCAAATGTTTGCTGAACATCCGCGTCAGTCACATCCTGTGCTAACTTCATGGTGATCGTCGCTAAGATCCCACGTTTAAAATTGCCAAGGTGCGGAGTAAAAATCACATCACAACCCAAATGATTGGCAATTTCAGGTTGATGACGGTGATTAAATATCCCGTAAGGCTGTAGACTCACTTCGCAAAAGCTATTGGTCATACTTGCTTTACGCCCTGCACCTGTCACACCGCTGGTTGCATTAATCACAGGCCACTGAGCCGTATCAATTAAACCAGCATCAACCAATGGCTTAATTGCGAGTTGTGAAGCGGTCGGATAACAACCCGCTACTGCAATCAACTGAGACTGTTTGATTTCCGCTTCATTCCACTCGGCTAGCCCGTAAGCTGCACTGTCTAACCACTGTGGGTACTGATGCTCAAAACCATAAAAATCCTGATAAAAACGTTCGCCTTTCACCCTAAACGCGCCAGATAAATCAAAAACTTGGCAACCTTGTTCTAAAAATATAGGTGCTAAATCGTGACTCACTTCATGAGCCGTCGCGAGAAAAACCACATCGGACTCCGCCGCTACCGCTTGTGGATCAAGCAGAGGCTGAACGGGCATATCAATCAAACCCAAAAGCTTGCCATGTAAAGCGGCTATTGGCTTTCTTGCATCAACGCTATTGGCTGAAACATATAAACCTGCTAGCGTAAGCTTTGGGTGTTTATTAACCATCAAAGCAAGCTCTGCTCCGGTATATCCGCTTGCTCCGATAATTGTGGTTTTCAACATCTCAACACATCCAATTTTTAAGGTAATCAACGATCTTAAAACTGATTATTAATACAAAAAATTCAGCTTTTATTGATTTTTTATTCAGTAATAATGCTTTAATATGTGTTTTACCGTCTTATATAATTTCTGTCAACAGTAGAAGTGAAGATAATATGCAATTACCCAGTTTTATAGAGGTCTACAGAGGCCTAATTTCGACATCCTCGATCAGTTCAACCGATTCAAGCTGGGACGAAGGAAATGCAAAAGTCATTGAAAAATTGGCGACTTGGCTAAAAGATATTGGATTTGAAGTCGAAGTCATCGAAGTAGAGCCCGGCAAGCACAACCTCATTGCAAAAAAAGGCGCAGGGGAAGGTGGATTACTACTGGCAGGACACAGCGATACGGTTCCCTTTGATGAAGGGCAATGGAGCTTTAACCCTCACGAACTCACCGAATCGAATAATCGCTTTTACGGTTTAGGTACCGCTGACATGAAAGGCTTCTTCGCTTTTATTATTGAAGCGGTCAAGAAGGTAGATTGGAGCAAACAGACAAAGCCTCTTTATGTGCTTGCGACCTGCGATGAAGAGACCACCATGCTTGGCGCACGCCACTTTACTGAAAGCGCACCTTTCAAACCGGATTACTGCATCATTGGCGAACCTACAAGCTTAGTGCCTATCCGAGGTCATAAAGGTCATGTCGCCAATGCCATTCGAATCACAGGGCGCTCAGGGCACTCTTCCGATCCCGCGTTAGGGGTCAATGCTATCGAGATCATGCATGAAGTGATGTTTGCCTTAATGCAACTGCGTGACAAATTGGTCAAAGAGTATCATCACCCCGGATTTGCCATTCCAAGCCCAACACTCAATTTAGGTCATATCCATGGAGGAGACAGCGCCAACCGAATTTGTGGCTGTTGTGAACTTCATTATGATGTGCGCCCTCTGCCTGGGATCAGTTTAGATGGATTAGATAACTTACTGCGAGATGCGCTTAAAGAGGTTGAAGCGAAATGGTCAGGCCGAATTGATATCACGCCTTTGCATGAGCCCATTCCCGGTTATGAATGCCAACATGATCACCCATTTATCGCTGGCGTTGAGTCGATCTGTGACACCCCCTCAGCTACGGTAAACTACTGCACGGAAGCGCCTTTTCTTCAGCAGTTGTGCCCAACCTTGGTGTTAGGCCCCGGTTCTATTGATCAAGCACACCAACCTGACGAATTTCTTAGTTTAGATTTTATTGATCCCACAATTAATATTTTGTCTAAGGCAATGCATAAATATTGTTTCTAAACCTTTCCATATTTCTCTTAATGAAATTATTTGCCTCTATATAATTTCGATTTTTAAGCCAAAGTGAGTGTATTCATCTCACTTTGAGCTTGCTAACTCCCGATTATGTAATAAATTTTCATCTCAGTAGTGAAAATGAATAGAATTCCCAGCCCATTTCATCGTTGCAGTTAATAATTGCAAACTTAGTCTGCTTTATTTGACTACATACAGCACTTTTCGCTAGATTGTGTACTTAACAAGGAACAATGGATGTAATTAATTTACGAGGCAGGATGACAATGAACGAAAAATACGCCGCGCTCAAAAGCAACGTGAGCATGTTGGGCCGCTTGTTAGGTAACACTATTCAAGAAGCTCATGGTGACATTATTCTAGAGAAAGTAGAGACTATCCGTAAGCTTTCTAAATCCGCTCGAGCAGGGAATCAAGCCGATCGCGACGCTCTTATTGAAGAGATCAAGAATCTGCCAAATGAGCAACTGACTCCAGTAGCGCGCGCTTTTAACCAATTTCTCAATCTGACCAATATGGCAGAGCAATACCATACAATTTCACGCCACTGCGAAGAACATGTATGTGAACCCGACGCCATTAACTCGCTATTCTCAAAATTAACTCAAAATAAAATTAGCAAGTTAGATGCAGCGCAAGCGGTTCGAGATTTAAATATTGAGCTCGTACTCACCGCACACCCGACAGAAATCACTCGTCGAACCATGATCAATAAACTGGTCAAAACCAATGAGTGTTTATCAAAACTAGAACTGAGTGATCTCTCTTCTAAAGAGCGTCATAAAACAGAACGTCGCTTAGAGCAATTAATCGCTCAAGGTTGGCACTCTGATGTCATTCGTAAGCAGCGACCTACACCATTAGATGAAGCTAAATGGGGCTTTGCTGTGGTTGAAAATTCACTGTGGGAAGCGGTACCGGAATTCCTACGTGAACTCGATGAACGTGTAACGGGTTATCTTGGCGAAGGTCTACCGATTGATGCTCGCCCTGTGCATTTCTCATCATGGATGGGTGGCGATCGCGATGGTAACCCATTTGTGACTCACTCAATCACGCGTGAAGTTCTACTTCTATCTCGCTGGAAAGCCGCCGATCTTTATCTTGGCGATATTCAAGAGCTGATCAGCGAACTATCAATGACCAAGTGCAATGATACCGTTCGTCAATTAGCTAATGATGAGCACGAACCTTACCGTGCCATTTTGAAACGCATCCGCACACTACTGCAAGACACTATCGAAGTGCTTGAAGCGAAAATTAACGGTAAAGAAGTGCCAAACAAAGCGATTCTTGAGCACGTTGATGAGCTATGGGAACCGCTGTTTGCGTGTTACCAATCTCTGCAAGAGTGTGGCATGAATGTGATTGCGGGAGGTTCACTACTCGATACCTTACGTCGCATCAAAGCCTTTGGGGTTCACCTCGTTCGCCTAGACATTCGTCAAGAGAGCACGCGCCACTCAGATGTACTGTCTGAACTGACTCGCTACCTCGGCATTGGTGATTACGCGCACTGGAGCGAACAGGACAAGATCTCATTCCTCGTGAATGAGCTAAGTTCAAAACGCCCATTACTACCACGAGATTGGCAACCATCAGAGCAGGTAAAAGAGGTTCTGGATACTTGCCAAATCGTTGCGTCTCAATCACGAGAAGCGTTTGGTGCTTATGTGATCTCGATGGCTCGTACCGCTTCAGATGTATTAGCCGTGCATTTACTTCTTCAAGAGAGTGGCTGTGAATTCCGCATGGATGTTTGCCCACTATTTGAAACCCTTGACGATTTGAATAACTCTGAAGAGGTCATGAAGCAACTTTACTCTATCGATTGGTATCGCGGTTTCATCCAAAACCACCAAATGGTGATGATTGGTTATTCTGATTCAGCTAAAGATGCTGGTGTCATGTCTGCAGGTTGGGCGCAATACCGTGCGATGGAATCGTTAGTGAAAATCAGTGAAGATGCGGATATCGAGCTGACCTTATTCCATGGCCGTGGTGGTACGGTTGGTCGTGGCGGCGCTCCTGCGCATGCTGCACTATTGTCTCAGCCACCAAAAAGCTTGAAAGGCGGTTTACGTGTAACAGAGCAAGGTGAAATGATCCGCTTCAAACTTGGTTTGCCTGATGTTGCTGTCAACAGTTTCAATATCTATGCGAGTGCGATTTTAGAAGCGAATCTTCTGCCACCACCAGAGCCAAAACAAGAATGGTACGATCTGATGGATGTATTGTCAGAAGTGTCATGCGAGGCTTATCGTCATATCGTTCGTGGTGAACCTGATTTTGTTCCTTACTTCCGCTCTGCAACACCAGAGTTAGAGTTAGGTAAATTACCGCTAGGTTCACGCCCTGCAAAACGTAACCCGAAAGGCGGCGTTGAAAGCCTACGTGCCATCCCATGGATTTTCTCATGGAGCCAAAACCGCTTAGTATTACCAGCTTGGTTAGGCGCAGGTGAAGCAATCCAATACTCTATCGATAAAGGCCATCAAGCGCTTTTAGAAGATATGTGCCGCGAATGGCCATTCTTCTCGACTCGTCTTGGTATGCTGGAAATGGTTTACTCGAAATGTAACATCGAAATTTCTCGTTACTATGACCAACGTTTAGTGGATGAATCACTTATTCCACTGGGTGATCGTCTACGTGAGCAACTGCAGAAAGATATCAAAGCGGTACTGAACGTAGAGAACAACGAGAACTTGATGCAAAGCGACCCGTGGGGATTAGAATCCATTCGTTTACGTAACATCTACGTTGAGCCATTGAACATGCTTCAAGCCGAGTTGCTGTACCGTACTCGTCAGTCAGAAACACCACAGCCTGAACTCGAAGAGGCATTAATGGTGACAATTGCGGGTATTGCAGCCGGAATGCGAAACACTGGATAGCAGTTAAAACCTCTACAAACGAGACAAAAAGGTCGCCACGTGCGGCCTTTTATTCTTTTAAATTCCACTATTGAGTATTTTGTCAGTTTTTTGGGTTATTTTGTCCGACTATTCTACTTTATGCTTATTATTTAGATATACTACCTCTCCGCTGCGAAAGCACTCTAATCAAAATATTTCCGCAGCTTATTGGTATGTACTCATACCAACCTAGGTGATAAACGGCTTTTCAAGGTGACAGTACCAACTATTTATAAGGTTGGAGTCGCTTAAACATAATTACAAATACGTGCCATTAGAAGCACTCTTGAAGTTTAAGCGAATTTGTTAGTTTATTGACCATTTGGATTGAAGACATGTCATTACCACACGTAATCTTAACCGTTTTAAGTACTCGCGACGCAACCGGTTACGATATCACCAAAGAATTTTCTGCAAGCATCGGTTACTTTTGGAAAGCAAGCCACCAACAAGTTTACCGTGAACTAAACAAAATGGCTCAGAACGAGCTAGTTACATGTGTTTTAGAACCGCAGGAAGGTAAACCCGACCGTAAAGTTTACTCAATCACAGATGCTGGTCGTGGTGCACTTGGTGCATGGTTTGATCAACCTACCGCTCATCCAACCGTTCGTGATGAGTTCTCTGCTAAGCTGATGGCATGCGCTGTACAACCTTCAACAGCGTATCATGCACAACTAACAGAGTTGGTTGAAGAATCTCGTAAACTTGTAGCGCATTACAAAGAGATCGAAGCGGCTTACTACGCAACACCAGCGTCTCTAGATAAGCAAGCTCGTTTAGAGCGTCTAACACTTCGCCGTAACCTTGTTATTCGCGAAGCATGGGTATCATGGGCTGATGAAGTAATAGCTGAATTAGGCGCAATGGCGTAAGTTCAAATCAGTTCATTGAAGTAAATACCAAAAAGGGTTAATGCATTTGCACTAACCCTTTTCTATTTCTGTTCCCTTCAGCTTTAGTCTCTATTCCTATCTCTATCCGCTAAAACAGTACCTATAAGCTATAATTGGATGCAGACCTAAGTTGGATGTAAACCTAAGCTAAACGTAAACTTTAGCTTGGACGTGAACTTAAGCAGGACGCACGCCAAGTGTATGGCAAAGCGCATAGGTCATTTCAGCTCGATTCAGAGTATAAAAGTGAAAATCTTTCACCCCTTCTCGGCTTAGTGTTCTCACCATATCAATCGCTTGACTGGCACCAACGAGTTGTCGTGTCGTAGGATCATCGTCTAAACCGTTAAACTGCTGTGCCATCCAGCCTGGTACTTTTACGTTATTCATCGCAGCAAAGCGTGATGCTTGCTTAAAGTTGGAAACAGGTAGAATGCCCGGCACAATTTCAGCATCAATGCCTGCCGCCACGCAGCGGTCACGAAAACGTAAGTAACTCTCTACATCAAAGAAGAATTGAGTAATGGCACGATCGGCACCAGCATCCACTTTACGCTTTAAGTTAATCAAATCCGCTTGAGCACTTTTCGCCTCTGGGTGAACTTCAGGAAAAGCCGCAACTGAGATATCAAAATCATGCTGAGATTTAAGCAGTTTCACTAAGTCTGATGCGTACATGTCAGGCGCACCGCCACCCGCAGGAATATCACCACGCAGTGCCACAATGTTTTTAATGCCATTGTTCCAGTAATCGTCTGCAATATTGATTAACTCTTCACGACTTGCATCAATACAGGTCAAGTGAGGGGCTGCGACCAATCCTGTTTGATCTTTGATCTCTTTGATAATCGAGTGAGTACGATCTCGCTCGCCAGAATTGGCACCATAAGTAACTGAGACAAATTTAGGTTGAAGAGTCTTTAATCGATGGACAGAGTTCCATAAGGTTTCTTCCATTTTTTCACTGCTTGGTGGAAAAAACTCAAATGACACATTGATGTTGTCAGAAAGTTCGGCAATATTCTGATTTAAGGCGTCGATATGGCCTGCGTGTGTATATCCCATCTTAACTCTCCCTGTGGCCATCTTTGCCACGCAATAATCTAAATCCTTAAATGACGTTTAGACGTCTATATGTCCACAGAATGGAATGAATACGATTTAATGTCAACAGGATGATTATGAATTTTTCTCATGTTCAAAGTGAAGATAGTTCATTATTAATGGAAAACACAAAGCTCACCCGCAAAGAACATAAGATCCTCACCTCTGTAAAAAACACAAAGCCCTCTGCCAGAAAACACAAAGGCCCTAATACAAAACCCAATAGCTCCCGTAGAAACAACAAAGGAGCGAATGATTTCGCTCCTTTGGTTAGGGCCTGTTGATCCAGTATCGACAGATGATGTTAGAAGGCGATAAGAAGAGCCCCCTCGACTTACTACTTAAACAACGTCGATCAACACTTAAAACAGCGCAGACATCCTATTGAGGTCTGATTGAATAGCACCAGCGGTCACTTCTCTTCCCGCACCTGGGCCTCGAATGACCAGAGGGTTATCTTTGTACCACTTACTCTCAATCGCAAAGATATTGTCACAAGGGAGTAAGTTCGCTAGCGCATGCTCTTTCGCAAGCGCCTCGACGCTCACACTCGCATTCCCATTCTTTTCCAAACGAGCGACATAACGCAGCACTTTATGCTCTTTCTGAGCTTTTTCTAAACGCTCGGCTAACTCTTCACTCAAGACAGAAGCGTGGTCAAAGAAATCATCTAATGACAGATCTTGTAATTCTGCCGGAACCAGAGATTCAACCTTCACATTTTCGGGCTCAATCTCTAACCCTGATTCTCGCGCTAAAATAACTAACTTACGCATCACATCTGAACCATCTAAATCCGATCGAGGATCGGGTTCCGTCAGCCCTTGTTGCCATGCGAGATCAACCAACTCACTAAAGGGAACACTGCCGTCGAATTGCTGGAATAACCATGAAAGCGTACCCGAAAAAATACCCGACACCGCAATGATCTCATCGCCACTCTCACGCAAATCTCGAACAGTATGATTAATTGGAAGCCCCGCTCCTACTGTCGCGTTATACAACCAATGGCGACCAATCTTTGCAAAGGCATCTTGAACTTGATGGTAGTACTCACCAGAAGCAGAGCCGGCCACTTTATTGGCTGAAATTAAATGAATACCTTGATGCGCGATATTCAAGTACTGCTCGGCCAACTCTTGGCTCGCGGTAACATCTAACACCACAGCTTCATCATAATTTTGAATCGCACCTAAACGCTCTAACCATTCGTGACTGTTATTTGCAATGGATTCGTCATTAAAGCGGGCATCAATTGTGGTCGGCTCTATCCCTTTATCATCAAACCAATACGTTTGGCTTCCCACGACACCCACCAAATCAAAGCTCATGCCTCGGCGTTTTTCTAGCTCACTTTTCTGCTCGGTAAACAGAGATAACCAACTCGAACCAATATTGCCTTTACCACACAATACCAATGCTACTCGTTTCTGAGCTTGGAAAAGTTGAGTGTGAATGCCTTTTACTAAAGGTGGTGTTTCACTGCGGCGTAGAACCGCCACTAAACTTAATCCAGATAGCGACTCCGACACAAATTCGACTGGGGAGTGTTTCAACTGCTGATAGAAACCGTAGCAATGATTTGGATTTTTAGTGACGCCAGCACCAACGGCCGCGATCAGCGAGTAACCCTCTTTCAATTTGATTTCGGCTTCCACCGCACAATCTTGCAAATGGCTAAGAGCGCCACCAGCAATCTCTGCTGTGTACGCTAAACGCAAACAGTGCTGATCCGATTGGACTTCATAGGCCAAAGGTTCAAGTTGCGCCCGAGTTAGGCTCTGCAATACATCCGTTTCAATTCGCTTAAAATCATGACCTTGGGTGAAAGTCAGTTGGATCAGCAATACCTCATCTAACGAGGTAATGATCTTAGCGCCGCGCCCTGAAGCTAACACTCGCTCAATTCGAGTCGATCCCGATTCGGGTTGATGGCTACAGCGTAAACTTAAATCCATCGCACTTTGCGCGACAGGTTGTAAAGTGCGGCTATGCAATACTGGTGCAGCAAGACGAGCCAGCTCGCTCGCCTCATCTAAGCGCAGCAGAGGCAGAAGACAGGCATCCGAGACAAGCCTTGGGTCAGCGCTGTATACGCCAGCCACATCGCTCCAAATCGTCACACAGCTCACTTCCGCTAATGCACCAATCACAGTTGCCGAGTAATCCGAACCATTTCGACCAAGCAAGACCGTTTCATGAGCGGAATCTTGCGCCATGAATCCAGTGATCACGATTCGATGATGTGTATGTTGGGCAAGAATTTCTTTCAACAACGGATAAGAGCGCGCGCGATCAACTTCTGGCTGCGTACCCGCTTCTGCCCGTAAAAACTCACGAGCATCTTGAGCTACAGCCGCAAGATCGTGCTGACACAATAGTTCAGCTAACAATCGAGCCGACCATACTTCACCATGGCCTAACACATTCGCTTTGTCGGTTGCCGAAAGCGGAGTGGTTAACTCCCCTAGCGCACTAAATTCAGCATTCAACGTTGCAAGCAAAGTCGTTTGTGATTCTCCACTCAGCAAGGTTTCAATCAATTCAGTCTGAAATTGACGCAATGACTGTAAAGCCTCATGCGCCAAACGCCCATCTTTATCCAGCGCTTCTAAAAATTCGATCAGACGGTTGGTGGTTTTCCCTGCCGCTGACACCACCACTAAATCATCCGCTCCCGAATACTCTTTAAGAATATTCACCACGCGCTGATAACACTCAGGATCAGCTAAGCTACTGCCACCAAATTTATGCAGTTGACGAATAACACTCATTTAAACGTTCTCTCCATCGGCTGTGAAACGTTCTGCTTTCGCAAAAGCTTGTGATAAATCCTCGATCAAATCGTCGGCATCTTCGAGTCCAACCGATAAACGTAATAAATTCTGTGAAATACCCGCTTCAGCTAATGCTTCTTCTCCCATCGCACGGTGAGTCATCGACGCAGGGTGGCAAATCAAGCTTTCAACACCACCTAACGATTCCGCTAAAGAGAATAATTCGAGTTGATCGACAAAATATTTAAGCTGTTCAAAACTGCCTGCAAACTCAAAGCTCAGCATAGACCCAAATCCTGATTGCTGCTTTTTAGCAATATCGTGACCAGGGTGCTCAGGCAAACTTGGGTGATAAATCACGCTAACCAAAGATTGATTCTGTAACTCGCTAAGGATGGCAATTGAGCTCTCTTCGTGTACACGCATTCTTGCACCCAGAGTTCGTATGCCACGCAATGTCATATAACTATCAAATGGTGTTCCCGTCGCGCCAATACAGTTCCCCCACCACGCCAACTCTTCTGCATGCTCTTCTGTTTTGGTCACCACAACACCACCAATCACATCCGAGTGACCGTTAATAAACTTAGTGGTCGAGTGAATAACAAAATCCGCACCGAGTTCTAATGGCTTTTGGTACACCGGTGTCAAAAAGGTATTATCGACCGCAACTAGCGCCCCGACTTGTTTGGCTTTAATGCATGTCTCTTCGATATCAATAACACGAACGAGCGGATTTGATGGCGTTTCAAGCAGTACTAATTTCGGCTTCAGAGCAATGGCCGCATCCAACGCCTCGCGGTCTGATTGATCAACAAAAAGAACCTTAAAGTCCCCTTTCTGTGCTCGCGTATTAAACAGGCGATAAGTACCGCCATAGCAATCGTGCGGTGCGACAATCAGATCATTTGGCCCTAAGAAAGTGGATACCCATAGGTTGAGCGCCGAAGTGCCGCAATTTGTCACCACCGCCCCCTTGCCCGACTCCAACTCAAACAGTGCCGTTTCTAATAATCCTCGGTTTGGATTACCTGAGCGGGTGTAGTCATATTTAGGCACTTCGCCGAAGGCCGGGAAGCTATAATTGGTCGAAAGATAAATCGGTGGGACAACGGCATTATGCTGAGAATCTGACTCAATACCTGTACGTACGGCGATAGTAGCGGGCTTCCGGCTGCTCATATGTGTTTCCTTTCTAAGTCGAATTCGATGCTCACAACATCTTGATTGACATCAAGACACTGTGTTAGAGAGTTGTTATTCTCGTTACTTTATGTCACTTTACGTTTATAAGCGTAAGCCGTCAACACATCTAGACGTCTATATGTCTTTGCTTATGGCGGTAAATCCCGCTAAAATCCCCTCCTATTATTTTTAAACAACTAACAATAACAATGAAGGTGCGCAATGGCAGACTGGAATGGTGAATACATTAGTCCATACGCAGAGCATGGAAAAAAGAGCGAACAGGTTAAAAAAATTACCGTTTCGATCCCGTTAAAAGTACTAAAGATACTCACTGATGAGCGTACTCGCCGTCAGATTAACAACCTACGCCACGCGACAAACAGTGAACTTCTTTGTGAAGCCTTCTTGCACGCTTATACAGGGCAACCTCTTCCTACCGATGAAGATCTACGTAAAGATCGCCCGGATGAGATCCCAACAGAAGCAAAAGATTTAATGACTGCAATGGGCATCGAATTCGAAACATTCGACGAAGAGTAACCGCTTACTGCTGATGTCATTGGTTCGTTTGGGCGTTGTCCCAACTTAGCCTCATTAAAAAAGCCGCTAAACATAATGTTTGACGGCTTTTTAGTCTCTCGCTAGCATGCAGATTTACTGCATTGCGTTCTTATTGCATATAGTTTTCTGGCATCTCAATACGAGCTACACCAGATTCAACCGCCGCCACAGCCACAGCTTTTGCTACGCGTGGTAACAAACGTGGGTCCATCGGTTTAGGAATAATGTAATCGACGCCAAACTCAAGTGCATCCACACCCGCCGCTTTCAATACTTCAGCAGGAACAGGCTCTTTAGCAAGTTGACGAATCGCTTCTACCGCCGCCAGTTTCATCTCATCATTAATCACGCTTGCACGTACATCTAACGCACCACGGAAAATGAATGGGAAACATAGAACATTGTTCACTTGGTTTGGATAGTCAGAACGGCCAGTACCCATAATCAGGTCATTACGCACTTCATGAGCTAATGCAGGTTTGATCTCTGGATCTGGATTCGAACATGCAAACACAACAGGCTTGTCGGCCATTAATTTCAGCGCTTCAGCCGGAAGAAGGTTTGGACCTGATACGCCTAAGAATAGGTCAGCACCATCAATCACATCTTCCAACGTGCGTTTGTCAGTATTGTTCGCAAAACGCTGTTTGTACTCGTTGATGTCATCACGGCGAGTGTGGATCACGCCTTTACGGTCAAGCATGTAGATTTTTTCACGCATCGCGCCACACTTAATCAGTAGCTCCATACAAGCGACAGCTGCTGCACCCGCACCAAGACAAACGATCGTACACTCTTCTAATTTCTTACCTTGAAGTTCGATCGCATTCAGCATGCCCGCTGCCGTTACAATCGCGGTACCGTGTTGGTCATCATGGAATACAGGCACATCACAACGTTCAATCAAACGACGCTCAATTTCAAAACAGTCTGGTGCTTTGATATCTTCTAAGTTAATACCACCGAATGTGTCTGCAATGTTCGCAACTGTGTCGACAAATTCGTCGATAGTGCGATGTTTTACTTCGATATCGATAGAATCAAGGCCTGCAAAACGTTTAAACAATAACGCTTTACCTTCCATCACAGGTTTTGATGCGATTGGACCAAGGTTACCTAAACCAAGGATCGCGGTGCCGTTTGAGATCACCGCAACCATGTTACCTTTCGCCGTGTACTTATAAACGTTCTCTACGTTTTGGGCGATTTCACGTACAGGTTCTGCAACACCTGGGCTGTAGGCCAGTGCCAGATCTTCAGCTGAGTCTGCTGGCGTGGTTAACTCTAAAGCAATTTTCCCCGGTTTTGGGAAGGCATGGTAATCAAGTGCTTGTTGGCGAAATAGTGCTTCTGAAGAGAGCTCTTGGTGATTGTCGTCTGACATAGGTGCAGTATCCCCGAAAAGGTAATGTGATGATGGAGTCGAATGCTAATATTAATTGATGTAAGTCAATCTTCATAGATAGGATTGCGATCTGATTCATTAAAAAACCAGATTCATCTACTCATTCGACCAGTCATTAGAAGATGTCAGTGACTTCTCACCGCCCTG
>NZ_SYUT01000037.1:0-57277 GCF_005146325.1 Vibrio genomosp. F6 | reverse complement strand
TATGTATGTATGTATGTATAAAATAATATTATAGATACATCACCATTTGTAATTTAATCTATTTCGAACAATAGTATATATTCGTCAATTTCCCACTAAACTAATTTACCATGTCACTTATAAATTTAAAGACTACATTATTAATAATATCTATCTCAGCTTTATTATCAGGTTGTGGAAGCGAAGATAGCCCCTCCCCCCCTTCATCTAACCCTGATATGTCAGATGTAAATAATGATATCGACCTTGACCCAGATCATACCACTGATTCTATTGCTTTTCCATATTCAGGTGAGTGTAAAGCACAAGAGCTTATTGAGAATATTTCAACTATAAATTCTCAGGTTGCAAATGGGACTTATGACTGTATGCGTACTTGGTTTTCACCTTCAAAAAATCAAGTTGAACAGTTATTTACCACGCAGGTTTTACATCAAATCAATCAATCGCTTTTGCAAGTTACCAATAATTACCAAGGAAAAGAAGAACAAGCAGAACATATCTATTATCTTGGTGAGTTTATCAAGGCCGCTTACAAAAATCGGCATGATACTTTTTCTAGAGAGCTAGAGCCATTCCCTGATAGTACTGCGATTGCAATCTCAAGTACTATTAAACAATTTCTACGTTCTTCTTTTGCTCTGACAAAAGGACAGATACAACAAGAAGCATTAGGTTCTATGATAATTGTTATCGATAGTACTCGGCAACTCTCAGTGGCTGCTCCCGAAGTATTTTCGATGCTAGATAGTTTCACTCAAGATCTGAGTGAAAGTTATTATTATAGAAAAGCTATCAATAATATTTTTATTTCGATGGCTGGCCACTCCCAAAACAAATCATTTTATGGTGTCGTAGAATCCGATCCAGTATACATAAATAAGCTACAATCATTCATTTTAAATAATTCTTGGGCAATAGGAACTGACTCTGAAGCTCTACTTGGAAATGCCGCACGTGAACTATCAAGACTAGTTAAAACTCATGATGTGATTACAAAAAAAATTGTAATAGATACACTTCAAATTCTTTTACAAGATTACCCATTAGGTGGAAAGTCAGATCGTGTTTGGGTCGGAATCGCAGAGATGGTTAATGCTTATGCTCCTGAGTATAATTCACAATTAGGCTTAGAAAATTCCACAGATAGATTAATGAAAATTGTCATGCCTTTTAGTTATGACTGTCAAGGACCTGCTCAAATTATTGCTCAAGAAATGACAGATAAACAAGCCCAAAAAAGTTGCCAAATCCTAAAAGATGTAGAAACAGATTTTCATATTGTTGCCGCAACTGGCTATCAACCTGTCGCAGATGATTACAGTGAAAATGTCGACGTCATTGCTTTTAAAACGAAAGATGAGTACTCAACCTACTCTAGTTTTTTATTCGGTAATTCAACCAATAATGGGGGGCAGTTCCTCGAACGCGACCCATCAAAGTATGGGAATACTCCTCGATTTGTTGCTTATCAAAATGGATGGGGAGATGAATTTTCCATATTGAATTTAGAACATGAATATGTTCACTATCTAGATGGCCGTTTTAATCAATATGGTGATTTCAGAACCACAATGAAAGAAGGAAGTATTGTGTGGTGGCTGGAAGGCTTCGCGGAATACATGCATTATAAAGACAGCTATTATGCTGCACTATCTTTAGGAAAACAAAAAACTTATTCCCTACTTGATGTTTTTACTACGAGCTATAATGATGATACCAACAGGATTTATCGTTGGGGCTACCTCGCCGTAAGGTTTATGCTTGAAGAGCACCCAGCTGAAGCCACTCAGTTAATGAACCTCGCTCGCTTAGGCCAATACAAAGATTGGGTAACCCTACTAAACCAACTAGGCCCTTTATACAATGATGAGTTCCAAACTTGGTTAGATATAGTTACCGAAAACATTAACGATACTGATACATCAACACCTAAGCCTGCTGCGGATCCAATTTTAATGAATTTAAATAGTAGTCTCGAAGTTAGTGGGGAGCAGCACTCAGAAAAACTATATTACTTAAAGATTCCTGAAGGTTTAACAAGTCTTGAGCTATCAATTACAGGGCGCGGTGATGCCGATATGTATGCATGCTACGGCAAAACATGTCATTACTATGATTATGAGTGGACAAATTTCACAACAGGAAGCAATGAAATAATAGCCATACCAAAAGATGCCAATGGCTATATTAAGTCAGGAAATTACTATATAAGCATTAGTGGGCGTGAGTCTTTTAACGTAAACCTAGAAGCCACGTCCTTTTAGTCCCCCCCTGGTACGAGTTCGAAAAATATTTTCGGACTCGTCATTACTATATAGTCAAGATAATGTTATCTAGATAGCATTATCTTGACTAAAAACCATTACCTTAAGGCCTAAAGCTGGATTTATATCCAAAAACTCCGGTGGATTATTCAACCTAGTGCTGTGCTTAATTAATGGAGCCTCTTCCTTCATAGAATTAATTAAAAAATCAGGGCTGACCGCTGGCGAGTTAACACAAGCTAAAACTTGCCCATTTTCGGTCAATAATTCAGGTAAACGTCGTAATATTTTTTTATAATCTTTTGTTAATGCGAAGCTTCCTTTCTGAAAAGATGGTGGATCAATTACGATTAATTCGTATGGCCCTGCCTTTTTTATTTTTCCCCACGACTTAAAAATATCATGACCTAAGAAGCTAACCTTGCTTGTGTCATGTCCATTTACTCGGTGATTTTCACGTCCTTTATTCAGTGAGCCTTTTGCCATATCTACATTAACCACTTTATTTGCACCACCAGCAATAGCCGCGACTGAGAAGCCACAGGTATATGAAAATAAATTTAATACCTTCTTCTCTTCAGCATTATTTCTTACCCAGTCACGCCCAAAACGCATGTCTAGAAACAAACCAAAGTTCTGGTTTCTGCCTATATCTAGCTGGTATTTTAAACCGCTTTCAATAACCACTGGATTTGCGTTTAATTCACCAAAGATCACCTCAGATGGAGCACCGTCACTATAACGGTGTTGAATTAGAATCGACTTACCTTCTCTTTTATTCCAAATTTCACTCTTTGTTAAAGCAAGTAAACCAGATTTCAGCGCATTAAAAAATTTGTCTTCAACTGGTTTAAAAATGTTCACTACCATCTGGCCTTGTAGCCAATCACATGTCAGTTGCTCTAATCCTTCCCAGTGCTGCCCTCGCCCATGAAAAATACGTCGGATTTCATCAGGGGCGGTATGAAGTTGTTGCTCTATATGTTCAAAAAATACGGGTAGTGCGATTGTTTGCATCTGAAAATCTCTATTACTTATCATTTAGTCGTTAACTTAGGCCAGTTCATCGTCCAAGGCGTCAGCCACTCATCTATATTGCTACTTGTCGGTTGTTCATGCCACTTGGCTCCAAGGTTTATCTGCTCTCTAGGATCGCAAAGGCATTCAAACTCTTCTTGCTGGTATTTGAAACGAATAGCAAAAGCGTGTAAATAACCACGGTCTGATGGCTCACCACAATTATAAATAGGGTCACCAACAATCGCAGAACCTACAGATTTTAATGCCACTCTTATTTGATGGGTACGCCCTGTATACGGCTTACAAAGGAATAACCGCTCACCTGGTAGGGCCGCTTGCGATAAGAATTGAGTGATTGCAGGGTTAACCTGAGTAGTCATTAGCTTCCATGAAGATCGTCTAGAGCGCTCCATATCCCCTTTTACCAACCCCTGTTTCTTCTTCGGTTTTTTGGCTCCGATTGCTAAGTAGTATTTTTCCACTTCGCGATTGGCAAATGCTTGAGATAACGCACTTGCGGCCGTGTGGTGTTTTGCTAATAGAAGAATACCAGAGGTCATTTTGTCTAGGCGGTGGACCAGATAGAGTTTGTCGTCTCCAGTCACTTTAGCCACTTCTTGGAGCAGCATGGTATCACCGTCATCTTTGTGGACGCTGACGTTAGGGTGTTTGTTAATGATTACAAAGTCGGAATGACTAAAGAGTATGTCGAACATGACTGCGCTCCTATAATAGGCGCTTGATTATAGCGATTCCTTGCAGAGATACCACACGAAAAAGCCCCGCAATGGCGAGGCTTTCATTAGAAGTATCGTGTATAAATGGACGCTTTATGCAAAGAAGACCATCAGCATCAGTACTGGGCATACAACACGAACATATAGTGGCCATACTTTCCAGAATAAGCCGCTTTCAATTTCTGGGTAACCTTGCTTAAGCTCTTCTAATACACTGTTACGGTGCCAAATCCAGCCCGCAATCAGCGTTATGAATAGGCCGATAATCGGTTGTGCGTACACAGTCGTTAGCTGAATTACAAAGCCGAACAGATCGCCAAAGTTTAAAACAATCACTGACGATACCACTGTTATTACGGTACCAATCCACGCCACTGCGACTGTTCTGCTCTGTTTAAGCTCCTCAGTCGCACATGCAACTGGCACTTCAAGCATTGAAATAGATGATGTTAAAGCCGCAATAATCATTAGCAGGAAGAACACAAGACTAACAAAGATACCCATTGTGCCCATTGTATCGAACATCGCTGGTAGAACTGCAAACACGAGTGTATCTGAACTTAGTAATGCGCCTGATTCTGAGAAAATTTCTACGCCATTGTTTTTCGCCACAAACATTGCAGGAAGAATCAGCAACCCAGCACCAAATGCAACACCAGTATCAACCAATGCAACCTGCGCTGCGGTTTTAGGTAAGTTCGTATCTTTTTTCAGGTAAGAGCCGTATACCATCATGGTACAAACACCAAGTGATAATGAGAAGAAGGCTTGACCCATTGCACTAACGACAAGATCAGCACTGAAATGTGAGAAATCAGGAACAAGGTACATTTTCAGACCTTCGACAGCACCATCTTGCGTAAAGATGTAGATGATCATCAATCCGAACAGACCAAAAAGCACAGGCATTAAACGAGTTGACCAACGTTCGATACCATCAGCAACGCCACTACGTACTACATACATAGTTAGCAGCATAAATATAACCATCAAAATCAGGTTTCGAGCCGTACCAAAACCCGTTAGCCAATCCGCAGCGTCATTCATACCAAGCAGGTCAAGACCGCTTCCGGCAAAAGAACCAATTAACCAACCAGCAACGATGGCATAAAAGCTTAAAATTAAAGATACCGCTGTCATGCCAGCTAAGCCGACAGCAATCGCACCTGCTTTACCTTTTGGCCATACTGCTTTTAATGATGCAATTGGGTTAGATTGACCGTAACGACCGATAGTCAGTTCAGCGACCAGCATCGGAAATGCAAGCAAGAACACCATCAATAGATAAACAATTAAAAATACCGCGCCACCATTGCTCGCAGCTTGTGTGGGAAATCCCCAAATATTACCTAAACCAACAGCGGAACCCGCTGCGGCCATTATAAAACCAAACTTCGAAGAGAATTGGCCTCTAGAACTACTCGCCATAATAAATGTACCAAAGTTGTGTGTGCGTATTAAGGCGCCTATAGGGTGGTGTAAATTTTAATTTACACTCTAATAAAAATGGATTGGCGCTTGATGTCTAGCAAGTAAACCAGTTTGAGATTAAAATTGGAAGTCCGAACAGTATATTTTTCGGATTACACTCAAGTTTTCACTTTTAAATGTTGGTTTTTTAATCAATCTTTCTTTTTACCTCGCCATTTAACACTTTTCTAACAACAATCCACTGGTAAGAGGTTTCATATCTTCTTGCAATTTTGATCGCATAGAAAATTCCCATTCAAGTAGTTTCGCATTACTATCAGAACTATCTAAACCTACAGAACTTATCTCATGGAACAGCTTTATCATTATCTTACGATCATTGGCGTTGTCCTTTACTGGGTGCTTGTCGCAGGTGTGACCTTGCGTGTGGTTCTAAAACGGAGAGCAGTGAGTGTTTCGTTATCTTGGTTGATGATTATTTACATCATTCCTATTGTTGGTGTGTTCTGTTATTTCCTTTTTGGGGAGCTTAATTTAGGCAGAACACGGGCAGAGCGAGCTCATAAAATGTTCACCCCTTTTGGTAATTGGTTTAATCAGTTAAACGACTGCCAAGCTCACCTTCCTGAGCACATGAGCGTTCATATCACCAAAATTGATGAGCTATGTAATAACCGAATGGGGATCCCAGCTTTGAGTGGTAACTCACTTTCATTGCAAGACTCCCCCGACAAAATATTACGCTCGATAATTCAAGATATTGAAAACGCTCAATCAAGTATTCGGATGGTTTTCTACATTTGGCATCCCGGAGGGTTAGCAGATTCTGTCGCCTCTGCATTGATACAGGCATCTAAGCGAGGGGTGAATGTAAAGCTGTTACTGGATTCAGCCGGAAGCCCGCGATTTTTCCGAAGTCATTGGTTCGGCATGATGAAATCTTCTGGTATTGAGGTAAAGCAAGCACTTGCAGTAAGCCCTATGCGTATATTTTTGCGTCGCTTAGATTTACGTCAACACAGAAAAATTATTGTTATCGATGATAGCATTGCCTATACAGGCTCAATGAACCTGGTTGACCCTGAACATTTCAAACAAGATTCAGGCGTCGGTCAGTGGATTGACATTATGGTGAGGGTCACAGGCCCAACGGTCAATGTTCTTTCCGCGATTCATTGCTGGGATTGGGAAGTGGAGACTGGTGAACGAGTCTTTCCTCAATTACCTGAGTGTACAATTAATACCAATGAGAGCCTTCACCCTATCCAAGTCGTGCCTTCCGGGCCGGGGATGCCTGAAAACCTCATTTTACAAGTCCTCAGTATCGCCATGCATCAAGCCAATGAATCTATTCGAATCACTACACCCTATTTTGTTCCCAGTGCTGATCTATTAGAAACGCTAAAAATGACGGCTCAGCGGGGCGTGAACGTTGAGTTAATCATTCCGCACAAAAACGATTCACTGATGGTCAAGTGGGCATCTCGTGCTTTTTATAGCGAACTATTAGAAGCCGGAGTGAAGATATATGAATTTTATGGCGGTCTATTGCACACCAAATCTGTGGTGATTGATGAGAAGTTTTGCTTAGTCGGAACAGTAAACGTTGATATGCGCAGCTTGTGGCTCAATTTTGAAGTCACTCTCGCTGTGGATGATGAGGCGTTTACTAAAGAACTGTATTGGTTACAGCAGACTTATATTGATAGTTCGCACAGCATATTATTACCGGAATGGAACAAACGATCTGTTTACAACCGCTTTTTTGAACGTGCATTTTATTTATTCAACCCATTGCTCTAATTTCAATTGGTAATAACGCATAACGAATCGTAGCTTGCATTATTCAACCTCAACGTGCTTTATATAAGCATTAACATCACTATGTAAGCTCTCACAGCATTGACTCTGACAAGGAATTCAAATGGCAGAAAAGAAAAAAACTCAATTGATTACCGCTGGCCGCGACAAAAAGTGGACCAATGGCGTGGTAAATCCTCCTATTCAGCGCGCATCTACGATTGTGTTTGATACCGTAGCCGAGAAAAACCACGCAACGATCAATCGAGCGAATAAGACTCTGTTTTATGGTCGCCGTGGCACCAATACTCACTTTGCTTTTCAAGATGCCATGGTTGATGTTGAAGGTGGAGCCGGCTGCGCCCTATTCCCTTGCGGCACCGCTGCTATTTCAAATGCCATTTTATCTTTTGTTGAAACCGGTGATCATATTTTGATGGTAGACACCTGTTACGAACCGACTCGAGATTTCTGTAATACAATAATGAAAAAAATGGGGGTCGAAACCACGTATTACGATCCTCAAATAGGCGAAGATATAAGAACATTGATCAGGCCGAATACCAAAGTTCTGTTCACCGAATCTCCAGGCTCCATCACCATGGAAGTTCAAGATGTTCCGACCCTCGCTCGAATTGCTCATGAGCACGATATTGTCGTTATGCTGGACAATACCTGGGCCGCTGGTGTCAATTTCTCACCATTTGATCATGGTGTCGATATCTCAATTCAAGCCGCAACAAAATACATTGTTGGTCACTCCGATGTCATGCTTGGTACTGCTGTCGCTAATGAGAAATGTTGGGACCAACTTCGAGAGCAGAGTTACCTCATGGGACAATGCGTATCCCCTGATGATGCATACCTCGGACTAAGAGGTATCCGAACTCTTGATGTGCGGATGCGCCAACATGCTAAAAATAGCCTTAAGGTCGCTCAATGGCTTGCAACACGCCCTGAAGTCGATCATGTCCGTCATCCCGCTCTGGAAACATGCCCAGGGCACGAATTCTATGAGCGCGATTTTACTGGTGGAAACGGATTGTTTTCTTTTGTATTGAAAACATCTTACCCACGAGCAACCACCGCGTTACTCGATGGCATGACTCATTTCAGCATGGGTTATTCATGGGGAGGATTCGAAAGTCTGATTTTGGCGAATGAACCTAAAAGTTTCGATAGCTTAAGAACCATTGCGAACCCAAATTTTTCAGGCACACTCATTCGTTTGCACATAGGTTTAGAAGATGTTGAGGACCTCATTGCCGATCTAGAATCAGGGCTTGAACGCTACAACGCTCTTATATCTTAACTCTCTTACATCTTAACCCATTGATATAATATATTTAATTGCGTAAGTGTTGCATTTGAAATCAACACTTACCTTTCTCTATTGTATTCTCATCAGACTGTATTCCTAGCGAGCATCCAAATGATACTTGGGACATGTCACTAAATGATCATTGACCATTCCAGTCGCCTGCATAAATGCATAACAAATGGTCTCACCGACAAATTTAAACCCTTTCTTTTTAAGAAACTTACTCATCGCTTTTGATTGTTCTGTGAACGCTGGAACCTCATCTTGAGAACGCCACTGATTGACGATTGGCTTTCCATCGACAAATTGCCATAACGCTATCTCAAGAGATCCATACTCTTGCTGCAAAGCCAACGCCGCTCTCGCATTACTGTAAACGGATGCAATTTTTCCTTTATGGCGAACCACATCAAAATTTTCAATAATGTAGGGCACATGATCTTCATCGTATTGAGCCAATTTCTCAATGTTATAAGCTTCAAAGGCAGCACGATACCCTTCACGCTTTTTCAGAATCGTAATCCAACTCAACCCTGCTTGCGCCCCTTCTAAGGTAATAAATTCAAATAGCTTGATGTCATCATAAACAGGGACACCCCATTCGGCATCATGATACTCACGGTCTAATTCATGAGTCATCGCCCAAGGGCAAGTATGATCTTCTATATCACTCATATCGTCACCTAACATGATTTAAATTCTTGTTTTATTGTGCACATATACACATGGATAAATATCAAAAAAATGCCTTTAAATGGGTCATTTAAAGGCATAGTCATATAGTAGCGCACCTACTTAGCCAGTGATCTTAATTCGATGAAATAATCGATAGAAAACAGGTACCGCAATCAATGTTAATACCGTTGCAAATCCCAAACCGAACATGATCGTCACCGCCATTGGCTTAAAGAATGTATCCGGCAGCAGCGGAATCATCCCTAAAATAGTGGTTATCGCGGCCATACAAACAGGGCGAACACGGCTTAAAGCGGCATCAACTACCGCGAGATAAGGATCTTTCCCTGAGTGCATTTCAATCTCAATTTGATCGAGTAAAACAATACCGTTTTTCAGCAACATTCCGGATAAGCTTAAGAACCCAAGCAGCGCCATAAAGCCAAATGGTGTATCGAGTAATAGTAGTCCCGTACTTACCCCAATCACTGCCAGAGGAACGGTCAACCATACGATCAGTGGCTCTTTTACAGAATTGAATAAGAATACCGTAATCAAGAACATGAATAGGTAGCCCATTGGCATGGTTTGAAATAGCGAAGCTTGTGCGTCACTAGAGGACTCATACTCTCCTCCCCACTCCAATGAATAGCCCGCGG
This sequence comes from Vibrio genomosp. F6, assembly GCF_005146325.1. Taxonomy (NCBI): domain Bacteria; kingdom Pseudomonadati; phylum Pseudomonadota; class Gammaproteobacteria; order Vibrionales; family Vibrionaceae; genus Vibrio; species Vibrio genomosp. F6. The sequence continues at coordinate 47,367 of NZ_SYUT01000037.1, read as the reverse complement.
GCATCTCAATGGCTTCGATTTGTGGTTGCAGCCGCTTCTGTAACGTTGAAGCCGTTTCTTCTCCTAAAATATCGGGATCTGCCATCACCGTTAGCATACGCTTACGATTCTTACGCACAATCAGTGGGTCTTCCCAGCGCATTTCATAACCTTGAGTGATCTGTTGCAGTGGTATGAATTCGCTTAACACTGGGCTCCAAATTTTCATCCCCTCAATGTTTCTGATATCCACCCGTTCATCTTCAGGTAAACGCGCGATAATCGGCATCAGCGTTGTGCCATCACGGTACACACCCACTGATTTACCCGAGAACGACATCATTAAGAATTCATCAACATCAGATTTACTGATCCCGTAACGACGAGCTTGGCTCTCATTAAATTGCGGCTCAAGAACTTTTGTACGTTCACGCCAGTCATGACGAATATTATGCGCACCGCTATCGGCATACATAACATCCATTACCTGCTCTGCCAGTTTACGTAATATTGTCGGATCAGAACCAACTAAACGTGCTTCAATTTTCGCGCCGCCACCGGGACCTAGCTCTACCTGCTTCAACTTAAAGTTAATTTCAGGGAACTGAGATTGTATATGCTCTCTGAAGCGAGCCATTAAGGGTGCCAACACCTCATAACTCTTCACTCTAGTCACAATTTCACCGTATGCGGCATAACTTTTTTCCGAAGCATAAGTCAGCATAAAACGTTGCAGACCTTTACCCGCCGTTGTAGTGACATGAGACACTTCATCTTGCTCTGCTAACCAAGCTTCCAAAACCTTCAATTTTGTATTCGTCGCTCGAATGTCAGTCCCTTCCGGCATCCAAATATCAACCATAAACATCGGAGTAGTTGATGAAGGGAAAAAGGATTGTTTAACCTGTGTAAAGCCATACAAACTCGCAGCTAAGCCAATGACTAACACAGCAACCGTGAGCCACGCTTTATGCATACAAAATTCAAGAAAGTTCTTATAAACAACAAACACCATGCCGTTATATGGGTCAGAATCCTCTCCCTGTTCTGGTGTTTTCTGGCCTTTAAAAAAGATATCGGCAAAGAATGGCGTTAATGATATGGCAGTGAACCAACTTAACATCAATGAGATAAGCAAAACGGTAAACAGTGTTCCACAGTATTCACCTGTAGAATCCTGTGACAAACCAATCGGAGCAAACGCGGTTACGGCGATCACTGTCGCCCCCAATAATGGCCACTTGGTTTGAGTCACGATATCGGTTGCCGCTTGTAATCGAGTTCGTCCTTTTTGCGTACCAATGAGTATCCCTTCTACCACCACAATGGCATTATCCACCAGCATCCCAAGGGCGATAACCAACGCACCTAACGAGATCCTTTGCAGATCGATTTTGAAATACTGCATAAAGACAAACGTACCCAGAACCGTAAGCAACAGTATCAAACCGATCAATAGACCAGAGCGAAGCCCCATAAAGAAGAGCAGAACAATAATAACGATTGCAACGGCTTGCCCAAGACTGATCACAAAACCACTAACGGATTTGTCGACTTCTTTAGGTTGGCTGTAAATTTCACCAATCTCAATCCCTACAGGCTGTTGGAATTTCAGTTCCGCAAGACGACGGTCGAAAGCTTTACCAATTTCAACCACGTTCACTCCAGCAGTAAACGAAACACCAACATTCAGTGCCAACTTTCCGTTGAAATTAATGATATTGCTTGGCACTTCCACATAACCACGCTTCACTTCGGCAACATCGCGTAAGTAGATTAGCCCATCACTGCCGCCATCCGTTAAAATTAAGTCGCCTAACTGGTCTACATCGTCAAATTCACCCGTGGGATGGATACGAATGTACTCATCACCGATGCGGATAGCACCAGCATCGGACACGACATTTTGTGTCGAAAGCAGATTAAAAACAGTGTTTGGTGATAACCCAAGTGAGCTAATTTTCTTCATTGAGATTTCAATAAAGACTTGTTCTTGCTGTTGACCTGACACCGAAACTTTACTCACACCATCAACCAGCTCCAACTCACGTCGTAAATAATCGATATAATCAAGCAGCTCTTTGTAACTGTAGCCTTCACCACTTACCGCCAATAAAATCCCATACACATCACCAAAATCATCAATCACACTTGGGTCATTCACGCCCGGCGGAAGTTGTGATTTGAGATCATTCACTTTACGACGTAATTCATCCCATATTTGCGGAAGATCATCCGGACCATAGCTATTTTTCATGCTTACCGTTATCTGTGATAAGCCGCGACTGGAGAGCGAATTGACTTCATCTACATACGACAACTGCTGGATGGCTTTTTCAAGCGGATAAGTCACCTCTTCTTCCACTTGCTGAGGTGTTGCGCCAGGGTAGGATGTCACGACCATTGCATCTTTAATGGTAAAGGCGGGATCTTCTAAACGTCCAAGTTCAAAAAATGCGGCGACACCACCAATGAGGAAAATCAAAGAGAGCATCCAGCTAATCACTTTATTACGAATAAAATAAGCCGCAACGCCAGTGACATCAGAATCATCTTGTAGTGAAGATGATTGAGGCTTAGGCATGTTTTTTTCTGTTAGATTGCTCATTGATTCACCTCTTGCTGTATCACTTTAACCGCCATTCCATCTCGCAATCGGCTGATACCAGCCATCACTATCTGATCTGAGCCTATTAATCCATCCGTGACTTGAATATGATCTTGGATTGCCTTACCTGTCACCACCTTCTGTTTTCTCACCGTAGAGTCTTCATTTAAAACCCAAACATACATATTTTCACGCTGTAATCCCCCAGCATTGAATATGGCTTCTATCGGAATATTCACCCCTGCGTTCAGGTCGATTTCAATCGACTCCCCTTTTGTTGTCACTTCTACAGCCATGCCATCTAAAATGAACTCTTCTTGAGGCATTGGGAGTGTCAAAGTAACGGTATATGACGCCGTTTTTGGATCAGGTTCCGTGGTGAACTCTTTGATTGAAGCCAAATATTCATTACCACTTGGAACTCGTACAGTGGCTCTCACCTTGGCCAATTTCTCAGGATCAGGTTGCTTCACATAGATTTGGTCTGGAAGTAGTATCATCACCTCCACATCCTTAACGCTATGAATATTAACCACCTGTTGGCCTACTTGAATATTTTCAAATTGATCCACGTTCACTCGTGAAATCATGCCATCAATAGGAGCGCGTAATTTTGTAAATGACAATCGGAGCTTTGCTAACTCAAATTCAGATAATGCGATTTGTCTTTGCGCCGCAAGCTCATCAAATTGTGACTTCGCTAAAAGCCCCTTTTTGACCAAAGGTTTTGAACGTTCAAACTGACTGTTTGCTACCGAGTATTTTGCGCTCGCATTATCGACATCTAACTGATAATCCGTCGGATCAATTTCAGCTAAAATATCGCCTTTTTTTACTCGGTCTCCTTCACGAACATTAAGCTTATTTATTTCTCCTGAAACTCGAAAACTTAAATGCGCTCGTTCGGCAGCATTTGCGACAGCAGGGAAGTACAGGTTATCTTGCATTTCATGGCTACCCGCATCGACCACCTTCACAAGTGGCGTACTAACGACGTCAACCGTTGTGGGTTCTCCACAACCATAAAGTAGTGGCAGCGTGCATAACGCGAATGTCTTGATCAAAATTTTCATATTATAGACCTCGCTCCTTGATCCATTCTCGAACTTTAATGCCCGCTTCAATCTGACTCACTCCAGACGTCACTATCTGATCACCGTCAGTTAAACCAGAAAGTACTTGCCTCTTTTCATTCAACGTTACTTGTACTTTTTCAACAATCCCCTCATCGGAAACACGCCAAACACACGTTTCTCCTTGTTCTTCAAAAATGGCATCTTGTGGAATTCTTGTCGCATTACCTCTCGCAGCAATAGCCGTAACGGAGCCAGACATCCCCGGCAAGATCCCAATATCTTTAGGGCGGTCCATAACCATAGTCACTTTATAAGAGCCTGTTGTTGAATCAGCTTCTGTATCAACCTCTTGAAACGTTAATGGGAAAGACCGTTCTGGGAAAGCATCAAAAACCATAGTGACACTTACTTGGTTGCCGTTAGCAAAGCGATTTAATAATTTATCAGAAATCTGAAAAACGACTTTAAGCACTTCATTGGTTTGAATATTCATCACGCCCTGTTTTGCATCGATGAACTCATTCGTTTTCGCAGGTATGATAGAAATGGTGCCTTTATAGGGCGCGATAAGTCGCGTGTAGCGTAAATTGGCTTGAGCTTGCTCTAAAAGGGCTTTGGCAGAGTTATGGTTGGCTTTTGATTGGTCAAAATCTTGTTCAGACACCACCTTATCAACACGCAACTTTTTCATACGCTGATATTGGACATCCGCAAGTTTAAAGTTGGCTTTAGCTTGCTGCTCTAAAAGGGTGTATTCATCAGGATTAAGCGTCGCAAGAAGTGCGCCTTTTTCAACGGGTTGCCCAGCAAGAACATCAATGGTTTGGAGCTGGCCCGGAACACGAAATGCTAATACCGCTTTATCACCAGCGTCACTGGTGGCAGGAAAGCTTCGTTCAAATTGTGTATTTCCAACCGAGACACGAAACAACTTAGCAGGTCGAGAGTCAGGTTCTGGAACAGGAGGAAGATCTCTTCCACAGCCCGATAGCCCCAACAAAGCTCCAAACAGGAGCAATATCGCTTTGTGCATGATTTATCATCCTTGTTAATGTTCGTAGTATTAACTATTTTTTCTACTTATTAACATAGATGAATCGACGATTGGCTTCCAGTAAATAGCTTGAGAACTATATAAAAAAGAATAAGTTGAGGAGTAGCGCACTCTTCAACTTATTTCGAAGGTTCATTTAATTACAATTGGCCGCTACAACTTATTAAATTCGCGGTTAACTTTAAAAGTGTCAGAAGTCACATATGCTTCCATGTCTCGCACTTTAGTTTCGATTTGATTAAATTCTTGCTCCAACGTTTTCAGCAGAGCATCCGCCGTTTTTCCTTGCTGCCAAGGTTTGCTTTTCAAGGTATGTTCTTGCTGAGATTTTAAGCTTTCGACATATTGCACTGGTTGTTTTTCCAGCATCAACGTCATGGCAATATAAGCTAATAACACTAAGAAACTACCACCAAGCAGAGCGGCTGAAATGACTAGGATTCGAATCAACCATACTTCTGAACCGAAATAGTTCGCCAAACCCGCACATACACCCGATATTTTCCCATTTTCAGTATCTCGGTAGAGCTCTCGCTTAGTCATAATTTCGTCTCCAATTAGGTGACTCCGCATCAAGGATACGCTCTAGCGTTTCGACTCTAGATTGCATCGACTCCGCTTTTTCAGACAAGGTTTGTAACCTTTGATAATCTTCGCTCGATAAGCCATTTTCCGATTTTCGCTTACCTCTGTAATGTAAAAACAGCCATAGCGGAGCAACAAAAATCAGAAAAACAATTAATGGGCCTGCTATAAAAAATGATGACATAATCCACTCCTAACCTTTTATTATTCAAAGCTATCTAGCTGCTTTCTTGTTTAAAGCAGCCAAGTGATGAACCGCTTTAAATTATTTGTTTTGTTGCTCAACTTGTTGCTTCAGTTTCGCTAATTCTTTCTCTATTTCATCATTAGCTTGCAACTCAGCAAACTCTTGGTCAAGTGACTTCGCAGTACCCGATTTTGCATACACATCAGCCTCCGCCTCTAACTCATCCACTTTACGCGAGTATTGCTCAAACTTTGCCATCGCTTCATGACTTCGGCTTGAATGCAGATGTTTTTGTACATCACGACGATTTGACGCCGCTTGATTACGAATAGCTAACGCTTGTTGCTTCGCTCGTGTTTCGGTAATTTTAGTCTCAAGCTTACCAATTTCATCGGTAAGTTTGGTGATGGTTTCTTCGACGAGTGTCTGCTCAGTGTGTAAACCCTTAATAATATCTTCGAGTTTCTGCTTTTCAATCAGCGCTGCACGAGCAAGATCTTCACGCTGTTTCGTTAATGCTAATGTGGCTTTTTGTTGCCAATCATTAATTTGATCGGCCATTGCTTCCACTCGACGCGCTAACTCTTTTTTATCAGCAATGGCTTTTGCTGAGTTAGTTCTCACTTCTACTAAAGTGTCTTCCATCTCTTGGATAATAAGGCGAATCATTTTTTCAGGATCTTCAGCCTTATCCAGCAATGCGCCAATGTTTGAATTTACGATATCTGCAAAACGAGAAAAAATACCCATGGTGGTTCCCCTTATTAATGTTAAATCTTCAATACACCTGTTTATGTATATTGTTATATAACCAATAACCATGCCAATATTATAGTTATTTAAAAACAATAAGTTACAAGAAAGCAAGGAATGCACCCAATCCATGCTATGATGAATTTAACCTATTGTTGGTAAATTTAGCCACACAGGAGCCAAGCTCAAATGAAACAGAACTTAATCGGTGAATCACCTGCTTTTCTCGCGGTGTTGGACAAAGTATCGAAACTGGCTCCAATCCAAAGACCAATACTGATTATTGGTGAGCGAGGAACAGGCAAAGAACTCATTGCTCAGCGACTACACTATCTCTCTAAACGCTGGGATCAACCGCTAGTTTCGCTCAATTGTTCAACATTAAGCGAAGGGTTAATTGACTCGGAACTTTTTGGACATGAGTCTGGAGCATTTACTGGGGCAAAAGGCCGTCATCAAGGCCGATTTGAACGGGCAGAAGGTGGTACTCTATTTTTAGATGAACTCGCTACTGCGCCACTTTCCGTACAAGAGAAACTTTTACGGGTAATTGAATATGGTCAGTATGAACGAGTCGGTGGCCAAAAAGTCCTGAGTGCAGATGTCAGATTGGTGTGTGCGACGAATGCCAACTTACCCCAACTCGCAAGGACTGGCGAATTTAGAGCCGATTTATTAGATAGGCTAGCCTTTGATGTTATCAATTTACCACCACTGCGAGAGCGTAAAGAGGATATATTGCTTCTGGCTGAATACTACGCGATAAAAATGTGTAGAGAACTCCAACTGGAGCTATTTTCAGGGTTCACTGAAAGCGCTGTCAATGAGTTACTCGCTTACCCTTGGCCCGGTAATGTTCGAGAACTGAAAAATGTTATCGAACGAGCGGTATATCAAAATGGGACCTCACAATATGCCATTGATGAGTTGATATTTGACCCATTCATACCTCATTGGGATAGCCAAGAATCAGATGTTATCGATGACAGTTCGACAGATGAACAGGCTTTTTCTTTCCCATTAAACTACAAGTTATGGCAAGAACAGCAAGATAAAGTACTGCTGAATCAGGTCCTCAAGCAGAGTAAATTTAATCAACGTCAAGCCGCAGAGTTACTGGGATTAAGCTATCATCAGTTAAGAGGCATGATCCGAAAATATGGGCTCAATGGCTCTTCAGGTGAGTAATCTGGCTAAAATCCCATCAAAAATAGTCGAAGTAAAACAAAACCGAATAACTGCTTGCTATATATGATTATTGTGATTGGTGCAGCTTGCTTAAAAATGGTAAATTAGTGGGATCTTGAAGTATGAGATCGTATCTCCAATAACTTCGTTCATTAAAAAATTTCTTTCTATGAAAGCACTCTTAAAACTTACCTTTGGATTATTCACTTTAAGCCTACTTTCTGGCTGTGGTGAAGAGATTGACCACAACGAAATTCGTCAGAACGGATTCGTATTTTGTGGCCAAGGTAACCCTAGTACCTTTAATCCACAACTGATCGACAGTGGCATCACTGCCGATGCACTTAGCCCACAGATATTTGATACTCTGCTTCAGCTTGATCCTGAAACACTTCAACCTACGCCAAACATCGCAACCAGTTGGACAACCAATGACGATGGCACTGAGTATACGTTTACCTTACGTAATAATGTTTGGTTCCAAACAACAGATTGGTTTACTCCTACTCGTGCTATGAATGCCAATGATGTGGTATTCAGTTTTCGACGTATTATTGATCCTAACCACCCTTTTCACCTTGTTGGTCAGAGTGCGTATCCTTGGTTCACTAGTCTTGATTTCCAAAATCTTCTTGTTGATGTACAAGCGCTCGATGAACACACGGTTAAATTTACGCTAAGCCGTGCTGATAATTCATTTTTATCCAATATCTCGACCAGCCATTCCGTTATTCTTTCCGCCGAATATGGGCGTGAATTGGCTGCAAAAGATGAGAAAAACCAGATAGATTCGCACCCTATTGGAAGTGGGCCATTCTATTTAGATGAATACCAAGTCAATGATTTGATCCGTCTTAAAAAGCACGATAATTATTGGCGTGGTGAGGTAAAAATGGATCAAGTGGTGTTTGACATCTCCCATAGAGGCACAGGAACTCTCGCCAAATTACTGCGTAAAGAGTGCGATGTTTTAAGCTCGCCGATTTCAAGCCAGATCCCTATTATCCAAAAGCAAGCGGATTTAGAGTTGACCGCAAAGCCCGCAATGAATGTCTCTTTTATAGCGTTAAATACCACTCATGAAGCATTGAATGATCCTCGCGTAAGAAAAGCGTTAAATCTGGCTATCAACCGTCAAAATATTTTAGATTCAGTGTATTACGGAACAGGTAGCAAGGCATACACTCTACTACCACCGAACTCTTGGGCTTACCAAAAAGATACCGTCCAAATTCGCTACGATAAGAATTACGCACTGGCTTTACTGCGAGAAGCGGGGGTTGACTCTGGCCTTGAACTCTCTATGTGGGTTCCTCTAGAACCGAGAGCATACAACCCTAGCCCACGTAAGACGTCCGAGTTGATACAGGCTAATTTTGCCGATATTGGCATTAAGCTTAATCTGTTAACGGATGATCGTTTTAATCGAACAGAATTAACCAACATTTCGGATTTCGACTTGCTTTTAACTGGCTGGATTGGTGACACGGGTGATCCTGATAACTTTTTACGCCCTCTTCTTTCATGCGGCTCGGAACGTGCTGGGCTGAATGTTTCAATGTGGTGTAATTCTGATTTTGACTTTTTACTCGATCTAGCTTTAGAGGCAAATGAACAGCGTTATCGCTTTAATCTATATAAACAGGCTCAAAATATTTTGAATGAAGAATTCCCAGTCATTCCTCTCGCTCACGGTGTTCAATTCCAAGTGCATGATAAATCGTTATCTGGCTTTCGCGTCAATCCTTTTAACGTTCAACCATTTGATTTAGTCGAGAGGAGCGAATAGATGTTTTGGTATACGGTTCGTAGGCTTAATCTCTTTATCATTACTTTAGCAATATTAACCATCGTGGGTTATTCACTCCTTCGTCTAGATACAACGTCTCACTGGGCGCTACAAGAATTTTGGCTAGGTTGGTTCTCCTACATTCAAGAACTCATCCAACTCAACTTTGGCGTGAATAAAAGCGGTGTTTTAATCAGCACGGAATTAGCGGTTGTTTTCCCTGCAACTCTGGAATTATGCTTAGTCGCCTTTATTCTTTCACTGTTTGTGGGTATTCCACTTGGGACGTTAGCAGGAATGCGTCAAGGCAAGTGGATTGATACCGCAATCTCATTCACCTCTATGTCTGGTTACTCTGCGCCTATTTTTTGGGTTGCCCTACTCATGATCATGGTTTTTTCTCTTCACTTTGAAATGTTTCCTGTCGCTGGGCGTTACGATTTACTTTACGAAATTGACCATGTTACAGGTTTCGCCATCATCGATGCATTCATGGCAAAAGGTAATTACCGTGCTCATGCCTTGCAAAGTGTTTTAGAGCATATGATTTTGCCTTGCTTGGTTTTGGCATTAGCGCCGACAACGCAAGTTATTCGTCTTATGCGCGCATCGGTCGCGGAAGTGATGACTCAAAACTATATTCGAGCCGCACGTATCAAAGGTCTAACAAGCCACGAAATCGTTACTCAACATGTACTCAGAAACGCCATTCCACCAATCATTCCTAAATTTGGTGTGCAACTATCAAGTATGCTGACGCTGGCGATTATTACTGAATCCATTTTTAATTGGCCCGGAATTGGTCGTTGGCTGCTTGATGCTTTATCCAATCAAGATTATGTCTCTATTCAGGCGGGCGTGATCGTCGTGGCAACTCTAGTTCTCACTGCAAATATTCTGTCAGATCTTGTGGGTGCGATGATCAACCCTCTAGTAAGGAAAGAGTGGTATGCTAACAAGTAGTGTTTATCAAGAAGAACAGATTCCAACGCAATTTGAGCGTTTTTGGCGCAGCTACAAAGCCAACAGTTTGGCGATGTTTGGTCTATGGTGCCTGCTATTTTTAATCTTAGTCACTCTTTTATCTCCTTGGCTAGCCCCTCATGATGCACAAGCTCAAACGGGGGAATTGCTCATTCCACCATCTTGGAACCCTGCTGGAACCGTTGAATATTTTCTAGGTACAGACGATCTAGGGCGAGATATTTTGTCGCGACTGATCATCGGTTCTCAGCTTACATTTGGCGCAGCTATCATCATTACCACCATTGCCGGAGTCATCGGCTGCATTGTTGGTGTGTTTGCCGGTATGACTAAAGGGTTACTTTCAAGTACGCTCAATCACCTACTTGATACCGTGATGTCTATACCGTCTCTGTTACTTGCGATTATTTTTGTAGCTTTCCTTGGTTTTGGTGAGTTCAACATTCTGCTTGCGATAGGTTTAGCTCTTGTTCCGCGGTTTATTCGCTCAATCTATATTGCTGTACATAACGAAGTTGAAAAAGATTACATCATGGCAGCCCGACTCGACGGTGCAAACGACTTTTACCTATTGTGGAACTCCATTTTACCTAACGTATTAACTGTCATCGCCGCCGAAAGTACGTTGGCACTTTCCATCGCAATTTTAGACATTACCGCTCTAGGATTCTTAGGTTTAGGCGCTCAAGCCCCAAGCACAGAATGGGGGGCAATTTTAGGTGACTCTGTTGAACTCATCTACCTTGCACCTTGGACTGTCACGCTTCCAGGTCTTGCGATCATGTTTGCGGTTATTATCATTAACTTAGTTGGTGAAGGTGTCCGACAAGCTCTTAATGCAGGAATCGAATAATGCCATTACTAGATATTCGACATTTAACGATCGAAATTGAAACGCCTCAAGGAACCGTTAAGGCGGTTGATCGTATGAGTTTAACCTTGAATGAAGGTGAAATTCGTGGGCTTGTGGGAGAGTCAGGTTCAGGAAAAAGCTTAGTCGCAAAAGCCATTGTTGGTGTATGTAAAGATAATTGGAAAGTGACGGCTGACCGCATGCGCATGGGCAGTATTGATCTATTGCAACTCACCCCAAGAGAGCGTCGAAGAGTCATTTCACGAGATATTGCGATGATATTCCAAGAGCCCTCAACATGCCTAGACCCTTCCGAAGAAGTTGGCAAGCAATTGATCGAATCGATCCCTTCAAAGTCATTTGATGGCAAATGGTGGGAGCGTTTCAAATGGCGTAAAAAGCAAGCCATTGCACTGCTGCATAAAGTGGGCATAAAAGAACATACTCGAATTATGGGCAGCTACCCATATGAATTGACGGATGGTGAGTGTCAGAAAATCATGATTGCGATGGCGATTGCAACCAAGCCAAAATTATTGATTGCTGATGAACCAACCAACGACTTAGATCCAATCACTCAATCTCAGATTTTGCGTTTGCTGAGCCGTATGAACCAAATTAATAACACAACGATTGTTCTTATTGGCCATGATTTAACGACCATCACCCAATGGGCCAACCGCATTACGGTTATGTATTGTGGGCAATCGGTTGAGTCTGCCGATACAAGAAAAATCCTTGATGTACCGAAACATCCTTATACGGTTGCTTTACTTAAGGCGATGCCCGATTTTGGAGAGTGGATCCCACACAAAGAGAAACTTCAATCTCTTCCTGGTTCAATACCACCCCTTCAGCACTTGCCTATTGGTTGCCGACTCGGGCCTCGTTGTCCATACGCACAAAGACAATGTGTTGAAATCCCTTATGCAAGACGAATCAAAAATCATAAGTTCAGTTGCCACTTCCCACTCAACATGGATAAAAAATCATGAGTGCATTACTTGAAGTTGACGGTCTTTCAAAAGATTTCGTAACGCGTTCAGGCCTATTTCGAAAGAAAATACATCAGGCTGTTAAACCCGTAAGTTTTAGCTTAGAAGCGGGTCAAACGATAGGTTTTATCGGTCAAAATGGCTCGGGTAAATCGACAATTGCAAGAATGCTTTCGGGAATGATTGAACCAACCTCAGGCGAAATTCGTGTCAATGGCGAAAAGTTAGAACACAAAGATTATTCAACGCGCTGCAAGCTTATACGAATGATCTTCCAAGATCCGAATACGTCGTTGAACCCAAGAATTCAAATTGGTCGAATTCTTGAGGGGCCTCTGAAGCGAAATACCAATATGCCTCCTGAAGCGAGAATGCGCCGCGTGAAAGACACGTTGCTAAGAGTTGGTCTACTGCCAGAGCATGCTTATTTCTATCCGCAAATGCTCGCAACAGGCCAGAAGCAGAGAGTATGCTTGGCAAGAGCGTTAATCCTTCAACCTTCCATTATTGTTGCAGATGAAGCTCTTAATGGTTTGGACATGGCGATGCGTTCGCAGATCATTAACCTATTTCTTGAACTTCAAGAAGAGATGGGCGTCTCTTTTATTTATGTCTCTCAACATATTGGGATCGTGAAACATATTACCGACCAAATTATGGTAATGGATAAAGGTGAAGTTGTTGAATCTGGCGACACTCACGAGGTATTGACCAACCCAAGCCACCAAATTACCCAACGTTTGGTTGAAAGCCATTTCTATAAAGCGCCAAATCATTAACGCCAAAATCTCTGTATTAAGATCTAGGTTTAGGTTTAGGTTATCAATAGTAAAAACCCCTGTTAGCTTGCCAACAGGGGTTTATCAGTTAATGAATACTTTCTATAGGTATCGGAAAGTTACCGTTCAGTAAGCCTATTCAAATACCTCAATTTCATTCACTTCAATATTTTTGCTATCCGTTCGGAATTTAACGTAGTAGACGTTTGCCAATGGCGCAGCAAAGTTATAAACAAACACTTGTTCATCCCCTTCTTGCACTGCCATTGGTTCAGATTGCCAAATCAAATTATGGCTTTCATCGTACGCACTAACTACGGCACCATTCATTCTGTGCTTGTAGCGCTCTCTCTCTACACCATGTACGACAATTGATCTTACCGCTGTTTCTTTTGTCAGATCAATCGTTAGCTCTTGATTTTGATTCCTACTAGAGATAAATCGTGTCGATGTATCACCATCCACTGAATTCACTACAGGGCTATGACTACGGGCAGTCGTTGCACTTACTGGCTTATTTAGCGCCACATTGGTAAGTGTCCGCTCACCAAACTGAGTATATTTACCTTGGCGTTGGAAATCAGATAACTCCGTTTTTGGGGCACCTTCTGGGTGATATTTAACATCTTGGTTAAATGGAAGTGTTTTCAAGTACTCCAAGCCTTTCCCTTCATTATGGGCTTCAACATACTTCCTAAATAATTCAATATAGTTCGAATCTATATCCATTGTTTTGTTTGGATATGGTAGCTCTATATTGTGATGCCCCCATATACCACCCCATTCTATTGGCTGCCATGAGTTATTAAATGGAGCGGCTGAATTCGGTCGTTTATCTTTTCTATTGGACTCCCAAAGCAAATTACGTTCAATGATATTGTCTTCATTGATTAACATTTTCCCATCTTTAATAAAGCCAGCTAAGAAAATTTTGGTTAGTGGGTTTATACCCCAATCACTGTATTCGTTGCAGAAGTTATCATAGTGACCACCACCGATTGTATGACCCGCTTCGTGTGAGTAGATCTCCATGCCATGATTAAATATTGTTGTGTTTGTCCCATTTTGATCGGGTAAGCCATACCATTTTTTTGCGTCATAATGTTCAGCAGCTCGTTCATCATACAAGAAATGTCCATTAAAAAAGCCTCTTGCTGCACTGACACCTAGCGTGGCACCGCCTCCCCAGCCTCCGCCGCCAGTTTCTGTGTAGTTATAATACCGTGAACGCAGCGTGTTCAAACGCCATTCTTTTGTATCATTTGAATAGAATTTGCCATAGTCATGATCATAACGAGAAAAAGCCTCGTCATAGTATTCTCGCCCTTTCTCGCTTAACTCGGCATAATCAGTTTCAGTATTCCATTTATATGCAGGGTTAGCCGCTTTCACATTTAAGAATGGGGTATCCATCCATGCTTGCTCAAATTCTTCTGAACCTACAATTTTCGACCAATTAATAATAGCCCCAAGCATATATCTCATCGCATTGGGCGTTTCTGGACGCCATTTAACACTAGAAGTTAATTTGAAGTCCTCCTGATGAAATAATCGAGATCTAAATTTAAATGAGATAGTCGATAAGTTAGGACGAGCATTTTGCTGATCTTTATCTTGTGGAATGTAGTCATACGTAGCATCAATAAAATCATCTGCTGTTAGCGTGACCAACTCTTCAGTGCCTGTTATTTGGTACTCTAAGAATCCAGAATGAATAGGGTGTGTAAAACGGAGTTCTGAAATCGCAGGCAGTGAAGAGACATTTAAAAGATCAACGGTAGTACCATTGGCCAGTTTTGCAACATACACCATATTAGTGAACACAAGTGGCGCATCATTGAACAGAGTTAGATAGTCATCTGTTGCTGTAATTCTTAGTACATTTGAAGGATAAAAGGTTTTGCTAGTAAAGTGGTTTAGTCTGTCATTATCACGCAACCATACGTCATGAATATAGTTTTCAGGCTGGTCAATCGTCATCACATCTTGTGCGTAAGTGGCATTCGCAATAAGGGTGCAACTGGTCAATCCTATTGTCGTGATCAAGTTTTTTGACCATCTTTTAATTTGGCGGGGATTTTTCTTCATATTATTATTCCTGCTGTAAAAAGTAGCTTAAGATCAATACTGAGTTGAACTTCAATCTGATGCTTCACAGTGATATTAGCGGCAATAATAATAGGCGATGAAAATATGTTTACAGAATGGAATTAGGATCTAACTTATTGATTTTAATTTATTTTATTAAATATCACTAATGATATAAAACTTAATTAACGCAATGTAATCCAATAAATAGAGACGCATCTCCACCTATTGGATCTAAACAATCGACAACAATAATATCTTGTTTTGACTCATGTTTAACTAGCGACGTGACGCTTGTTTTTTAAGTTCAAAATCAAATTCATCAGGGAACAAAATTACCCCTTCTTCTTTTTCATTTGGAAAAACAACAACAGCCAGTTCGTCATCTTCTAATCCGACGGTCCAGCGACTGTGCCATTTGTTAAGTGAAATAGCTTCTGCTTTGCAAGCCTCCCATTCACCAGTGGCCCACGCTTGAGCGAATTCTTGATTTGGCCATACTGGCACACAATCTTCTTCTTCTGTATTTAGCATCACACAACCGTGCTCATCCGTTAGAATCCAAACTTCACGGTTTGCAACGATCTCTTTAACACAGTATTTAAAACGCTTTTCTTCGTCGTATTTATTAATGGCATCAATTTGTGAAGCATCTAAAGACTTTGACATAACGAGTTCTCGATTGAAGATTTAAAAAATAAAAGGGCTGACGATTACGCCAACCCCTTTCTAATCTCTAATAGTAGTTTGTAATTAAACTAGCTCACCTTGAAGCCAAGGCCAGCCTTGCTTTTTACGGCTAAGAGTATTTTCCATCATTAGCATGCCGTTAACTTCGTGCTTCGCTAATTTTTCAGCCCACTCACCTTTGTAGATAAGTCGAGTTTGAGCCGTGGTGATATCCGTCAGCATCACAGCAGCAAAAGCCAATTTGTCTTCTTCGCAACGACGAACAAGGTCAGCTTCAAGCGCTTCAATCATACCGTCTACTTGCTCAAGTGTTGCAAGCTCAACTTGACCAACGACAACGTCACGGCCGTTAAACGGGTAACCTTTTAAATCTTTCTCTACCAATTCAGCCGCTGAAAGGCCTTCGATGTTTGTTTTCGCAATCAATAGATCTTTGATAAACGCATCAACATCTTGAACGTCTGCAATTTCTGCAAGTTCAGCAACCGCATCTTTATCTTTTTGCGTGCATGTTGGAGACGCAAAGCCTACTGTGTCAGAAAGAATCGCAGACATCATTAATTTTGCAATTTGTTGAGAAATAGCATGTCCTTCAATTTTGAACATATTGAATAGAACGGTGTTAGTACAACCTACAGGCCAGATCCAAGCTTCCATTGGGTTTACCGTCATCACATCGCCTAAACGGTGGTGATCGACAATGCCTAGGATTTCTGCGTCAGCCACATCATCCGGTGCTTGAGCAAGATCTGAATAATCGACTAACCAGATTTTTTCACCCGCCACTGAAGTACGAAGCTCAGGAGACGTCGCTCCAGCCACTTCAAGAATGTGCTGTGTTTCACGGTTGATTTCACCCTGACGGATTGGTTGCGCTTCAAGACCACGAGCTTTAAGCAGCTCTGTCGCTACTAGTGCACTACAAATACTATCGCTATCTGGGTTTTTATGACCAACAACTAGAATCATTTCTCTTCCTATCAATATCTATTTTTATAACCTACCTACAATGTAGATAAGCAAATTCTCACAATGGGCGATACTTTACCTGATTTTTTGGATCAGATCATGAGTTTGGGCGAATTAATCATGTAAAAAAATGTTCAAAAAACAAACAGAGAATCTCTTAAGATCCATCTTATTAATCGGTTGATTGCCGAAACATACTTATTCTCACTAATAAGTGTAGGGCTGTTTCTCCAAATTTGACAATTAATATTGATAACCATTCTCATTCGTATATAGTAATTACAGTCTCATTTGAATTGGTCAGTATTATGGAATTACTCAAGCATCTATCATCAACAAGACTGTTTTCTGTCTCTCAGTTTAAAATCTCTCATAAGCGATTGATTCTGCCCATTGCCCTGATCACTTTACTCTCAGTTGAGAATACACGAGATATTACTGTTGCAA
This sequence comes from Vibrio genomosp. F6, assembly GCF_005146325.1. Taxonomy (NCBI): domain Bacteria; kingdom Pseudomonadati; phylum Pseudomonadota; class Gammaproteobacteria; order Vibrionales; family Vibrionaceae; genus Vibrio; species Vibrio genomosp. F6. The sequence goes on along the minus strand of NZ_SYUT01000037.1, from coordinate 30,343 downwards.
CACTATCTGATGCTTTCTGGGCGGTATCTTGCTATGTGGCATTGACTCTTGCTATTTATCACTACATTTCTCAATTTATCAGTAAAACCAATAAGATTACTAAACTATATCAAGGCTCTAGACACTATCAGATTTTTTTCTCTGCGCTGCTAGGGGCGTTACCTGGGTGTGGTGGCGCTATTGTTGTCACCACTCAATTTGTCAGTGGTCGCGTAGGGTTTGGCGCTATTGTTGCGGTGTTAACCTCTACAATGGGAGATGCGGCATTTCTCCTGCTTGCTAGCCAACCTTCAACAGGGTTCGGCATTATTATATTAGGGGTGATTGTCGGAACCATTTCAGGTTTAGTCGTAAACCATTTTCACGCCGATGATTTTTTACGTCCCGAACTCCAAAAGAAACTAAGCAGCACGCTGTCTACCTGCTCGAAAAAACTCAAGCCATCTCCACTGCAACAAAGGGCAATTAACCTGCAAGGAGCATTTTGGAAATGGTTATTGGTTCCCGCGAGCATAATTGCGGTTTTAGGCTCATTTCAAGTTGATATCAACGCTCTGCTTTCTCTACCTGACCTTTCCATCGAGTGGATTGGAGCCATGCTATCAGTGACAACAATGAGTCTTTGGGCTTTGACAGAAGAACTTCATGATTATGAGTCGACAGTTTCGGAAGACAAAAAATGTATCACCTCCCACCCAATTCAAAAGGCTGCACAAGACACTAACTTTGTAAGTGCATGGGTGATTATCGCCTTCCTAGTTTTTGAATTAACGACGTACTTTACGCAAGTTGATCTCCATAGCGCATTTTCTGGTTGGGGAGCTTTTATGCCTCTAATCGGACTCGCGGTTGGAATGTTACCCGGATGTGGGCCTCAAATCTTAATTACTAGCATGTACATTTCAGGAGCAGTCCCCTTCTCCACCCAAATTGCTAATGCGATTTCAAATGATGGCGATGCGCTGTTTCCAGCGATAGCTCTCGCTCCAAAAGCAGCCATGGTCGCCACTCTATATTCCGCTATACCCGCTCTCATTGTTGGCTATGGATACTACTTTTTGTTCGAGATTTAAGGCCAACTCTGTTTTAGAAATTGGTTCCAAGTTCGAGATTCAATATCTAAAATTTCGTTCTTGCGATAAAAAAGCAGCCACTGATATGGCTGCTATTCGCTTTTTCAATATTAACTATTTCAACATTAATTATTTCCGATTCACTAAGGAACCGAAAAGTAATAGGTCTTTAGGCCATCGTTACTCTGCCGTGACAATTGCCAGGCTCGTCAATCCTGCGGGTAACGTAAATTGGAAAATCTGAGTCGGTTGCTCACTCAGTTTTTCACCTGTCCAATAGTGATACCAATGCACTGGATGATCAGAAGCCAATGTGAACTCTTTCTCATCACCATGATAGTTAAATAAGCAATGAAGATGATTATGCTCTGTTAAATTCAGTACGGCGTGATTTAATGATAATGAGGAGAACTCGGCCGCTTGCTGGCTATGTTTATGCCTTATTATCAGCTTACTCAACGAACGCTGAGCATAGGGAGTTAATTCTGGCAGTGGATCACCAGACAGCAGTAAACCACCACTTGCGAGGCAAACATCTCGATGAAAATTATAACTTTTGCGATCTGTCGTTTGGTTCGGTAAAGAGGTTAATGTGACGCAATCTGGATCTATCTGCCAGAGTTTGCGATGCTGCCAACTTCGATAAAAGGTCTCTTTCGCTATTTGTTCAAACCGATGAGGGTGTCGCTCTACATCATCAGAAACCCTCATGGCATCGACTAAACCTAACGATGGCCACATTGGTGCATTACACCCAAGCAACCAAGCATCACCAGCCCCTTTAGCAATCGCTTCCATCCCCATTCGGTAAGCTTGAACACCTGTTACGCCGGGTTGATAACGCTTACCTTTCAACGTTCCCCAGTAGTTAGCATCAAGCTTGAATAATTCAACGCCCCACTCTTCACGCATCGTTTTTACGATATGAGTCAAATGTGCTTTCACTTCTGGATGAGAAGTATCCAAAATATACCAAGGTGTGCATCTCCAGCCACCATAAGTGACATCTTCAGCTTTTAGTAAGTTGCCTTGCTCATCTTTCACAAACCAGTTTGGATGATTACGGAAAACCTCAGATTCTGGCTGAGCAATAAAGGGCGCCATCCAGATCGCAGGTTTCTTTCCTTTTTCTTTAATACTTTGAATCAGCTCTTTTACACCATTAGTGAATTTGTCTGATGGCGTTAACCAATCCCCCATAAAGGCTTGGTAACCATCATCGAGCAACACCCATTCAAGATTGTCTAAATCACCCTTCATATGATCAACATTAAGCTGAATATTCTGTTCAGTGACCTCAGCATAATAGGCATACCAAGAACACCACCCGACCGGCGCTTTCTGATTGACACCTAAACGCGGCTTATGGTGCTGCGCAATCAGTTCACCATATTCAGTGTACAGATCGGCTAAGGATGACCCAGTTAGGATGGTGATGGATTCGAGATTGTTATTTTCCCATGTTTGCGGTTGGCTGCCTTCACCATCGATACTGGCTATTATTTCCAGCCCATTTTCTCCCTCGATGATTTCAAAAAAACCGGCGAAACGTTGGCAACTTGTAAAACCAAACAGGGTATAGCCATTCGACTCTTCAAGAACCAAATAATTGTAATACCGCTTGGCTGCATTTTGAGGGTAGATTCGGTAACTGGCATCGTTATCAGGGCAACGACCAATATCAATCGGTTGGTCAACGGTACCACCAGTTTGAGCCAACATCTGAAATCCATCGCCAATAACTGTCGCACTGCGTTCAAAATTGCAGCTGGTCTGGATCAGGGGAAAATAGGTAGGTAGTGGTGAGTTATGAATTCCTATGTATTTAAACCAAATTTGTTTGTCTTCATGTCGACAATTGACATCAGACTGAATCGGCTCAAGTTCACGTGAGCAAGGTAACGTAATAATTTCTCTCATAGGTACACCAAATAGCGTAAACGCCCAAAATACAACTGCATATGCATGAATTAAGATTCGATTAGAGCATGTAAGATTGATCTTTGTCTAATTGAACAAATGCACTAAATACTAACTTGATCACGCTTTGAGTTAAGATTTGCCAAACTTCTAATGAGTATAAATCTAATGAGGATACTTGCCGATAATTTAGTCAATATGATGTCAAATATGTAGGGTCTTTATGCCTTCGAACTGAATATTTGGTATAAAAAAGCCACTTTGAAAAAGATCCAAAATGGCTAAATGTGTCTGCTGTCCGTGATGCTAGTTCACGTAAATACTGTTGGCTGCGATTATGCGCGGCTCATGTATTTGTGATCGGCAGTGTTAACTTTGATTTTATCGCCGTTCGCAATGTACTCAGGAACTTGTACTGTTAGACCTGTTGTTAGAGTCGCAGGTTTTGTGCGTGCACTTGCAGACGCGCCCTTGATTGAAGGGTCTGTTTCAACAATTAAAAGTTCAACTGCAGAAGGTAGTTCGATAGCTACAGGGCTATCGTTAACCATAAGCACCTGAAGACCTTGAACTTCTTCAGTGATGAATAAAAGCTCTTCTTCAATTGAATCTTTGTTGAAGTTGTATGGTGTGTAGTCTTCATTGTCCATGAACACGTATTCATCACCATCAATGTAAGAGAACGATACTTGGCGACGGCTAAAGTCAGCAAGATTAATCATCTCATCGGCTTTAAAGCTCTCATCAGCTTTTGCACCTGTTGTTACATCATAAAGGCGCATTCTGTAAAGGCTTGCACCCGCACGGCCACTTGGCGTTAACTTGTTGATTTCTTTAACAAGAAAAACTTTACCATTATGTTCGATTGCGGCGAACTTTTTAATATCACTTGCCTTTGGCATATCAAATAATCCTAAAAATGAATGTGGGACAAAATTACCATGATCTCAATTATTGACAAGCTTTTGCTGCATAAACTCACGCATATTTCGCGGAAAAAATACGGTTTTCGTCAACTTGACTAAAAATAGAACAATCACAGGTTCACTGACACTTTTACTTTTTGACACATAAACAAAAAGCCCGCCACGCTCTATTGATAGAGCTAGACGGACTTTCGCTTGTTACTTACTACTTATGACTTACTAATCGAGAACGGCTTATGCCACTTCGATTGGACCACCAAATGATGTTACTGGCGGTACTTTACCTTTGAATTTCTCAAAGTCTACGATACAAGTATTCGCAGATGTCGCTTGAGCAAGTTCAGATGAGCCTAAGTCTAGCGTCAGCGTATTTGGATCACCGTAAGTACAAATTGCACCTGGTTTCTCATTTAGAGGACCGTACCATGCACCCTCTTCAATACGAATCACACCACGAGGGAAAGACTCAGAAATTACCGCACCTGCCATCAACTGACCACGGTCGTTAAATACGCGAACTAAATCGCCATCTTTAATGCCTTTCGCTTTCGCATCAACTGGGTTGATGTAAACAGGCTCACGACCTTGTACAGAATACGTTGCACGGAAATCTTCTGATTCACACATTTGTGAGTGAAGACGTTTGTCTGGGTGACAAGATTGCAACCAGAATGGGTGCTTCTTAGAACCTGGACCACCGTGTGAACGTTCTGTTTTCTCGAACCACATTGGGTGGCCTTGACAGTGCTCATAACCCATACGATCGATAGTACGGCTTGAGATTTCGATGAAACCTGAAGGTGTACCTAGTGCATTAATCTCAGGATCTTGACGGAAATCAGCATGGCGAACCCAAGGTTTGCCTGTACCAAAGTCTAGTACGCCTTTTTCCCAGAACTCATCAAACTCAGGCATATCAAACTTACCTTTGTTTGCATCACGGCAATCAGAGTAAAGTGAACGTACCCACTCCATCTCATCCATTCCACGAGTGTACTCTTTATGACGACCAAAGCGGCGAGATAGCTCTGTGAAGATCTCGAAGTCTGTACGAGATTGGAACAGAGGATCGACAAGCTTATGCATAGCTAATAGGCCACGACCAGAGTAAGAACCGTAAACATCAATATCGTTACGCTCAAATTGAGTACATGCTGGCAATACGATGTCAGAGAAGCGACATGTTGCTGTCCATGCAAAATCAACCGTCACAACCGTTTGAAGTTTTTGGAATGCTTGCTTCATACGGTTACGATCTTGGTGGTGATGCCAAGGGTTGTTACCTGAAATTACCATCATTTTGTAATCTGGCAGTTTCACTTTAGAGCCGTTGTAGCGGATCTCTTTTCCAGGTTCGAGTAGACAGTCGATCCAACGAGCAACAGGGATTGTTTTGCTGTAGCCGTTAAAATCGTTGTTATCCCACTTAGGTTTTTGACCTTGGTCCACGTTACGTGGGAAACCACCAGGAGCCGCAAAACCAGTAGAAGGAACACCGATACCTGAATAGTGGTGACCGTAAGAGATACCGCCGCCAGGTAGGCCAATTTGACCAACCATAGCCGCTACTACCGCACCTGCCCAATAAGGTTGCTCACCGTGCTCTTGACGTTGAATACACCAACCAAATAGCAATTGAGTACGACCGTTAACCAGCATGCGTGCAAATTCGCGGATCTTATCAGCATCAACACCACAGATTTCAGCCGCCCATTCTGGCGTTTTTTCAATCTTATCTTTGGTTTCGCCTTTCACGTAGGCGATGAAATCATCAAAACCTAAACAGTAAGTTTCAATAAATTTCTTATCGTAAAGATCTTCATTATAAAGAACATGCGCCACTGCCATCATGAACGCCACATCAGTTTGTGGGTTAATGTACATATGGTCGTTGTTCAAGTAACGCTGTGTTTTGTTTTTCACAGGGTCAACAGAAAGAACATTAATTTCGCCTTTCGCGACTTTATCTTTCAATTGCTCTAAGTAAGGGAATGCTTCGTGAGTCGCACAGTTCCAACCTACTTGTAGGTTTTTCACTGGATCGGTAGCCCAAAGAACAATGTTGTCACTGTTTTCTAGGATTTCAGACCAAGATGTACCTTGTGCGTATACTTCTGTAGAACCTAATACGTACGGCAGAATCGTTTGACCTGCGCCCGTAGAGTAATCCCCTACTTTAGTAATGAAGTTACCGTGCATACCCACTGAGCGTTGCATGTGGCTGGTACAGCTGTGGAACTGACCAGTTTGACGCCAACCAGTTTGACCAGCGTGCAGAGCCCAAGGACCGTAGTCTTTTTGAACGCGCTCTAGCTCACGGTAGAACAAATCTAACGCTTCATCCCAAGTCACACGTACGAAACGGTTGTTACCGCGAGTTTCGCCGCTGTATTTATGCTTCTTCAACCAATCTAGACGTACCATTGGGTAACGAACACGTGACGGGCTGTAAATGATGCCTTTGATACCATTCAACATTTCTGTCGGATGTGAATCAAGTTCTAGCGGTTTGATCTCTTGAACTTTACCAGCATAGATGTGAGCACGGAACGCGCCCCAGTGAGAACCTGAAACCTTCCACGTTCCTGTTGTTTCTGCTGCGTGTGCTGTTGATGCCAATAAGCTTGGACCAATAACAGATGCGGCACTTGTCGTCGCTACACCTTTAAGAAAACTTCTGCGTGTAATAGCCATGTTTTAATACTCCATCCAACGCTTATTAGTGGCCTTCAGAAAAATCTGAAGAGTGCTTCTGAAGATACTTCAAGACAAGAGCTTCGCTGTCTCTGTCGAAGTTTACGAACGCTAGCATGCCGTCAAACATACCTGGCCAACCGTTAGCAGTGAAGTGAGCTTCATCTGGCTGTGTGTGACATACAGAACAGTTCGTTTTGTAAGCTTGCTCTGCTTTTTCCCAGATAGGAGTAATATCACCTAGCATCGCTTCTTTCTTCATCCAAACTTTCGCAGTAACACGTTGCCATGGAAGACCAGTCATATCGTCTTCTTTTCTTTCGAATGTTTCTACAATTTCATCGCTAAGTGCCGCATCTTTTAGAAGAGAAGCAACCGCAATGTTCAGACCGAAGTCTTCTTGAATTACACGACCAAAGCCTTTCGCTTTACGCCAACCAGCAATCTCAACTTGGATCATGTCGCCTTTATCAGCAATCACTTTCACGTTTGATGCTGGGTTTAGAAGACCAGCTTCTACTGTCATCTCTGCATCTTCGTAAACAGGTAGGTGACGAACACTCACAATGTCTTTGCCTGTTGAGTAATCCGTATTTGACGCTAATGCTTCAAGCTCATTGATCATACCGCCTGAACTGTCCATATCCTTAGGAAGGTTGTGAGCAATACCTTTGTGACAATCAATACAGCTTTGGTCACGCTCTGCCGCATTCTTCATTTGAATACGAGCGGTAGGGCGCATGTTTTCAAAATCCATAGAATCGTAGTTGTGACAGTTTTTACACTCTAGAGATTTGTTTGCAGAGAAACGATCCCATTCGTGTTTTGCTAATTCGATACGACGCTCTTCAAATTTTTCTGGCGTATCTAAATCGCCAAAAATCTGAGCAAATACTTCTTTAGAAGCTTGCATCTTACGAGCGATTTTAGAGGTCCATTCGTGAGGAACGTGACAGTCAGGACAAGTGGCACGAACACCAGATGTGTTTTTCCAGTGTACCGTCTCTTGTAGTTCTACATAAACGTTATCACGCATGGTGTGGCAACTTACACAGAACTCTTCTGTATTGGTTGCTTCAAGAGCAGTATTAAAACCACCCCAGAAGATCACGCCAGCAATGAAGCCGCCCATGGTCAGCACACCTAAGCTGATGTGCACAGCTGGACGAGTCATTGTCGTCCAAAGTTTAGAAATTAAGGATTTCATGATTTGCTCTCTTAAAAATTGGTTGCATTAAAAGGTCGGGCAGATTTAACCGTGAACACCAGGAGGACCCATCACGAACACTTGAAGTGCCCATACTAGGAAGCCGTAACCACCAACAAATGCAACACTCAATACTGGAAAGAGAACCACAGCAATGAAAAGGAAAGATTTCCATTCCAACGAAGGTTTTTCGCTACTTTCGATTTTATTAACATCACTCATACATTTTGCCTATTTTGTATTTAGTAATTTCGGAAGGCTCTATGGATGAGCCAAACTTTTTTCTATTTCTAGTGAAAATTTTAGACCATACAAATGGTAAGGTTCAATGAATTACCGCTGATAAACCTTGTTATTCCGTACTTTTTTGACGTCATACCGAGTTGTGTATTTTTACTTTTTTATGTGTAAATATGTGAACAAATATATCAATTTAATATTGTTGCAAAGTCATTAAGTATTTACACAAATGCCACACTTAAATATGCAACAAAGACCACCTAACACTTAAGGATTAGCAATAATCAACCTGTAAATAGAGTAGGCATTGACCGGGAAATGTTCAATTTTCATCCTTAAATGAATTTTAAATCAATGAATTTTCGCTGAAGAATTTAACAAGTATTGTATGATAACTGCGGGAAAAATGGAGATGAATAATGGAAGGAATTGTGGCAATTTCATGGTGGGATTTAAGCTTATTTTGTACAACATTAAGCATTCCTTTGGCAATCAACCGTTACTTTCAACTCGGGCTTGGCAAAGAAGCCGGGATCAGCATCATCAGGATGGTAGTGCAGCTAGTTCTGATAGGATTTTATTTAGAATACCTATTCCATTTGAATAACGTTATTGTTAATACCGCATGGGTCATATTGATGATTTTAATTGGTTCAAGTGCGATATTGAGTAAGTCCTCGCTACCTAAACGGCCACTGTTTCTGCCGGTATGCTTAGGTCTAACGGTTGGGTTAGGCCCCCTAATGATCTTATTATGCCTAGTCATTATCCAACCGACACCGCTCTATAGTGCACAGTTTGTCATTCCAATTGCGGGTATGCTTTTAGGAAACTCACTTAGTGGAAACATTGTCGCTTTACAGAATTTTTTCACCTCATTGAATGAACGTAAGAGTGAATATGAAGCAGCGATCTCACTGGGTGCACATCCCTACTATGCGTCTAATGGTTTTATACGCTCAGCCATGCAAAAATCGCTAGCTCCCATTATGGCTTCTATGGCAACAACAGGGCTGGTCACACTTCCAGGAATGATGACAGGTCAGATTTTAGGAGGGGCAAGTCCAATGGTCGCCATTAAGTATCAACTGATGATTATGATTGCCATCTTCGTCATGATGTCGATCTCCATCACTCTCACTTTACAGCTTTGCTTACGCCAAACCTTTACGCAGCAAGGACGAATAAAGATCCAATTTATCCATCAACAAGATCAAAATTAGAGTTACTCACCTAATTTTAATGCTTTTATCCACAGCTTTTGTGGATAAGATTAGAAAAAACATCCAAAAATCATATTGCTACACTGTTCATATAATAAAAAACCCGCAGTTAATGCGGGTTGCTCATATCGTGTAAGGGTTAATCTCTTAAATAGATCAGCCAATAGCCCATTCCAACGAAAATCCCACCCCCAATAATATTACCAAGGGTAACAGGAATTAGGTTGTTGATAATAAAACCAATCATATTCAAATCTGCAAAATCAGCGGGGTTCATCCCCGTCATTTGCCAAAATTCTGGAGAAGCAAAATTCTTAATTCCAATCGCCATTGGAACCTGAAACATATTGGCGATACAGTGCTCGAAACCCGCTGAGACAAACATAGCGACAGGTAAAACCATAACGATGATTTTATCCGTTAAGGTGCGCCCACTGAATGTCATCCACACCGCCACGCAAACCAATACATTACACATGATGCCTAGAGCCACTGCCTGCCAAAAACCATGGTGAAGCTTATGTTGAGAGATCAGCATAGTATTGAGACCAACTTGACCATGGTCGAACATGTATTGTTTAGAAGTAAGCATAATGCCCACCAGCAAAAGAGCACCAATCAAGTTACCAGCGTAAACCACAACCCAGTTTTTAAATAAACTTGCCCATGAGATCTTGCCACTCGCTCTTGCGACTAATGTTAAAACGGAACTGGTGAATAGCTCGCCACCCGTGATTATCACCAAAACCAAACCTAAGCTGAACGCTACGCCACCCATGAAACGAGTTAACCCCCAAGGAAGATCGCCAGCACCAGTCGTGATCGTGGTATAAAACACAAAAGCAATACCAATATGCAAACCCGCGGTGATAGCCAGTAAAAAAGATTTAATGGGATCTTTCGTAGCTTTACCGACACCAACTTCTGCAGCTCGTTCTGCCATTTGTGGAGGTAATAAAGAGTCAAATTGATTCATTTCAAACACCGGTTACATATTGATACAAATAGAGGGATTCGGATAATCCTCTTATTTTCGTCGAACATCAAGACGTAATTCGCATGTTTACTAAAAATGTTTATTTTCGGTCTTATATCTCATTTTAAATATTATAAAAATATCTCAATAGAAATAAAAACGGCACCATAAAGGTGCCGTAATCAATTGATCAATAACAAGATGTTATATTGAAGGTGCCACTATATCTTTAGCCACCTTTGATGTTTTAGGCAACAGATCAACATTAGGCGTCACAGCAACCTCTTCACTAAGAGGCGTTTCTACAATTTGTTGAGCTTCTGTTTCAAGTGGCGCATCTTCTTGAGCGTTCACTGCACTGTCTGCCGGTATCGCTTCCGGTTCAGGCTTTGTTTGTGCCGCTTGGCTCTTAAAATTCGCCACAAGCTCTTCTAAACTCTGTATATGAGCTTCACTGCGAGACACTTGTGATGTTAATAGATCTTTCTGTTTCACTTGCTCTGCTAAGAGAGTGACGTTACGTTCATTTTGTAACTTAGCTTCCGCTAACTCGCTCGTTAACACTTTAAGTTGTTTTTGTAATGATTCTGTCTGATCTTCATTATGCAAGTTTTCTATACTTGCAACAATCTTCTTAGCCTGAACACGTAAAACCTGATCTCTATAATCAGAACCATCCACAGCCTTAGATATTGCCAGTAAACGATTTTCTATTTCCAGAACGGCGGGTTCAAAATGTTCATCTTCAACACTCGCCAATAATTTAACTTGGTGAGCCACATTTTTTACATGCTCTAACTCAAAGTTTGCTGCCGCAACTGCGCCTTCAATGCTTTTTAAATCTCTTGGATTTGCCGTCACTGTGCTTTCAGCAAGCTTTATTTGAGCAGTCGCAGTAGCAAAGCTGGTGACAGCAATGTCGTTCAAGTCATTTTTTCTTAATTGAACTAAGCGCACTTTTAATGGTTGAATAAATTTTTTCTGTACCACTTTAATTTCAAGTGATTTAGCTTGATTCAGAAACTCAACTTGGGCCTCTTGAGCTTCTTCTAACTCATCAACTACAACGTATTCAAATAACGCCTTATATTTACGATAAAGTGAATTAAATTGACGGTTGTAGATTTTATCCGCTTCGATTGTTTCAAGGTAATCCATCTGCGCTATTGCATCAGCTAAAATGGTATCCGCCTTTGCTTTCAGTGCCGTCAACGCTTGATAGCTAGCTTCAACAATAGATAGCTGTTCAGTTAAAGCTTCAGCATAAGTTTCACTCGAAAACATTGAATAGCTTTTATTTATTTTACTTGGTTCAACTCGTAATTCTTGATAAATCTCGCTCGCTTCTTTCCATGCAGAATTAAGTTCAGAAAAATTTTCTGGTGCATAGATTTTTAAGCCTTCGAAACCTTGAAGCTCTGTTTCCCACTTTTGGTATTGGGCTTGTGATACTTCAAATGCCGATGTAAACAGCTCGACACCTTCTTGGTTAGTTTCACTCTTACTTCCAACTGATTCTGATGTACTTTGGCATCCCGAAACACCCAGAATCATACAAAGAGCGACTGCTGTTTTTGTGATTTTCATTATTATTCCTAACTACTGCTACGTTTAGATACTATCCTTGTTCCGACTCCGTTGGGTAGATCTTATTTATTATTGGAGTGATTACTAAACCATAATAATATAAGCAGGCTCACGACCACAACCGTTCATAAGTTGCATGAATAATATTTAACCACATCATGGTCTATTTATACTCATCGACCGTTCAATTCTGCGCCAATTTAGCGTTATGTGGCATTTTTTCGATATTATGATTGCAGATATATATCGCTGCACTTATTGTGACGGAAGTAGAAAATCAATAATAAAGGTATTCAGATGAAATTCTCAGAACAGCACATCGCAGAACTAAACTTACTTCTTCAATTTGACCTAAGCAGCGCAGCAACTGGGATCAAAGTTCATGCCGAAGCATCTGACGAAGTAAAAGGCGCGGTAGCACGTCTTTACAGCAAAAACTTATGTACTTTGCCAGACGGTGGTTACCTAACTGACGAAGGCATTGAAGCAGCAGAGAGTGCAGATAAAGTTCTACGTATCTTAAGCGCATCGTAGAAAAAATAGTTAAACGCGAAACAGGGCAAACCTAACGGGCTGCCCTGTTTTTGTATCTGACCGATCCTCATTATTTAATGGCAAATGCCAATTTTTTAAAGGGTTGGAATTTATCGTATCCCCAATTGAACACCATAGTGTAAAAGAAAAAGAACACTAAGAATCCAGCTTCAAGCGCAAGTGCGTTCAATATGCTCATGTCTAAATACCATGCAATGGTTGGCACAGTGACAAAAATCAAACCACCTTCGAATGCAATGCTATGCCCGACTCTAATTCCTAAGCTCCTTTCTGCTCTGTTATTTCCAAACATTCGGTCAAACATTACATTAAAAATATAGTTCCACACGACGGTAAATAGGCTAAGAGCAACACCGACAATCGCTAAATCACCAGCTGCATTTCCAGTGGCGAGTGCTGCTCCTGGGATAATCAGCGCCAATGCGATACATTCAAATGTAACGGCATGAAAAATTCTTTCTTTATTTGTCATTCTCTTATTCCATTGATTTCAGTTGTTTCAATGCCTGTATTATCATCTATAATTCGGATAGTAGATAATTAGATACCATCTGGAAAAGCGATATGTTTAGTATTGAGCAACTTGAAGCCTTCCAAGCAACTATTGATACAGGCTCATTCTCTGCCGCAGCAAGAAAACTAGGAAAAGCACAATCTGCCGTCAGCCAACATGTCATTAATCTTGAGATTGATTGCGGTTGTGAGCTATTTGATCGATCTGGGCGCTACCCAATATTGACAGAAGAGGGTAAAAAGCTTGCTCCCTATGCCAGTGCCACTCTTATTCAGCATAAAAGGCTAATTGGGAAGATTGATACATTAACGGACCATTACTCATCTACTTTGGTAATCGCAGTAGATGAAGGGATCCCGTTGCAAAAAATCACAACGATTCTCAAAGATCTTCATCATGAATATCCTCAGCTTTCAGTTGAACTCTTAAGTGCGACCAGCATTGATATTATTGAAATGGTTCAATCAGGACAGGCGACAACAGGCATCATTTTTAGTGAATTATCAATGCCAAGTTGTATCGATTTTGAATCTGTCGGTTCGATTGCCTTTGATGTTTACGTCTCTAATACTCACCCTTTAGCTCAAGAGGTTGCACCTCATATAGATATGCTGCGGCTACATCGACAATTGCTGATTAGTTCAAGAGACTCTAAACAGAGCAGCTTCCACCAAGCACATAGCCCAGATATATGGTATACAGGCAATTACTATATGCTTTTTGAAATGGCAAAAAGTGGTTTGGGTTGGTGTTTACTCCCTTCTCATCTCGCTGAGGATCCATCTCTTAAATCAAACCTGATCCGAGTGCCTGTTGAATTTGAAAACTTAACTTGGTTTGCCAATGTAGACGTGATCCAGCATCAAAACAAAAGTAATGAACCAATGCACAAACGTGCGCGGCAAATGCTTCGAACATTACTTAAAAAGGAAGAAAAATGAGCACTATTTCTATACTCGGTGCAGGCTGGTTAGGCCAACCCCTTGCACTGCGCCTTAAACGACTAGGCCACCAAGTCTTCGCAAGTAAAACCCAGCAAACTGGAGTCGACACACTGGTCGAGAGTGACCTTCGTGGATTTGTTTGTTTGCTTCCTGAATCCAATTTATCTTCCGATTATAAACAACTGGTTCACCATCTACAGACGCAACAATGTGATATTTTGATCGGCAGTTTTCCTCCGGGGTTTCGTTCTGGTAACGGTGAGGAGTACGCTCTACGCTGGAAGTATTTAACCCAAGCAGCGAAAGAGGCGAATGTACAAAAGATCATCATGATTAGCTCAACCACGGTTTACCCGGCAACTCATACCACGATGACAGAGGAGGATGCGTCGCTAAAACTGTCTCAAACCGCCCCACACTTCTCCAATTCAGCGTTGATCATGCTGCAAGCTGAGCAGTATGTGATTGATTCTGGCATTGAATTCGACATTGTTCGATGCAGCGGTTTAATCGGACCGAATCGTCATCCTTCACGTTTTGCCAGCAAACTTAAACAGGTCAGCCAAGCCGCTCCAGCTAATATGCTTCACCTTGAGGATGCTATTGATAGCGTAATATTCACTTTGACTCATTTAAGTAATCAGATCGTTAATGCAACCTGCCCAGAAACCGTCAGCAAAGCTGAATTCTACCAAGCTGCACTCAATGCTGTTGGCTCAACCGAAAAGCTGCCGAACATTGTGAATACTGCCGATAAAAGAATTTCATCGAAGAAATTGATGGATTTGGGCTATCAATTCCATTTCAACCACACCCTTGATGCGTTGTGATCTGCACAGTGGTTGAGGTCGAGCGTTTATATCGTCAGTGAGAGGAAACAGAAGCGGGAATTTAAAATTTAAAGACTAGAATCTGAAGCATAATTTTGCATCGCGTATTTTAGCTAGAGAGTAGGAATAAACTCTCTAGCTAAATAGAGATTGAAGCATGTCACCTAACGTTGTGTTCTAGCGACCCAAAGCTTCTTTGTAGTGCTGGCGACAAACTGACACATACTTGTCATTCCCACCTATGGCTACTTGATCTCCTTCGGCTATCGCGACACCGTGTTCATCGGTACGAATAACCATGTTTGCTTTACGACCACAGTGACAAATTGTTTTCAATTCAACTAACTTATCAGCCCAAGATAGTAAATACTTACTTCCTTCAAAGAGTTCACCTAAAAAGTCAGTTCTTAACCCGTAACATAAAACGGGGATATGCAATTTATCCACGACCTCAGTGAGCTGATAAACTTGCTCTTTAGAAAGGAATTGACACTCATCGATCAGCACACAATGGCGCTTCTCTTCACTATTCAATAATTGAATGGCATCAAAGAGGTTGGTGTCCGCTTGAAATAGCTGAGCTTCTGATTGAAGTCCAATTCGTGAGCTGACTTTACCTACACCATAGCGATTATCGAGAGCAGCAGTAAAAATGACTGGATTCATTCCGCGTTCTTGATAATTAAATGAAGATTGTAGAAGTGTTGTTGATTTACCCGCGTTCATTGCCGAGTAGTAAAAATACATCTGAGCCACAGAGATATTCCTGTCTAATAATTAAAAAATTTATTTATAAAAAAGGGCTGAAAAACAGCCCTTTTTAAATTGTTTATTACTTACGTCGCCAAGTGGTGCCATCCGCACCATCTTCTAGCTCAATGCCCATCTCATTAAGCTTATCACGCGCCATATCAGCATTCGCCCAATCTTTTGAAGCGCGAGAATCATTACGTAGCTTAATTAATGCTTCAATTTCCGCTACTTCATCATCACTTCCAGCATCACCCTTTAAGAATGCTTCAGGCTCTTGATGAAGAATGCCGATCACATCCGCAAGTTCACGCATCAATGCGCCCAAACCACTTGCTTTCTCAACACTCTCCGCTTTGATACGGTTAATATCGCGAGCCATGTCGAATAGCACAGAATAAGCTTCAGGTGTATTAAAGTCATCATTCATAGCTGCAGAGAAACGAGTTACGTACTCTTCACCACCAGCAGGAGCCGCTGATAAATCTAAACCACGTAAAGCTGTATATAGGCGTTCAAGTGAAGCACGTGCTTGGTTTAAGTTCTCTTCGCTGTAGTTCAACTGACTACGGTAATGACCAGACATTAAGAAGTAACGAACAGTCTCAGGATCATAGTGATTTAGCACGTCACGAATGGTAAAGAAATTGCCTAGTGACTTTGACATTTTTTCACGGTCAACCATCACCATGCCGCTATGCATCCAAGTATTCACATATTGAGTACCATGGGCGCAGCATGACTGTGCAATCTCATTTTCGTGATGCGGGAACTGTAGATCAGAGCCACCACCGTGAATGTCGAAGTGATTACCTAAAATCGATGAGTTCATTGCAGAACATTCAATGTGCCAACCTGGACGGCCTGGTCCCCATGGTGATTCCCATGTTGGTTCACCCGGTTTAGACATTTTCCACAAAACAAAGTCAAGTGGGCTACGTTTCGCACTTTCGATGTCAACACGAGCACCCGCTTGTAATTGATCAAGATCTTGCTTTGATAGCTTGCCGTATTCATCGTATTTTTTTACTTCAAACATCACGTCGCCATTACTAGCAACGTATGCAAAACCACGCTCGATAAGCTTTTCAACTAATGCAACAATCTCTTGAATAAAGTCCGTTGCTCGTGGCTCAACATCCGGACGCTTCATGTTCAATGAATCGAAATCTTGATGCATCTCACCAATCAGTCGCTCTGTTAAAGAATCGCAAGACTCTCCGTTTTCAGCTGCACGCTTAATGATCTTGTCATCAATGTCAGTGATATTACGAACGAACGTTAGGTCGTAACCCAAGTAACGAAGGTAACGAGAAACAACATCAAATGAAACGAATGTACGACCATGGCCAATGTGACAGAGATCGTAGATGGTTACCCCACAGACATACATGCCGATTTTGCCAGCAGTAATTGGTTTGAATTCCTCTTTTTGTCTTGTGAGTGTGTTATATATTTTTAGCATGATCTCTATCTATAATTAGTATGTGAAACAGTACATGGAACATAATAAGCTCGCAGTATATCAACTCCGTCCTTATTAGGTAACACCAATTTCCGCGATCCTAAGCACTTAACGTGACATTTCACCATTTGAATGTGGCTCGACTTAGGCTAGAATCCCGACCTCATATTAAAAAACACAGTAAGGTAACAATCATGATCATCCTTCACACAAATTTTGGTGACATCAAAGTTCAACTAAACGAAGAAAAAGCACCAGAAACTAGCGCAAACTTTCTACAGTACTGCCGTGATGGTTTTTACGACAACACGCTTTTCCACCGTGTTATCGATGGTTTCATGATCCAAGGCGGCGGCATGACTTCTGGCCTTAAAGAAAAAACAACTCGTGCGACTATCAAGAACGAAGCAAATAACGGCCTTGCAAACAAAGTTGGTACGTTAGCAATGGCTCGTACGATGGAACCACATTCTGCAAGCTCTCAGTTCTTCATCAACGTAAACGACAACGCTTTCCTAAACTTCCGCTCAGAGAGCCGTGATGGTTGGGGCTACTGTGTATTCGCTGAAGTTGTTGAAGGCATGGATATTGTTAACAAGATCAAAGGTGTTAGCACTGGTACTATGGGTATGCACCAAGATGTTCCACTAGAAGAAGTGATCATCACTGGTACAACAATCGAAGCGTAATTCGATTTAATACATTCGATACAAAACAATAGGAACTGGGGCGTATTTATTACTCCCCTTTTTTATACTATGAATACTCTATTTATCTCCGATCTTCACCTTACTCCCCAGCGTCCAGATATCACTGAATGTTTCTATACCTTTATGCGTGAGGAAGCGATCCATGCCGATGCCCTCTATGTCTTAGGTGATCTATTCGAGTTTTGGGTGGGTGACGATGATACTTCGACATTCGCATCGGATATTCGCGCAGCGTTTCGACAGTTAGTCGACTCTGGCGTACCTTGCTACTTCACTCAAGGAAATCGAGATTTTTTAGTCGGTAAGCGATTTGCTAAACAGACGGGTGTCACACTATTAGATGAAGTCTCCGTGATTGATCTTTATGGAAATAAGGCTGTGGTACTGCATGGTGATACCCTTTGTACTGAAGATGTGAAATATCTCGCTTTTCGGGAAAAAGTACATCAACCGTGGTTACAGTTTGTTTTCAATAGAATCCCATTTTTTATTAAGAAAAAAATCGTCGCGAAGGTGCAGTCCGATATCAAAGGAGATAAGCAGACTAAGTCTTTGGATATCATGGATGTGACGCAAAGCGAAGTTGAAAAAGTGCTCGATCATAATAATGTTGATTTGATGATTCATGGGCATACCCACAGACCAAATATTCATTCCTTGCAAACATCACAAGGTACAAAAACTCGTATTGTTCTTGGTGATTGGTATACCCAGGGCTCAGTTCTTGTACTAAACGCGCAGGGTTTTGAACTACAAGAAAGACCCTTTTCAGGTTAATTAGTTAAGATTGCGCTTTTTATTTTATTTTCCTCGACTGAAACATAGAATTTTTACTAAAAAACGCTATCATAAATCATTATAATCTTAACCGAACGCGATTCGACATTGAAGTATACCTACGTAGCACGCCAGCCTATCTTAGACATAGATAAGAAAACGATCGGTTATGAACTGCTGTTTAGAGACGGTCCTAAAAATACCTTTCCTGAAATCGACCCTAACCTCGCAACCAGCAGGTTATTGTCTGATCATTTTTTAACGACTCACTACAGCATGTTGGGCACGAAACTTGGATTCGTAAATTTTCCATATCAAAGTTTAGTGAACCTGGTTCCTTCTCTTTTTCCAAATCACAACTTAATTGTTGAGATCCTTGAAGACTGTGAGCCTGATGATGAACTATTTGAAGCCATTAAGAAGCTGGCTTCAATGGGGTACAAGCTCGCACTTGATGATTTTATTCCAAGTAAAGCTTGGGTTCGATTTTTACCTTACATCTCTATTATCAAATTCGATATTCGCCAAGTTTCAATTGAGAAGTCAGCGGTTTTCATCCAGCGACTTGCCAATACTAAAATCAAATTTTTAGCTGAAAAAGTGGAAACCTACGAAGAGTATGAAGAGGCAAAAAAAGCTGGATTCCATTACTTTCAAGGTTATTTCTTCAGTAAGCCGGAGATGATTCAGCGTAAAGCGATGAATCCAAATTTCATTACGATTGTTCAGTTATGTAAAGAGATCGCGGTTGAGCCCATTAACTTTGCTGAAGTAGAACGATTACTATCGTGTGATGTGACGTTATCGTTTAAATTGCTCACTTACGTAAACTCAAATCATATGATTACTACGAGTATCAAGTCTTTTAGACAAGCACTCGTCTATTTGGGTGAACAGAAACTGAGACAGTTTGTCTCTTTCGTTGCCATTGCGTCAACTCAAGAGCGTAAACCCGATTCTCTTTATGGACTCGCGATTCAACGCGCCAGATTGTGTGAGTTGTTATCACTAAAACTAGACACACAAAATGACGATCTTCGTGGGCAAGCGTTTCTAACGGGTATGTTTTCGTTGCTTGATTCTCTGCTCGATCACCCGCTGGATCAATTAATAGATTCTATCCCAATTGACGATGAGATAAGACTCGCCCTCACGAAGCAAGAAGGTTTGCTGGGTAACCTCTTATCCTTGATCACTGCGTATGAAAAAGCACAGTGGGATAAGACACTGCTCTTGCGAGAACAACTCGGTATCAGCGAAGAGCAACTTGCCCAATGCTGTGATGAAGTGGTCGCATGGTCACAAGATTTAATGTCCCCCATGCAGCATTAACCAACGCACTCAGTACAACTACACCACTCACATATTTTAGATGACCTCTGTTGAGGTCATTTTATTATCAGGAATAAATCATGTCTTCATGCCCATGTGGAACGAATAAACCTTATTCAAGCTGCTGTGAAATTGCTCATAAGCATCATGCTGATGTCACAACGCCAGAACAGTTAATGCGTTCACGTTACTCGGCTCATGTGTTGGGTCTCGTCGATTACGTCGTCGATACTTATCACCCAAGTTGCAACGCTCAAGAGCAACGCGAAGGCATTGCAGATTCAATTGATAGTGACTGGTGTAAACTTGAAGTAATTTCAACTTCAATGGGTAAGGATGAAAATGAGGGCTTTGTAGAATTTAAAGCTTACCTAAACGAAGATGGTGAACAGCTCTGTTTATCAGAAAAGTCTCGCTTTTTAAAAGAGAACGACCTTTGGTATTACATTGATGGGGAATTTCCAGAAGTCCAAGATCAGCCCCATGAGCCTAATAACACAGAGCCCCAGCAGCCTAGCGATCCACGTTTAAATCAGACGGTTGAAAATTTCAAGATCGGACGAAATGATCCATGCATCTGTGGCAGTGGTAAAAAGTTTAAGAAGTGTTGCGGTTAGCCCTCCTCAACAAACAAAAAATTCGCTCCGAATAGAAAAACGGAGCGAATCAGTACGAATAAAAATGAGATTCAAGCCTGAAAAATTATTTGTGTCGCTCTTTTAATTTATTAATCACATCATTCATCGATAAACCTTGATCTTGAAGTAAAACAAGCAAGTGATAAATCAAATCAGCCGATTCACACACTAACTCCGCCTTATCACCCGACGTCGCCGCAAGCGCGACTTCAACACCTTCTTCCCCCACTTTCTGCGAAATACGCTTGGTGCCACGGGCATAAAGGCTGGCAGTATAAGAAGAGTCAGGATCGGCGTCCTTGCGGGCAGCCAATAACTGCTCAAGTTGATGAAGCCAAACCATTTGGGATTCTTCTTGTTTGTCTGAATCCCAACAGGTTGTCGTGCCTGTATGGCAAGTAGGGCCAATTGGTGAAACTTTCACAAGTAGAGTATCGTTGTCACAATCTAATGAGATATTCTTCAATTGCAGTACGTTGCCAGACGTTTCACCTTTGGTCCATAAACGCTCTTTCGTTCGAGAAAAGAAGGTGACCTGACCCGTTTGCCCAGTTTTAGCCAATGCTTCAGTGTTCATGTAACCCATCATAAGCACTTGGCTTGAGGTAAAGTCCTGCACAATCGCGGGAACCAACCCTCCAACTTTTTCCCAATCGATACGATCCGAAAGCGATGCTACGTCCTGTTGTTGCCACTGTTGCTGAAATTGATCGCTCATAAACGTATCTCCACGCCTTGTTGTTTCAAATACTGTTTCAATTCGCCAATGTTGATGACTTGCTTATGAAAGACTGAGGCTGCAAGTGCCCCATCCACATTGGCCTTTTTGTACGCTTGTGCAAAGTGTTCCATCGCTCCAGCTCCGCCAGAAGCAATAAGCGGCACGCCACAAACTTCACGAACCATATTAAGTTGTTCGATATCATAACCGTTACGAACACCATCTTGGTTCATCATATTCAATACGATTTCACCTGCTCCACGCTTTTGAACTTCTTGTACCCAATCACGGGTTTCCCAGTTAGTAGCCTTAGTTCGAGCTTCATCTCCGGTAAATTGATATACCTGATATTTTCCCGTCTCTTTGTCAAAATAGGAGTCGATACCAACCACGATACACTGAACGCCAAACTTATCGGCAAGCTTGGTAATCAGCTCTGGGTTCGCTAACGCAGGCGAGTTGATAGAGACTTTGTCCGCACCAAACTCTAAAATGCGAGATGCGTCTTCAGCCGATTTAATGCCACCCGCGACACAGAATGGAATATCAATCACTTCCGCGACACGTGCCACCCAGCTTTTATCAACCACTCGGCCGTCACTCGATGCGGTAATATCGTAGAAGACCAACTCATCCGCCCCCTCTTCAGCGTATCGCTGCGCCAAAGGAACAATATCACCAATAATTTCATGATTTCGGAACTGAACACCCTTTACCACTTGTCCATCTCGGACATCGAGACACGGTACTATTCGCTTTGCCAACATGAGAACGCCTCCTCTGCGGTAAACTTACCATCCAAAAGCGCACGGCCAACAATCACGCCAGCGACACCACTTCCTTTTAAAGCTTCAATGTCCGCTAAGCATCCAATGCCGCCTGATGATTGAAATTGCACTTGTGGATATTGCTTACAAAGATCAACATACAGTTCGACATTCGAGCCTTCTAAGGTCCCGTCTCTTGAAATATCCGTGCACAGCACATGCTTCAAACCAACCGTTAAATAATCATCGATCAACGCTTCGATCGTCACGCCTGAATCTTCTTGCCAGCCTGAAATTGCAACTTTACGTACGCCTTGCTGATCAATATTGATATCGAGAGCGAGTACGATCTTCTCGGCTCCGTATTTTGTCATCCAACCTTTAACTAATTCAGGCTGTTTAACGGCCGTTGAACCCACCACGACTCGTTGTGCGCCTGCTTCAAGTAAATCCACCACATCTTGCTCGTTGCGAACGCCACCACCAATTTGAATACTCGCTGGGGTACTGGCTAACAAGGTGGCGATCAAATCAAGCTGGCGGGCAGTGGTATCTTTTGCGCCGGTAAGATCGACAAGATGAAGCCAGTTCGCTCCCGCTTGGTGATACAGATTAAACTGCTCAGCCGGATCCACTTTGTATTCTGTTACTTGACCATAGTCCCCTTGGAACAAACGAACGACTTGGCCTTCTATTAAATCTAATGCTGGAATGATCAATGTAAATTCCTTTTTTTTCTCATAGATGCGGTATGACTACAGCTCTAGAAACTTAGCTCTAAAAACTCATCTCTAAAAACTCAGCTCTAAAAAGTTTTGTATCAGCTTCGAACCTGCTTTTGAAGAACGCTCTGGGTGAAATTGAACCCCATAGTAATTATCACTTTGCAAAGCAGCGGTAAATGGGTTGCCATATTCACATCGAGCGATGGTGTAATCACCAACCGGCATGGCGAAGCTATGCACAAAGTAAAAGTATTCGCCTTCTTCAATATCTTTGAATAAAGGGTGCCCTTGAGATGCTGACACGGTATTCCACCCCATATGTGGCAATGGCAAATCGCCCGTTTCCATCAAACGAACTTCACCAGAACACAAACCTAAACACTCAACTTGAGCATCCGCTTTCTGGCCTTTCTCTTGAGAGAGACGCCCTAACAGCTGCATTCCTAAACAGATCCCAAGCAGCGGTTTTTCGACTTGTTTGACTAAACTAATTAGATCTCGCTGCTCAAGGTTTTTCATTGCTTCGCTTGCGGTACCGACTCCTGGCAAAAACAACTTATCTGCGGCTAAGACCACTTCAGGATCTTTCGAAATCACCACTTCATACCCCAAACGTTGTATCGCAAATTTCACTGAGGATACGTTGGCACAACCAGTATCGATAATGACAATGTTCTGATTAAGCATGATTCATTCCCTCGTTAAAGCACGCCTTTGCTGCTAGGTAATTCATTCCCTTCGACCTTAATCGCCTGGCGAAGTGTACGGCCAAATGCTTTAAATAAGCTCTCAATGATGTGGTGATCGTTGTCACCCGTCGATGATAGGTGCAGAGTGCAAGCTAAGGTATCAGTTAACGACCGGAAAAAGTGCACCACCATTTCGGTAGAAAGATCGCCAACTTGCTCACGGCTAAATTTTGCGTCAAATTTAAGATAAGGGCGTCCAGACAAGTCTAAAGCACACTGAGCCAAGCACTCATCCATTGGCAAACTAAAGCCAAATCGACCAATGCCACGCTTGCTTCCGAGCGCTTCTTTTAACGCTTCACCAAGCGCTAATGCTGTATCTTCAATTGTGTGGTGATCATCAATGTGCAAATCACCTTTCACATTGAGCTTTAACTGGAATCCACCGTGAGTCGCGATTTGATCAAGCATGTGATCAAAAAAGCCCATTCCCGTTTCGATCTGATTACCACCAGATTCATCCAAATTGACCGCAACACGAATATCCGTCTCTTTAGTGGTTCTAATGACTTCAGCGGTTCTCGCGTTCACCGTGAGGTCTTTTAAGATATCTTTCCAGTTCATCGACTCTGGATTGTATTGGATCCCTCGGATCGCCATATTTTCTGCTAGGGCTAAATCCGTGGCGCGATCTCCAATCACGACTGAATGTTTAAAATCGACTTTGCCACCTTGAAGGTACTCTTTAACCATACCCAATTTCGGCTTACGGCAAGAGCAGTTATCTTCATCAAAGTGCGGGCAGATTAAAACATCGTCAAACTTAACGCCTTGAGACTCAAATATTTCCATCATCATATCTTGAGGGGCATCAAAATCCGCTTTAGGGTAACTGTCTGTCCCTAAGCCATCTTGATTTGTCACCATCACTAATCGATAACCCGCCTCCTGCAATGAAAGCAGGCTAGGAATCACGAAGGGCTCAAGTTTTAATTTATCTAAACGGTCAACTTGAAAATCGATCGGCGGCTCAACAATTAAGGTGCCATCTCGATCAATAAATAGAATTTTTTGTTGATTGCTCACTGGAACTTCCTTTTAAATATAAAGCTAAAGGTTAAAAATCTAACCTCAATAATCATGAAACGAGCGATATCGCCACTTTCTTAAATCATCATCTAGACAGCGTAATAGTTACGAATAAATCCAACCGTTTTCTCACACTCTTCTCGATTGCCAATACTAATGCGAACACAGTCTTTAATTGGGGAGTTTCTTAAAATGATCCCTTTTTCCCATGCTGCTTTAAATAACGCATCACCATCACTAAATTTCACTAATAAGTAATTGCCCCACCCTTCGAAAATTTCGATACCCGCGATAGTCATCAGCCCTGCTTGTAAATAAGCTCGGTTTGCATTCAAATCCAATACTTGAAATTTTGCACGGGCCAACCCTGATTCAGATAAAGCTTGAATGGCTATCTCAGCAACCGGAACTGGAACTGGGTATGGCGCAATGACTTTCAATAAAACATCGATGATCTCTTTGTTCGCGAGGGTGAACCCACAACGTAACCCCGCTAAAGCAAAAGCTTTGGAAAGCGTACGCAAAATCGCTAAATTCGGGTATTGCTCAAGTAAGTCAACCGTTGAGACTTCAGGACAAAAATCGATATACGCTTCATCCATGACCACGATAGCTTTATCTTTTGTCATATCAAGGAGACGAACGATATCAGCGCGCTTAATCACGTTTCCAGTTGGATTATTAGGGCTACAAACAAACACTAATTTAACTGACTCTAAATTAGATTCGATACCGTTAATATCCAGTTGCCAATCTTGCGTAAGCGGTACTGTTTTTTGTTCAACACCAGATGTTTCCGCACTGATCGCGTACATTCCATACGTTGGTGGGCAGAACAGAATCGCATCCTCACCCGGCTCACAAAAAGCACGAATCAAAAGCTCAATGCCTTCATCGGCCCCACGTGAGGTCAGTGTTTGCTCAGGTTTAACACCTGCATAAGCCGCATATGCTTCGATAAGAGCCTTAGGCTGACATTCACTATAACGATTCAAGCGTGAAAAGTCGGTTTTGTATTCGTTATCAAACGGGGATTCATTTGCGTTTAACCACACATCCCCACTGCCGCCAATTCGACGCGCAGATAAGTAAGGAGTCAATGACTGCACTTGTTTACGTGCAAGCTTTTCCATAACTAAACTCCCTTCCCTGCTTGGTCGCTTATCTCTATTTTTGCAAGCTTTTCAATACGAATGGTTACCGCGCGTTTATGCGCATCTAGCCCTTCAGCATCTGCCATTGTCACGACAGTGGGAGCTAGAACTTTCAGCCCATCCGCTGTGAGTTCTTGTACTGTCATTCGTTTAGAAAAATCAGCTAGTCCAAGGCTAGAGTATGTTTTCGTATAACCATATGTCGGCAACACGTGGTTGGTACCCGATGCGTAATCACCAGCAGACTCAGGAGACCAATCACCTAAGAAAATTGAACCCGCATTGTCTAACAAAGGAAGCAATTCACGAGGGTTTTTAGTTTGAACAATTAAGTGCTCAGGACCATAGTAATTTGAAATCGAAATACTTTGGGTTAATGATTCAGCAATAATAACCAAACTTGATGACAGTGCTTTTTGAGCAATATCTGCACGAGAGAGTTGCTGTAGTTGCGCTTGCACTGCATCCGTCACCTGGTCGGCAATCATGGGTGAAGGCGTAACTAATACAACTTGTGAATCTGGCCCGTGCTCTGCTTGGCTCAATAGATCAGCCGCTATAAAGTCTGGGTCAGCGTTTTCATCGGCAATGACCAGTACTTCAGAAGGACCCGCAGGCATATCTATCGCCGCGCCTCGGAAATCATTGCTCACCTGACGCTTGGCTTCTGTGACATAAGCATTCCCCGGGCCAAATATTTTATCTACTTTAGCAACTGATTCAGTCCCATAAGCCATTGCCGCAACAGCCTGACCACCACCGACGTTATACACTTCATCTATGTTACATAACTTCGCTACATATAAGATTTCATCTGCAATAGGAGGTGGAGAACAGAGTACGACTTTTCGACAACCTGCAATTTGCGATGGAACGCCAAGCATCAATACGGTTGAAGGGAGCGGCGCACTTCCTCCTGGAATATATAGACCAACGGTATTGATCGGGCGAGTGACTTGCTCACACACAACGCCGGGTTGAGTCTCCACACGTAAAGGTTGAGGCTTTTGGGCTTTATGAAACTTTGCAATATTGTCGTACGCTTGATTCAATGCTTCTTTCATCGAATCACTCAGTCGCGCAGAGGCATCTTCTATCTCTTGGTTTGAGACGCGGATAGACTCAGGGACAACACGATCAAACTTTTCAGTTAACTCGATTAATGCTTTATCGCCGCCTGCACGAACTTGACGAATAACATCAGCGACAGCAGAGGTAATATTCGCGCCTTCAGTAATAGCTGGACGTTCTAGAATCGCATCTTGCTGCGATTCACTTAATGATTGCCAAACAACCGTTCTCATCTCAATCACCCCATCATTTTTTCAATAGGAAGCACTAGAATTGAACTCGCACCGAGCTCTTTAAGCTGCTCCATCGTTTCCCAGAATAAATTCTCTGTACTCACTAGGTGTACAGCCACTTTATCCGTATCAGATGATAGAGGGAGTACGGTAGGATCTTCAGCGCCCGGTAACAGTGATTTGATCTGCTCAAGCTTATCGGTAGGGGCGTGCAGCATAATGTATTTTGACTCTTTTGCTTGCTGTACACCTTGCATGCGAGTCAGCAGTTTTTCGATCAGCGCCACTTTGTCAGTATCAAACTCACCGGTTCTCTGAATAAGGGTCGCTTTAGATTGGAAAATGACTTCCGCCTCTTTTAAGCCGTTCGCTTCCAAGGTTGCACCTGTCGAGACTAAATCTGCAATCGCATCCGCTAACCCAGCACGAGGAGCGACTTCAACGGAACCTGTTAGCATACATGTGCTGAAATCAACGCCCTGTTCATCCATATAGCTCTTTAGCAATTGAGGGTATGTTGTCGCAATTCGTTTGCCGGCCAAATCTTGCGGACCGTTATATTCTTCATCTTTATTAATCGCGATAGACAGTCGACAACCGCCAAAGTCTAATCGGCGTAATGCGATAAATTCACTTGGTTCATTCAGTGCTTTACGGTCTAGGCGAACCTCTTCTAATTCATTCTCACCGATGAAACCAAGATCTACCACACCGTCCATGATAAGACCTGGAATATCGTCATCGCGAACGAGTAATAGATCAATTGGCATATTTTCGGAGTGAACAACTAAACGTTCACCCATTATGCTGAATTTAACACCGCACTTTTTAAGTAGGTCTTGGCACTCTTTACTTAAGCGGCCTTTTTTTTGAATTGCGATTCTTAGTCGTTGTGATTGCATTGCTTTATCCCTGTGCAAATTATTGAATATTTATTAAGTCGTTATAAAAATAATGAATTCTGTAAGCATAAAAAAACCCTCGGAAGTTTCTCTCCCGAGGGTTTAAATCTAAATACTTTGACTTAACCTCCGGGAGTTTTCCTGCCTCCCGGGTATGCGCGTATCTCCCGAAAGACTAAACTGGGTGATGATGGTGATGAATGTTCATTACGAATTTGCGCATAGTTATTTACTCTTGTTGGCTTACTGTCTTGTCATTCACACTAACTAAGCTAGTGATGATTTTCAACAACTAATTTAAAAAAATTTAACTGGCTAACCATTTATTTGTTACGCGCACAAAAAAAGGAAGACGAATCTTCCTTTTTTATCACAGATAATCAATGAATTAAGCTTTCTGAGCATTCGCCATTTTTGATTTTGATAACGCGGCTAATACACAACAAACGGCCACAAAAGCCACCGATGCTGCAACAAAAGAAAGCGCAACAGATGATGTAAAACCTAGCACGATGAAGCCAACACAAGAGACTAACGCAACAGAAACGGCATAAGGCAATTGAGTCGCAACGTGATCGATATGATTACAACGAGCACCAGTAGATGACAATATCGTTGTATCGGAAATTGGAGAGCAGTGGTCACCAAATACTGAACCAGCCAGTACAGCACCGAGCATTGGTAGCATTAATGCAATATCCGTTGCGGCGGCCATATCACCTGCAATCGGTAACATGATGCCGAATGTTCCCCACGATGTACCTGTTGAGAATGCCATTACACCCGCAAGCAAGAACAGAATTACAGGTAGCCAATGCGTACCGATATTGCCTTGTGCAAGCGATGATAAGTAAGTACCCGTTTTCATATCACCGATGACAGAACCGATTGTCCATGCAAAAACAAGGATCAGAATGGCTCCGAACATTGAACGAGCGCCAATCCACATAGTGCGCACGATTTCAATCGCTGGCAGTTTTTGACGCACAACCGTCACTATAGCCAACACTAGACCAACACTGCCGCCATAGATAAGTGCTTTACCTACATCGGTATTTTCAAAAGCACCTAAGACGTTAAATGCAATTCCGTCCGCAGCCAGTGCTTGGCTACCGGTATAAAGCATTGCCGCCACAGTGGCTGCAATAAGAGCCAGAATAGGTAGCACTAGATCCAATACAGAACCGTTGCTGCTCTCTTTTATATCCAACTCTTCATTAAGATCATGCGCATCTTGGCTATCATTATCTTCATCAAAACCGCGACCTTGAGAAGCGTTAATCTCATGCTCTCGCATTTTGCCCACATCAAGTCCAAACCAAGCAACAGCGAATACCATCAACAGAGCAAATACCGCATAAAAGTTCATTGGAATAAGACGGACATATGCGCCCAATGCAGAATACTCAGTCACACCATGAGTCACTAGGATGCCACCAATGATTGTCATGATATATGCGCCCCAGCTAGAAGCAGGCATAATCACACACATCGGTGCTGCTGTAGAATCAAGGATGTACGCCAGTTTTGCGCGAGAAACGTAAAAACGATCCGTCACTGGACGAGAAATCGCACCTACAGCTAAACTGTTAAAGTAGTCATCGACAAAAATAAACACGCCAAGAAATGCAGCAAGCAGTTTTGAACCACGTTTACTTTTAACTCTTGATTGTGCCCATTCAGCGAACGCACGAGTACCACCAGAAAGCGTAAGCAGAGCTGTCATCATGCCTAATAGTAGTAAGAAACCAACAATACTCATGTTCCAAGAGTTGATGCCACCATCTTCAATAAATACACCAGACACTTTCGTTCCGACGTAACTGACTGCGCTACCTACTGAATAATCAGCAAGCAAAATAGCGCCCATGGCGATACCGACACCTAAAGAGACTAAAACTCGACGAGTAATAATAGCAAGACTCAATGCCACGATTGCGGGCAAGAGAGAGAGAGGAGATGTTGCAAAATCGATTAAATTCATGATCTTCAAAAACCAGTTATTTTGGTTAGAGATCTACTGCAGATAAGTGACGATTCACTATTAAATCGGACTTATATGTAACTTAACGGAAGGACAGCAATTGCCTAACCCAACCCTACAGTAGCGCTCCATAGTTTAAAAAATAAGACTATGGCAGTGTTGTCCCTATTTGATGACAACCCCAGCAAGCCGTTTTAATTTACAGACTTACTTCGGCAACTACACCTTTCACTGTTATTCATTGGCATCACCCCAATAACAGATACTGATTGTAATTGCACCTCTACGGCAAGAATACAATTTGACTATTGCGTGAATAAAAAAGCAACAAAAAAACTGCATACCTGCATCAGGTAAAACTCATTGTACTTATCTATAGCACCATTGCAACACATCATTCCATGGTTAAAAACATATGTGACATACCATATTCAATACAAATAAGTATGCAGTTGCACAGCACTATGTGTCAAAAGTCACATCTTTTTGACCTACGCTGCCAAATGTATTTTCTTTATTGCATTTATAAATCAAATATCAATTACTTTATTTAACGTCAATATGAAATTAGTCTATTGTTCAAACTATCTATTTTTCTAATAATTCCTAAATTTTAATCATATAAACAATTTAAATAATAATTAATA
>NZ_SYUT01000036.1:6446-7016 GCF_005146325.1 Vibrio genomosp. F6 | reverse complement strand
CCTCGAAAAACCTAACGCCGCGTTAAGTGGTGAGCAACGCAGACCACTGCACTTAAAGTATTGTGCCGTAAACACTAAACCTGAAGCAAACCAAAAATGCCGAGCGTTGGGAATCCGTCTTAAACGCTTTGTTATAAGCCAATTTCGTGCGAAACCAAACGCTTATGATATTATGTGCAAAGTTTATCGCATATTACTTGGTTTGGTACATGGCTGACTTAACAACAATTGAAAAGAAAAAACTAGAACGCTATTTTGATATGGGTAGTGGTTACTTTAGTAATCTATCTAATGCTGATTTAGAAGAGCTCGTTGCTGATGAATTGAACATCGAAATCTATGATGACAAATACAACTTAAAATCCGGTTCCAAAGCAAACCGCATAAGAGCCTTTTGGCAATTAGAAAACAACCATACTGTAGCGAAATTTCTCACTGCCGCTATTGCACGTGATGATTTTGAAAAAGAAAACTCATTTTCTTATACCGGAAACACAAACAAGACTCTTAGAGATGAGTGCATACAAATTGTTGAGAGACTAAAAGGGATACAACCGCAACCGCAACCGC
>NZ_SYUT01000036.1:2488-5638 GCF_005146325.1 Vibrio genomosp. F6 | reverse complement strand
CGCAACCGCAACCGCAACCATTGTCCCAGTCCTATCCGGCAATTCAAGGACTAAATTTAGATAAGTCTACGATGAAGAATAAAGTTTTTATCGTGCATGGGCACGATGAGTTAGTGAAAGAGAAAGTAGCACGATTTATTGCTCAAGTCGGTTTAGACCCAATTATCCTTCACGAACAATTTAGTGGTAGCAAAACTATAATTGAAAAAATTGAGCATTACGCTGATCAAGCTTGTTACGCAATAGTACTTTACACCCCGTGTGATAGAGGAGCAAAAGCCAATGAAAAATCACCCAAGTACAGAGCGAGACAGAACGTTGTATTTGAACATGGTTACTTCATAGGAAAGCTCGGGCGAGATAAAGTTACAGCTGTTGTTAAAGGTGACATTGAACTCCCAAATGACTTCAGCGGTGTTGTTTATGAGAAGTTTGATGACACTGACTCGTGGAAGCTTGCACTCGCAAAAGAAATGCGTGGTGGAGCCTGTGAGATAGATCTAAATGCTCTAGCCTAAATACCTCTTAAGCCAACCCATGCTGAGGTTGGCTTATAACGCCGCATTAAGGTGTGAGCGGCGCTTGGCTATACTTGAGCGAAGCGAAACTGCCAAGCGTTGCGAATCACTCTTAAATGCTTTGTTAGGCTTGTTCTCGACGTGCACGCCTTCTATTTGCTGCTTCTTCTAAACGTTTAGGTTCTGTATAGATTCGTTCTAACAATATATATGTAAAGTCTAAGATATCAGCGGCGTCTTCTACAGTTAAAGTACCCTCGTGAGCACCATCATTGCCATCATCTTTGATACAGGTAGACAAATCACGAAGTGATTCCGGTAAAACACCATTTTCAAATAACCACGGAAGTCGCAAGCCCAAACTTCGACGAACTCGGTTTGTCAGCCCTTCGGTCTGCTCCGGTAACAAATTTTGAGTCGCTATATCTAAACACAACCTAAACATGGTTGCTGCTGCATTATTGCAGCCAATAGCCATACAGGCAGCACCCTCATTAAATACTCGCTCAATATCTTCAGGCAAATATTCTGGTGGTTGTTCAGATGACTGATCTCTAATTGACACATGACGCTCTACATTCACTAGTTGGTTAGCAGAACCATGAAAATTTTCCAAACCACCATTTGCAATACCATTAAATCTCGGCTCCTTTTGGGAAACGACAAATAATGATGGTTTTCCGCAATTGCGGCAGATACAGAACGCTTCCAAAACACATTGCCAACCATGCCGCTCTCCAACAACCACTTGATTTAATAGATCAAATGTCATATTTGTAGCCTGACATCTAGGGCAATTTGCAACCAACTCTGTCATATTTACTCCATATTTCATTGAAAAGCCTAACGCCGCGTTAAGTGGTGAGCAACGCAGACCACCCTACCTAAACCATTGTGACATAAACACTTAAACCGAAGAAATCTGAAAATGCCAAGCGTTGGGAATCCGTCTTAAACGCTTTGTTAGGCGCGTTTTTCGAACTCTACAGCCTCGACACCACGATCTTTAGGGCGAATTACTACAGTACTGGCAATCATGTCGTGCCAACCTTGTTTTTTACCGTTGAAAGCTACCCAGATAAAACCCAAACACAGGGGAATGGTACTAACGTAATATGCAACATACCTAAGAATTGATTTACTCGTTGAAAGTGCTTCACCAGTTTTCGCATCCACAACTTTCAACTTTAACGCAATTTTACCAGGTGTCGCAGAGCGATATACCCAAAATAGAACTGTGGCTATGAATGGAAACAGCCAATTAAGTAAAAGGTCCCAGCCACCCAGAATGAAGCTTTCAGATTCGAAGTAGTAATTACCATATATCCAATATAGTAGTGGCATGGTCAACATAAGAAATAAAATTGTATCTATTAAAGCCGCTCCCAATCTTACTCAAAAACCTGCATATTCAAACTGATTACTATATTCCATTACTTTTCCTATTTTCTAATATGGACTGAATAGCTGATAACCGCCTAACGCCCAATTAAGGGGTGAACAACGCCTCCACCCAACTTAAAGCATTGTGCCATAAACACTAAACTTGAAGTAGAAGCAAAAGTGCCAAGCGTTGAGAATCCCTCTTAAATTGTTTGTTATACGAGCTCTTTCTGAATACTCGATAGGTATGCAAAATGCTTGTATTCAGCTGGGATATTTTTTCCCACGCTTAATTCCCGATAGCTAAATTTAACCGCACAAGCACCTAAAGCTGCAACATTCAAACCTTGCATATATGGTTGATAATTTTCGGGTAAATAGTTATTACCTAACATCATTGCATTGCTTACACCAAACCACGGATCTGTAGCGACAGCTGTTAACGAGCGCTTAACTCTCTGAAATCCAGTTTCTTTCATTACACGATTAAAATCATTTAAATCACGGTGAAGCTTACTAATTGCTTTATTTTTACGTTTTGGTATATCTTGACTGCCAACTACATTGTCGACAATTGAATCCATCGCATCACGTAAAGCTAGAAGTTCTGGTAATCTTTTATTTTTAAATTCGACTACTTCAGGTAAAGGGACATCGCCGGTAGGGACTTGAATAGCGTTATACAATTCGAACTCCAAACACCCCTGTTTTCTTGCATACTGATTAGGAATAATTAGCTGACTCGTAGGCTGTGCGATACTCCACTCTTCACTTTCAATTTTACTATTTTCTTCATAAGCTGCCATTTGTGTAGCTAAAGGCAATAATCCATTTTGGTCACCTCGCAACTCTCTGAATCTAACGTCAGTTGACTTCGCGATACCTTCTTGGATTAAAAAATCAACATCCTGACCGCCACCAATATGGATCATATTATTTGTTGGATAATCGATTTTATCCCAAAAAAGCAAATAATTTCTTAAGTTTATAGGCTCAACAGAACCCTTCATTTGTAAACCATGACCATTATTCAAAACTGAATAATTTGGAGTAATAATAATACCACGTTCCATTTAGCCTCCTGCTCGTGTAACGCCCAATTAAGGTGCGACAACGCTATAACACCCAAGCTAAACCATTGCACCGTAAACACAAAATTCAAACCGGAGTGAAACCGCCACGCGTTGGGAGTCACTCTTAAATTGTTTGTTATATTGCCCGCACGACAGAGCCAAGTTTAGCGCCAAGG
>NZ_SYUT01000036.1:0-1680 GCF_005146325.1 Vibrio genomosp. F6 | reverse complement strand
TGAACTCAGAAGTAAAATGGATAGTTCGAAACTCAATCATAGACAACAAAACGCACTTGGCTAAGAAGCGAAATGAGTTGAAATTGGAGTCATTCGATTAGCCTAAATGACAAAGAATTCGAGCGAGAAACCTGACAGCAAAGTGCGCTGAAGCCACAACTTTCAATGAAGTTCCCACAAAAAAGAAGCCGCGCAAAATGAACTTGAGCCAGCAAACTTACTAACGAGGAGACTTGCGTGACGTTGCAGCTAATTAACCGACGCACTTTCTACGTGCGATGGTCATTTTGATGGCAACTTTCACGAAACGAACAGATGTGTAGCTCGAACGCAGAACAAAGATAAACGGATAATTTAACCCTTTGAATCTTATGCAATATAACGCCCAATTAACTTGCGCAGCAACGCAATACAGTGGTTCTGCATTGCGCCATAATCACTAAACCTGATTAGAAGTAAAAATGCCACGCGTTGCAAGTCAGGTTGAATTGTTTGTTATGTGCGCCCTTTTTGGTTGTAGTAACGCTTCCGATAATGAATGTAGCCAGATCTTTCTTTTTCGAAGTCATTTTTTATGGCAAATGATGCCATAAGAATTGTAACCAGAACAACTAGCATCAGCCAAAGATGAATAGTTGCTAATATAAATACATAAGCAATACACCCACTCACCAGACCAATTGCGAAAAGGCTAGCCAATGCTTCTTGTTTTTCAAAATATGTATAAAAGACACGGTGAACAAGTAACGACCCCAATGAAATCACAGAAAATGACAAAGGTACTAATTGGATCAAACTAACTTCTACCAATTTGGTGGCACACGCTAGAATATAAGCTGATTGAACTACTAACATACCAGACACTAGGCTTTCTAAATGTTGCCTATATTTCATAACTCCCTCCGAGCACATAACGCCCAATTAAGGTGCGACAACGCTATAAAACCCAAGCTAAACCATTGCACCGTAAACACAAATTTCAAATCGGAGTGAAATCGGCAAGCGTTAGGAGTCACTCTTAAATTGTTTGTTATACGATATCACGCGCCAAGTCCTGCTCAACTCGTTTTAACGCTGTTAATTCTTGATCCGCTCTACCGCTAGCAACCGTTATCCATTGGAGACCAACCTCATCTTGATGCTCAAATTCAACTTGAAGTTGGTACTTTGAGCGAACGATAGAAAGGAATAAAACAACTGGGAACGTAAATAGTAAAGCAACTAAACCAGCATTGATACTAAAGCCCCAAGGAGTAGAAAATGGCTCGAACAACCACAAAATACTTGAAACTATAGCTGAAGTAACAGTTGCTTTAATTAAGTGCGAAGACACCTTATTTTCAACAACTTTAACGCTCTTAATCTGGCTAAGAGCATAACTATCCTTTTTGACCGTCAATCGACCATTAACTATTGAAAAGTCAGATATTTGAAACATACCACTTCCTCGTTTGGGTTAAAGAGTTAGAGAAATATTTCCACAAACGATTAGACGCATTGTTAAACATAAGAAAATGATATGCAACGACTTTTCACACCGTACGTCGTATAACGCCCAATTAAGGTGCGACAACGCTATGACACCCAAGCTAAACCATTGCACCGTAAACACAAATTTCAAATCGGAGTAAACTCGCCACGCGTTGGGAGTCACTCTTAAATGTTTGTATGGATAATAGG
>NZ_SYUT01000035.1:1930-3402 GCF_005146325.1 Vibrio genomosp. F6 | reverse complement strand
TTCCTCAATCTCACTTAACTGCATTACTTAACTTACAATTTTCAGGCTCTGACCAATTCAGCCCTTACGATATGTCAGGTGAAAGCGCATATTTAATGTTACTAGAATTAAAGCAGAACCTACCGTCGGAATAGAACTTAAGCTAACGCCCAATTAAGTTGCAGACCAACGCAAACCTGAACCTAGAGCAACGCACCGATTACACCCAAACCATTTGGAGCTGAAAATGCCGCGCGTTGGCTGTCAGCTTGAATTGCTTGTTATATTTTACAACAATCGACTGATTTCATTGATAAAGAATTACGATACTGACTTGGATTTCTAACTCAGCTCACACGCTGAAATTGAAAGTGACGCCAGAAAACAGCAAACCAATTCGATGCCAGGAAAATCAGGTATTCATCTTTAAACCCAGACGAACAAGAAAGCTGAAACCTTCCGATTTGGTAGCGATTTCAAAACCAAAAAGGCAGCTATCATTGAAGCGACTTTGAGCCAATTACACGTCCAAACGGCGCTGCTCAAATCCAAAATGAAGCACCCACGAACCTTGGCATGTTTTACGGCTAAAGATATCTAGAACCTTAAGACCTCGATATTTGGCTGCTGAAAGTAGCTGAAAATGACAGCCTGAGAAACCGACAAATCACCTACTTCACATTGATTTTAAGACGCTGATTTCAAATAAAATATAACGCCGCATTAAGGTGCGACAACGCTGTAACACCCAAGCTAAACCATTGCGCTATAAACACAAAATTCAAATCAGAGTAAACTCGCCACGCGTTGGGAGTCACTCTTAAATGCTTTGTTAGGTTTATTGGCAAAGGAGTCGAACGCTTCCTGTTTTTTTGTCATATTTATGGTTAGGAATAAGCAATGGCAGTTTTGACAACTCCAAACCTTTTGATTTCGCTCCCCACTTAACGGGCCTACCTGTCGTGTCGTAGTACACTTGATTTTCGTAGTCGATAAGGCCAGATTGCCACTCATCGCCTAGATAACTCAGATCTTCTGATTCATCGTACCATTCTGGATTAATCAGAGTTATTATCGCTCCATTAATAGGGCTGCGGTCCCAAAAAACAAAATACTCTGGAACAACTGAACGCTCTGCTACGGAAAAATAGTTAAGTGGGTATTTATCTTTAGGCCACCAAGAGGGGTATCGTTCATCGAAACTGCCACCAACATGTTTCTTTGCCTTAGCAATTTCTATCTCACTCCGTCTGTAGACATTGACCCTTAACTCCCCTTGTTGAACTCTAACCATTTGACCTGCTTCCAATCTGTTTAATTGAATAACTGTCTCAGAGCAATATTCTGAACTTACAGGGGTGCCATTTGTGATAAATGCGACAAACACCCCTGCCAACACTAGTAATCTGTTGATAACAACTCCTTAAACCTAACGCCCAATTAAGGTGCGACAACGCTATTACACCTAACCTAAACCATTGCACCGTAAACAC
>NZ_SYUT01000035.1:0-1204 GCF_005146325.1 Vibrio genomosp. F6 | reverse complement strand
ACAAATTTCAAATCGAAGTGAAATCGCCAAGCGTTAGGAGTCACTCTTAAATTGTTTGTTATGTGCGTTTTTTTATGTTGATACGAGACCTTTCTAGATTAGACAATTGCAAGTTTTTTAGTTGTGCTTTTCGTATAGCCGTTTCATCAGGATATATTTCAAGCAGCCAATGACGAAAACCAAAAAAGCCAAGAAACAACCCTATAACTGAGAAAAGGGCGCAGCCGTAAGGTAAAAACCTACGGTCTTTCTTAATTATTTCAATTTTACGCTCTTCAATCGAAATACGAAATTCTTTGTCAGGCTCAGAAAGCTCAGTATTAGATGAAACTATCGAAATTTTCTCCAACGACTCAAAAACCGAGTCATTAAAACGATATGTTTGATACCCAAGAAAATAAAGGCTGGTGATAAATATCACTGAGCCAATTATAGCCATCAATTTGTAGGGATTATCTGTTGGAATACTCAGTGTAGAGTTCATAATGTTCCTTATTATCTCCTAGCACATAACGCCCAATTAAGTTGCAGACCAACGCAAACCTGAACCTAAAGCAACGCACCGATTTCACCCAAACTAATTGGAACTGAAAATGCCGCGCGTTGGCTGTCAGCTTAAATTGCTTGTTATATTTATTTTGCAGTCAAATAATCAACAACATTTGGATCTCGAAACATTGCTGCAACCGAGTTGGCTAAAGAAAAGCTACTCGCTTCATTTGTATCGATATCCTCTGCAAACGCTGGATATATGGCTTCATAACCAGAATTTGTTCTTAATTTAAGCAACGTGTCACAACCAACAGAAAAAGAGTTTGGTGGCAATTTACAAACAAGCTTCTCTATAGATAAATTTAACCCCTTCTTAGCGCTTGTACTAATTTTTGCGTTTCGCTTCACTAATTCCTGCTTAGTAAGTTCAATAACAGTATCAGTGAGCTCTTTCTTATTACTCGTAACAGTTAAGCCAGCTAATTCCACAATCACGATTTTGTCTTTATTTATTTGGATATTATTAACTGATAACTCATCGTTAACATTGAATTCAATAAATGTTTGCATCTCTGATATGTCAACGGTATGACGTAAGTCCATCGAACCGCAACCACTGATAAATATAGCGCTAGTTAAAAGCGCCAACTTAAACTTCATTTTCTATCCTTATACTGTGTTTTGACCTATAAATTGGTGTACCCCACAAAAA